>NZ_SMCL01000009.1:0-191294 GCF_004343065.1 Neorhizobium sp. S3-V5DH
CACATGAAAATGTGGATCGAAAATCTTCTCAATACGAAACCTAAGGCCCCTGGCCAAACTCAAGGGCCGCCCCAAAGCGGCCTTTCGTCGTTCAAAGGCACAGAGCAGAATACTTGAAATGCCAAGGGAACTCACCATCCTATAGCCGGTGCATCCCTTACAGGAGACAAATTGCTCTGCAATTTGCTCCGGCAGTGCGCGTCACAGCAAAGCTGTGACGCAGTCGCGATAAATCCGATCACGGATTTACGCACCGGATAAGCCGCAAAGCGGCTTACCTAAATGGCGCGGGGTGGAGCAGCCCGTTCGGCCGGCAATCGATACTCAATCGATTGCTCTTCGGCCTCACCTCATCAGGCTCGCGCCTGACTTGCTTCCGGGCCTCAAAGGTCCGTATTCTTGGTGACGCGGGGTGGAGCAGCCCGGTAGCTCGTCAGGCTCATAACCTGAAGGCCGCAGGTTCAAATCCTGCCCCCGCAACCAAAAATCCCTGCGATCCACAAAAGCCCCTAGCAAGAGGCTTTTTGCGTTTCAGGCGCCGGAAACGCAATGCCACGGAAACACATCACCTCTCAGAAAAACAATTGCGCGTAATCTTCATAGCGCGGAGCCAGTATCTGATATTCTAAGGCAAAACGGGCTTGTTAGGACTGGCGATTTTGGCGGGGCAGCTTGTCAAGATGAGTAAACACAATAAGAATACTCATATTATATCGGATATTCGGATAGAAGATGGGTCTCCGGACAGACGCTTCGGGGCTATCCGGAGAAGTCATTGCGTGAGAGGTTTTTCGGGATGTTTCGTCCGCAGGCGGCAATATTCATGCCGAGCAAGAGTGGATTTGAAAATTGAGTTATTGGCATTCCATGATTTGGCGCACCGAGGGCATTCGGGTGGTGACGCCGGCTAAATGGCGCCAGTTCGACGGGCTGGTGAGCGTCTTTTGGGAGGCTGAGAGCCAGTCGGGCGCCACGGGCTACTATCTGTCCGACGACCCGCGCATCATGATATTCTTCGACGACGTGTCGTCCCGAATTCGAATCTCGAATCACGACGGAGAGTTCGCGCAGCATCATCGGCCCATGACGCGAGCGATCTATGTTCCCGCCGGTGTCCCGATGTGGACAAACAGCAAGTCCATACGCCGCTTCTCGCATCTCAATCTGCACATGCACAGGGATCGGCTGCTGAGATTTCTGTCGCCATCGGTGGGAACTTCGGCGGCGTTGACGGCCTTGCGCCGGCCCGTCGAAATTCAGGATATCGGCGCGATAGAAACGCTGGCGGATTTGCTGGTCGACGAGATATCAAGTCCCTCGAAGCATGCAGTCTATGCCGAGAGCCTCGTCGGCAGTATTGTCGCGGGTCTTCTGGATATCCCCGAAAACGACGGCAAGGCCGCCAATGGCAGGCTGACGCAAGCACAAATGAACAAGCTCCTTTCGCGCATCGAGGCCCGTGGCGATTGCCGCCTGACCATTACCGAGATGGCGGCGACGGTAGGCTTGTCCGAAAGCTGGTTCGCCACGGTCTTCAAGCAGACAACGGGCAAAACGCCACTGCAGTGGCAGCTTGGAAAACGCATCGGCCTTGCGCAGAAACTGCTGGCGGAAAGCGAGATGACGGTGGCCGACATTGCGGCCCGGCTCGGTTTTTCCGATCAGGCCCATTTCACGAAGGCCTTTCGGCAGCTGGCCGGCGACACGCCAGCGGCGTGGCGCAGGGTAAGGCAACCCCGGTGAATTCGGGATATGTCCCGCCGGCGGTATTGCCGATGGGACCAGCTTGATCACCAGGTTTGGCGCAGCGTCGCATAGATTGCGCGGCCGGGATTGTAGTAATACGCCCCGCCGTCATCGTTGGCGACATGCTTCTCGTCGAACAGGTTGCTGACATTCAGCTGGAAGGTCGTGTTCTCCTGGATCTTGTAGGTGAAGGCCGCATCAAAGACCACGGCGTCTTCCGATTTTCGCGTATTTGCGTTGTCGAAATAGTACGAACCCGTATAGCGAGCGCCAAGGCCAAGGGTGATGTCGCCGCGGCGTCCGTTTCCTTCCATCGTATATGTGCCCCACACTGAAGCGAGGTGCTCGGGAACCTGTGCGAAGCGTTTGCCGTCGTAGGCGCCGCCCTCCTCGACGATTTCGGAATCGATATAGGAATAGGCGGCTATCAGGTTGATATTGTTAGTTATCTCCGCTTTCGCCTCAAGATCGATGCCACGGTGCCGGATCTTCTCAACTGTTGCCGGAAGGTATACGGGAGCTTCGTATGTCGTGATGTTCTCCATCGTCAGGTCGTAGACGGAGGCGGTGAACAAAGCAGGGAATGCGTCCGGCCGGTATTTGAGCCCGACTTCATACTGCGTGCCGGTCGTCGGCTCCGTCCCTGCGCTCGGCGGCGCGACAGACTCGGCATAACTCGTATAGACCGCGAGCTCCTCGGTGATCTTGTAACTCAGGCCGAAGCGCTTGGTGAATTCGCTGAGATCGGATTCGCCGCCATATGGGCCGGTATAGGCATTCACGCCGTCCTCACGTAGGTCAAGCCAGTCATTGCGCAGGCCGACGCTTGCGGTCAGCTTGTCGAAGAAGGTCAGATCCTGCTGGAGATAGATAGCCGTCGTTTTCTGGTCATTTTTCACAGTGGTATAGAGCGGAACCGAACCCGGCACACCTGAATAGACCGGGTTCTCCCAATCTATGCCCGGGGCGGCACCATAGTAGGTATCGCCATTCGAGTTGAACGCATTGTATTCGACCCCTGCAAGGGTGCGGCTGTCCACGTCGTTGACATGCGTCTCGTAGATCAGATGCGCGTCGACGATGAACTGCTTAGTGGATCTGTCGCTGCCGAAGAACGAGCGGTCCACCATGGTGTCGGAGGGGTCAGCGGCACCCAACGCGTCATAAATGTAGGCGTAGCCGAAGCCCGTATCGGATTTGCTGTAGCGCGCGCTGGAATTGAAGGTCAGGCCATCCCCGAAATCGTGGTCGAACATGACACTGTAGGTGTTCCTGTTCGTGGTGTCGTAGTTATAATCGGGCTCGCCGAAGAAACGGTCCCTGTCGAAATCAGTGCCCCTCGGATGACCGCCGCCACTGGGAGTGCCGTCCCTGTCGAGGTGATCGAACACGAATGTCAGGCTCGTCGCATCGGTGGGACGCCAGGTCAGGCCGCCCATGATGAAGTTTTCGTCGTCCTGCGAATAATCGTATTCGGCGTCCGACCGCTGCAACTTGCCGGTCAGGCGGTAGGAGAGGGTGTCGTCCTCGGTGATGTTATCCCCGAAGTCAAAACCCGCCTCCTTCTGCTCGAACGAGCCACCCGTGACATAGGCCTCGCCGAAACGCTCGCTCTTCGGCGTCTTGGTAACATAATTCACAGACCCACCGGGATCGGAAACCCCAAAGCCTGTAGAATTGGCTCCTTTCAGAACCTCGACGCGTTCGAAGGCATAGGGCTCCTCACGAATCCCGCTCCAGGTTCTGCCGATGACCAAACCGTCGCGGTAGGTAAACGGGGTGAAACCGCGGATCTTGAAATAATCGAAACGATCATCCGAACCGTAATAGTCCGTAATCACGCCGGATGTATATTGCACGACCTGCTCGATACTGTCAGCGGCGCGCTCCCTGACTTCCTTTGAGGTAATGACGGAGACCGAGGCGGGCGTTTCAAGGATATCCGTCGGCATCTTGCCGACGCCTGTCGTCTCCGTTGCGACGATTGACTTGGAGTCGTTTTCGACGTCGAGCACGGCGGCATTGCTGCTGCCCTGAAGGACAATCGGCTTGAGCGTCGTATCGGAACCGGAACTCTCCGTGTCCTGGGCAAGCAAGAGCGTCGGCACGAAGGCTGCAAGAGCTGTGCAACCCAAAAGGACCGCATTCCGGTAGCGGATAAGGGCCTGGCTTGAGCGGCTGCCTGTTCTTTCGATGTCCATGTTTCAGTTCCAACTGTGACCAATGACGGGTGAGTACCGATGTTGAGTTCTGGGAATCGTCTCGCAAATCATCCTTGGCCACCCAGCCAAGCAAGAGCTCTTTCCGGGCCGGACAACGGAGATGGCTGGTCTGATAGTCCCCAAGCTACAGCTATTAACTGGAGCGAATTTATCCAGTATTGTAGATTTCTCCGTTTTTGTACAAACCTACGGAAACTTCGCTGCTGTTTGATACGCCCTCAGTATCTGACTTGACGCCGCTCAATGAACCTGAGAATTGAAGTCCACTTAACAATACGAGGCAGAGTTTGCGCGATGCTGCGGTTCTTTCTTCCTGCCGTGCAGGTGGCGGCGGCGTGCGTTTGGGTTATAGCGTTCAGCGGCGCTGCTGCTGGCGAGAACACCTCCTACCCGATCACCATCAGGCACGCTCTCGGCACGACCACCATCACCAAGAAGCCCGAGCGGGTAGCGACGGTTGCCTGGGCGAACCATGAAGTGCCATTGGCGCTGGGAATCGTACCCGTCGGCTTTGCTGCAGCCAATTTCGGTGATGATGACGGTGATGGGATCCTGCCTTGGGTGGCAGAAAAACTGGCCGAGCTCGATGCGGACAAACCGGTGCTTTTCGATGAGGGTGACGGAATTGATTTCGAGGCAGTCGCTGCCACCAATCCCGATGTGATCCTTGCCTCTTATTCCGGCCTGAGCCAATCGGATTACGACACTCTGAGTCAGATTGCTCCGGTTGTCGCCTATCCCGAAGCTCCGTGGTCGACCGACTGGCGCGAGATGATCCGCCTCAACAGCGCTGGGCTTGGCATGGCCGCCGAGGGCGAGGCTTTGATCGCGACGATCGAGGCCGAGATCGCCCGGACGGTTGCCGAATATCCCCAGCTTCAGGGGAAATCGGCGATGTTCATCACCCATCTCGATGCAACGGATCTGAGTATCGTCAATTTCTACACAACAAACGACACCAGGGTTAAGTTTTTTGCGGATCTAGGGCTGAAATCACCCAGGAGCGTCATTGCGGCCTCTGCTCCGGGAAAGTTTTCAGGCTCCATCAGCGCGGAGCGCATCGACGCGTTCGACGATGTCGATCTTGTCGTAACCTATGGCAACCAGAAACTGCTCGATGCGCTGGCGGCGAACCCGCTGATGGCCAGAATGCAGGCTGTCGAAAAGGGAGCGCTTGTCATGTTGGGCAGGAATCCACTCGGCACGGCGGCAAATCCGACACCGCTTTCGATCTCTTGGGTATTGAGGGATTATCTGGCCCTGCTGGCCGAAGCTGCCAGAACGTCGAAATGACAGCCGCAGGTCTAAAATCATCCCGCCGGTGGTCGGCCTCCAGGCGTTCGAACCATAGCCGGAGCCTCTGGATGGCGGGTCTGCTTGCGCTTCTTGCCGCGCTCCTGGCGCTCTCGTGCACGGTCGGAACGCGCGACGTCGGCTGGGCAGACATCATCGCGGCTCTAGGCGGACGGATTGACAGCATCGGTCAGGCGGCGGTCAACGTCCGTATTCCTCGGACGCTGCTTGGCCTGCTTGCCGGAGCCGCACTCGGGCTTGCCGGTGCCGTGATGCAGGGCGTGACGCGCAATCCTCTCGCCGATCCGGGTATTCTCGGCGTCAATATGGGAGCTTCGCTTGCCGTCGTCGTGGGCGTTGCATGGTTCAACATCGCCTCCGCCGCTGCCTATATCTGGACAGCGGTTTTCGGAGCCGCGTGTGCGGCGATCTTTGTTTACGTTATAGGATCGCTCGGGCGCGGCGGAGCGACTCCCCTCAAATTGGCGCTAGCCGGGGCGGCGACATCGGTCGCTTTCTCCTCCATGGTCCTTGCGGTGGTGCTGCCCCAAAACGATATCGCCGGCGGCATCCGTTCATGGCAGATAGGCGGCGTCGGCGGAGCGACCTTCGAGCGGGTTTTGCCCGTTCTGCCGTTTCTTGCGGCCGGTTTTGCGGTTAGCCTTCTGTCGGCACGAAAGCTGAACTCACTGGCTTTGGGGGACGAAACAGCGGCCGGGCTTGGCGAGCGGGTCGCAGCCGCCCGTGCCGTTGCAGCGCTCGGGGCGATCCTATTGTGTGGCGCAACCACAGCGATTTGCGGGCCCATCGGCTTCATCGGATTGATCGTGCCCCATCTCTGCCGGGTGTTGGTCGGGGTCGATCACCGGTGGCTGCTGCCCTTTTCCGCATTGAGCGGAGCCTGCCTGTTGCTGACTGCTGATGTCGTCGGGCGCATCATCGCCAGGCCGGCCGAACTGGACGTCGGCATTGTCACGGCCCTCGTGGGTGCGCCGTTTTTCATCTGGATAGTCCGGCGGCAGCGGGTGCGCGAGTTGTGACGATGCTCTCCCCCACCCTCGATCGCATCATTGGAAGCCGCCGCCGTCGTGCGCGCAGGCACGTTCTTGTGGTCGCAATCCTACTGGTCCTCGTGGTCGTGATTTTTGCGCTTACCCTGTCGCTCGGACAATCCTTCACCCGGCCCGGGGATGTCGTCCGCGTGCTCCTTGGCGAAAACGTCCCGGGAGCGAGCTTCGCCGTCGGGCAATTGAGGCTGCCGCGGGCTATGCTTGCGATGCTGGCGGGTTTGAGCTTCGGGCTCGGCGGTGCGGCCTTTCAGATCATGCTGCGTAATCCGCTTGCGAGCCCCGATATCATCGGCATCAGCTGGGGTGCGAGCGCAGCCGCCGCGTTCGCGATCGTCGTTCTGTCGCTGAAGGGGCCGATCGTGTCGATCTTTGCCGTCGGCGGCGGCATGGGCATCGCGCTGCTGGTTTACGCTCTCTCTTCCAGAAACGGTGCCGCAGGAACCCGGCTCATACTGGTCGGAATCGGCGTTTCGGCGATGCTGGAAAGTTTTATCGCCTACATTCTCTCCCAGGCTCCGGCTTGGACCCTGCAAGAGGCGGTCCGCTGGCTGACAGGGAGCGTCAACGGAGCACAGCTTGGTCAGGCGCTGCCGCTTCTGATGGCGTTCACTGTCTTCGGCGCGCTTCTCTTAAGCCGCACCCGAGATCTGGAGGCGCTGCGGCTGGGGGACGATACCGCCGCCGCCCTGGGGGTGGATGTCGCGAGGACCCGTATCATGATCATCGTGGCGGCGGTCGGCATGATTGCGACTGCGACAGCGGTGACAGGCCCCATCGCCTTTGTGGCCTTTCTGTCCGGGCCGATCGCTGCCCGCATCGTGGGGAACCGCGGATCGCTGCTGATTCCTTCGGCTCTGATTGGTGCCATGCTGGTGTTGTCAGGGGACTACGTCGGCCAGTTCCTTTTGCCAAGCCGCTATCCGGTGGGCGTAGTGACTGGCGCCCTGGGTGCTCCTTACCTGATGTTTCTGATCGTACGCGCCAACCGGACCGGGAGTTCGCTTTGACCGTCCATTCTCTAACCGCCAGCCAACTTTCGGTCGGCTACGGCGACACCGAGATTTTGCATGAACTCGATCTTGCCGTACCGCCCGGCAAGGTGACTGTAATTGTCGGCGCCAATGCTTGCGGCAAGTCCACGCTTCTGCGTGCAATGTCGCGCCTGTTATCGCCGCATCGGGGGCACGTCCTGCTGGACGGCAAGTCGATCCACCGGACGCCGCCGCGGGAACTCGCCAGGACATTGGGGTTGCTTCCCCAATCGCCGATCGCTCCAGAAGGCATCACCGTTGCCGATCTCGTCAGCCGTGGCCGGCATCCGCATCAGAGCCTGTTTTCACGCTGGACACGTAAGGACGACGAGGCGGTGGACGACGCACTTGCCGCAACCAAAACCTCTGATCTTGCCGAAAGGCCGGTGGACGAGCTTTCCGGCGGGCAACGTCAGCGAGTGTGGATCGCCATGGCGTTGGCACAGCAGACGGAAATCCTGCTGTTGGACGAGCCGACGACATTTCTCGATATCAGCCATCAAGTCGAAGTGCTGGATCTATTGACCGATCTCAACCATTCCCGCGGAACCACCGTCGTCATGGTTTTGCACGATCTCAATCTTGCGGCTCGTTACGCGGATCATCTCGTCGCGATGGCGGACGGCCGCATACATGTCTCCGGCACTGCGGAGAATGTGCTGACGGAAGAGAATGTGCGACGGGTTTTCGGTCTCGAAAGCCGCATCATCGCCGATCCCACTTCGGGCCGGCCGATCATGCTCCCGATCAGCCGCCACAGGATGGTAATGAAGCAGGATCTTAAGGAGAGCCGGCCATGAACGCGGTTCAGCAATTCAAACTTTCTGGCACAGCGCTTCCGACGGACGCCGGAAGCATGCTCGACGAAATTTGCGAGCATTTCGTTGAGCATGCAGAGGTGCAGCGGACCGGGAACCTCGCATTGCTTTCGAGCAAGACCGGGACTGCGAGCATTCGCGTGCAAGACCACAAGCTTCTGATTGAGCTGGCCTGCCCGTCGGAATCGGAGCTTCAGATGAGCCGCACCATTATCGCGGAGCACCTGTTCTATTTTGCCGGGGACGATCCGCTCGAGTTGATTTGGTCCGAACCGGCATCATTGTCGATACTGCCGAATATCCACGAGGTCACCGTCGTTTCTGCCGAAGATGTGACTCCCCGCATGCGTCGGGTGAAGTTCGCATGTTCCGATGTCGCACCCTTCGTCGGCGGGGATATGCATGTCCGACTCCTCGCCCCGCCTAAGGGGAGACATCCGGTGTGGCCGGGACTTCGCGAGGATGGCCGCGTGGCATGGCCGGAGGGAGAGGACGAACTTCTGGTCCGCGTCTATACGATCCGCGCCGTCGACATCGAACGCCGAGAGCTCTGGATCGACTTCCTGCAGCACCCCGCGCCGGGCGTCGAAACTCCCGGAGCCGATTTTGCCCGGGATGTGCAGCCCGGGGAAAAAATCGCACTGCTCGGGCCAGGGGGTGGCGGCCTTCCGGAGGCAAAGTCCATTCTTATGGCCGGGGACGAAAGTGCACTTCCCGCCATTGCGCGCATTGCCGCCGAGGTGCCGCCGGATACGCGTATCCAGGCGATCATAGAAGTGTTGGATGAGGCTGAAGAACAGCCTCTTCCGTCGGCAGGTATGATCGAAGTCCGTTGGCTGCATCGGAAGAGCTATCCGCCCGGAGCAAAAGGCGTTCTTGCCGAGGAGACCAAAAAAGCGATCACTTCCATCGATGACCAAACGTTTGTCTGGGTTGCCTGCGAAAAGGAAGATGTCCGGTCTATCCGCGCCTTCCTGAAAAGCCGCAGGCATGATCGGAAAAACATGTATGTAGCCTGGTATTGGGAGCGCAATCCCGCCTGAATCCATAGCATCCGGCGTCAGTGCGTTAGGACCGTTTTTGGTTTCCTGTCGGTCCATTCAGGCGGAAGACCGAATCTGGCCGATACGGCACCCTGGACACCGGGAGCGCGACCGAACGCTTCACACGCTGCGTATTTCGGCTTCCCACCGAACCAGGACTGCACTCGATGTCTTGAAGGAACCGAAATGTCGAGCATCTTCGGTTCCTTGCCAGTGATCAGCATTCGCGAAAAATCGCTCGCGAACTTCGTGGCTTGGCTATAGGCGTCGCCCACATCGGAATAACGGGGTTTGTCCTGTATGAAATTCGCTCCACGCCCCCACATCATCGCCGCGCGCTGGACATTGAAGTTATCGACCGCTTCTGCCTCGACGGCGAGGCCACCGAGACCGTACGGTATACGAGGAATGCCGATAAGAGGTATATTGTCGGGAAGCGCAAAGCCGCCGCCAACGCTAACGACGGTCGCAGCGGCCGCCACACCCTTATTCGTCGGAACTATCTCGGTGACGACGGAGCGCACCGTCAAATCCGCCGGTTGGTCGGAAGGGACCATTTGATATTTGTCGCTGAGCGCAACGCATAAGGCTCGGTCCAGCGCGTTCGTGATGAGAGATCGGTCAGTTTCCGATTTGATCCTCGATGCAGCGATGAAGGTAAAACTTGTCGGGACGATCCGGACCGTCTTCACCTTGGCTAGCTGCCCGCCATCGACATAAAGCCGTTGCTTCTTGCCCAGCTTTCCTTTTGGAGCGCCAAGATTGCTGTATGATGTAAGGGTGCCGCTTTCTTTTATTGGAATCGACGTACATCCGGTGACGGCCATGGAGATGAGTAGCGCCAGACATGCGAACAATGATGGCATTGGCGGATAGTCGAGAAATCGGCGAAAGGGTTGGGGATTTCTGTGCATTCTTTGGTCTCCGTCGCGGTATTCGGGCGACAGTGCGAGCGGAGGGTTGCCGCAACATTACAGATCGTTTTCGAGCCAAGGATATCGCCGTGCCCATCGGCCATTTCCAATCGAAGAGCTGTCGCCGGCAGGCGGCGGCGCTGCGCCACGTACGGTTCCAGTTACTTCTAACGCCGATCAGAGCTGGATCGTCACCTGGGTTCCGGTCATGCCGCTTTTGAGGCTGACTTGGCCCCTGTGGTTTGCGACAATCTGTTTCACCAGGCTCAGCCCCAGGCCAGCGCCTCTGTTTTTGGGCGTAACACGATAGAAGGGTTCAAAAACCAGCTCTTGATGTTCTACCGGTATGCCCGGGCCTTCATCGGACACGTTAATCCGCACGTCGGCCGAGACCGAGACGGTGATCATCCCGCGGTTGCCGCCATGATCGATAGCATTGCGAACGAGATTGCTAATCGCCCTCGATAAAGCGGAGGGACTGCCGAGCCGTTCGAGACTCTCCACCTCATTTTGAAACGAGATCTGGTAGCCGGCAGCGATCGCCTGGGGTGCCAAGTCGGCAACCACCATTCGTGCGATTTCGACAAGGTCGATCGTCTCGTAAGAAGCAATCGCCTGGTCGTTGCGCTCGAAGTCGAGAAGCTGCTCCGCCGTTTCAGCCAAGCGAGCCACGTCGCTCAACAACCGCTTACGTTCCTGTCCGTCGTGCATTCCGTCGATCCGCGTCTGCATGATTGCAATCGGCGTCCGGAGCTCATGCGACGCATCAATCAGGAAGCGCTGACGTTTCTTCAGCTCACTCTCAAGCCGCTCGAGCGTTCCGTTAAATGCAATCACCAGCGGAGCGACTTCTTTGGGAATTCCCTCCACCGGCAGGCGTGCCCCATGCTGGCGGGGTCCGATCTGCGATGCTTTGTCAGCGGCATCGCTTACTCTTGCGAGGGCACGGCCAACGATCCGCGGAACGGCGAGAAAAATCGCGGGCAGAGAGAGCCCGAGCAGAGGGACATAAATCGGGTAAGCCCTGACCAAAAGGGCGAAGACTGGCGAGCCTTTGTCCGCAACGCCGCCAAACAGAATCCGAACCTCGCCGACTGCTGTTTCGGCATCGTCAATCGTGGCAACCTCTCTTGTCGCAGCGGACCCGCGTATGTCGGCGTCGTAGAACCAATGAACCAGATGCGCGAGCTCGTTATAGGGTGTGGGGATGGTGCCATAAGACACGAACGCTCCGTCTATCGTGGCCACCACATACCAGAGTGAAGTGTTCTGCTTCTTGAGCGCCCTTAGCTCCAGCGTTTCTTGCAACCGCAAACGTCCCTGGCTGTCGCGTGTCGTGGCCGCCGCTATCGCTGAACTGATCTTCTCCTCCATGGCAATATTCGGCGACATGATTGTAGCAGCCCATACGCAAAGCCCGAGGATCACCGCAGCGTTAACTGCGATGATGACCAGACTGAGTTGCCAACTCAGTTTCCACCAAAGCGAAGGGTTCGAGTTCAGCGCCTCGCGCATCATCCCTCCTTCAGGAGATACCCGACGCCGCGGATGTTGTGGATCGCGATGCCCGCGCCGGCATCGAGCAGCCGCTTGCGCAGCCTGGAAATATGCGCATCGAGTGCGTTCGACTGGATTTCTTCTTCGTAATTGTAGACCGCCGCCTCAAGCGTCGATCGAAGGACGACCTTGTCCTTTCGCTTCGCCAGCGCCGTCAGAACCAGAAGTTCGCGTCGGGGCAGATCGAGCGGGATCGCGTCTACGGTCACGCCTAAATGCAAGGGGTCAATCACTATTCGTCCCACTGTGATTTGGAGTTCCGCCAGACTTGCCGGCCGTCGCAGCACGGCTCGCAAGCGAGCCATCAATTCTTCGACGAGAAACGGCTTGCCCAGATAATCGTCAGCGCCGATATCCAACCCCTCGACACGCTCCATCGGCTCATTGCGCGCCGTCAGCACGATAATCGGGGTGTCCGTTCTCGTTCGTCTCAAATGGGGAATAAAGGTCAGTCCCTCGCCATCGGGCAAGCGGCGATCCAGAAGGATTGCATCGTAGACATTCTGACACGTCAATTCGATCGCGTCGGCGAGATGCATCGTGTGGTCGGTGAGGATGCCGTATTTGCTCAACGCCCTGGACAGCGCATCCGCCAGCTCTTTCTCGTCCTCTATCAATAAAAGCCTCATCCTCGCCTTGTCCGCCCAAGAGATTGCGACAGCATTACGGGACCGGTTTGTGGCGAAATAGCGCGACAGTGGCTTGTATTCGTGATACCCAAGATTATCATCGCTGGGGCTTTCCTCGGCTAATCCGGAGGCAGGCCTTTGGGTCAGATCATTCCGATCAACTTTGCCGCGCATTGGAATCTTCCGGTTTTTATCGAGCAGGGCGGCTATCCGAACATAGGGATAGAGGGACCTGCTCAAGCTATCCGGTATATGCAGTTGCGCTTCAGGTGCAGGTCAGGGCCACTTTACTGGAAAGCACTCCTCACGTGTTATTCGGCTGTCCGGCGGGAAGTGGACCCCGAGGAAGTGCGTCGCCATTTCCTTGCAGCGTGTGCCGAGGCCGAATGGAAATCGCCTTGATCTAAACTCAAGGCGCGAACGGTATCAAAACGACAAGGGCAGAAAGGGGCGTATTTGCGTCCCTTCTCACCGGTACCGGGCCATTATAGCCTATGCTGGCCAAACTCAGTTCTTGCTGCCGGCCCTACGACCCTTGTCCGTCTTGGTCCTGCTGGCCGAAGACGTCTTGGCATCATAACCTTGGCCATGGTTCGTGCCGCCGAGATGGCCGCCACCGCTGGTATTTGCAACCTGGCGATGGGCCTTCCTCAGGAGTTGCTCCGCATTGGTTTTTTTCATGAAAAATTCTTTCGTTAAACAAAAATAAAGGCCGGGCGAAAGCCCGACCTTGTCGACCGCTTCGGCAACCTCGCCAGTACATCCGTGGCCAAGGATTTGAAGCGATGCTGTTTTAGGCGACCTGCAGGTTTTCCGCCGCGCTCTTGCCCGACCGCTTATCCTCGATCAGCTCGTAGCTGACCTTCTGGCCTTCTGCGAGATATGTCATGCCAGAGCGCTCAACCGCAGAGATGTGAACAAACACATCCTTGGAGCCGTCCGACGGCTGGATAAAGCCGAAGCCTTTGGAGGTATTGAAAAATTTTACGATGCCGTTGTTCATGACGATCAATCCTTTCAATCGCATAGGTCAGCCGTCCGGCGACATGCCAGCGGCAGAAGATCGATTTTGAAAGGAAAGATAAGCTCGTGCGGGAAAGCACAAAAACGAAGCTCGACAAGCAATTTCGATATGCCGTCTATAAATCCCAACTGTGTTGACACAAAGGCGGGGGCACGCCGAGCGGCATCAGATCGGTCACCGTTGTTATGAGGCTCAGCTATCTTCATCTCCTTCGCCATTGCTCGGCCATTGCCTTTGTCGAGACAAGAGCGCATGCTGAAAGCGTCAGTCGCCGTTCAAGAGCGCTGTGGCTTCAAGGTTTTATACTCCAGCCCCCATGAAAGGAGGACGTTATGTCTTCCACCCTTCACCCCGAAAGCATCTCTCGCAATCTGGTCCGGATCAGCGGTCCAGGATACCGGGAAAATATCGAACTCGGGGAAGCTGATGAGCGTGCTCGAGATGCAGACTTGGATGTCAGTCATTTTGAAGCCGGCGTTACCCCGGCAGTGATCGCGTTCTCCCGGTTCAGCCACCGACCTGAAACGCAGTTTCACACTGCCGTGTCGAGGGGTATGCAATCAGTCGACATCGCGTCCTACCTGAGCGGGCGCCGGGATACCCTCCTGCCTCTATCAAAGAATCACGTCGATCCCACTTCTTAGCGACGTGAGGCCTCAGGCCCGTGGTTGCAAACAGAAGCGGCCTCGCAATCGGAACACTCCAGGAGACTAAAATGGCCAAGGGACAGATACGCAGCAATCGAGAAACGCGAAAACCTAAAAAGGATAAGAGTGTAGCTCCGACGGCTTCGGTCCAGGGAGCTCAGGTCAAACTTGCGGGGAGCAGCCTTAGCCTCGGAAAAAAGCCGAAATGAACTGACCGGTGCGCTGGATTTCGACGCTCCGGTGTGCCGCTCACTCCATGGTGCAGACGCCGCTGCGGAGTTGATAAGACCCATCGCAACCCCAGCTGTTCCCCTTTGAGGTGTGCGGTTGCAGAAGCGTGATCTCCTCTCGGGTTGAACGCCGGCAAACAGCAGGTAGCCTTGGTATCGTCAAGGCTACTGCTTCGTAGAATTATATGGCGGTCGTCTCCGAGCGATTGCCGGTGATCTCGAGCCGGCTTGAAAGAGATGTCTTTCATCGCTATATACAGGGTCTGCGTTTTCAGCCTTTTCGGCTATCTGATCCTCCCGGCTCAGCCGGTTGCTTGGCTAACCCTGATTTTGCGAACGTTTCTAATTCCGTCTACCGGCGGGAGATGCTTGCGGCTGACATTGTTTCGGTCTCGCATGCCATAACAAGGATGCCATTATGATCAATACCGCCAGCCATGCTGCCGCAGGCCTGTTCAAGCGCCCGGACGCTGAAGAAGGATCCAACGCGGCGAAGCTGCAAGACTTGCGCAGTAGACAAATTCTACGAAAACGTGAGACAAAGCTTGCGGAGATGCAACAGCGTCTCGAAAAACGTGTTGTAGGCGCCGTTAGGCTGCCTTCCTTCTTCCGTTGAAATTTCCTGGGGTGTCAAGCCATTGACCTCCCGACAACTTCTCCGATTGCAAGGGATAAAACATGGCAGTTTTCGACTACAATGCCAGCGCCGGGCTGTACCCATGCAAAACCGTCAAGAGGCGGAGTAGTCTCCGCTATAAAAGATTCGAGTCTGCCGCTGAAGCTCTTCGCTTCGCAATCGAGGACATGCCGGCTGCCCTTCTCCGTGGCTCCGTTCTTGAGGTCGAGGAAGCCCGTTTCGACGGTGTGCAGATGCGAAAGCTCTACGACGCCGAGGGATATCCGCTTACAAGACGAGCGTGAGGTTAGCGCGCCGACATGATGCCGGATTTGCCGGGCTGACTGCCATGTTGGCACGGTTCGCCAAGCTAGCCAATTCCGCCTCGTGGGCGGTTCCAACAGCTTACTCTACTCAATTCAAGGACTGAACATTGAACACAATTACGCTTACGCCTGCCCAGATCCGAGGGCTAAAGCTCGCCAAGGAGGGAGATCTGTTTCCGCAGGAGGCCAATAAGTGGACACATCTGAATGCCGCCGTGACCTATGCAAGGAACGACCGGTTTCGGGAACGGCCGCAGAAGATCAAATTTCTGACGACGGCGACATTGGATACATTGCGGGAACTCGGGCTTATGCGCAGTCTCAATCCGGACGTGAAGACAGAGGAGGCCGCCCACGGGATCACCATGGTCGGCAAGATATGGCTTCTGAAGAACAAATAAATCCCGGCAGGCGCTCCCATACTACGGACGCTCAAGCGCGACCGTAATTGGATGTTCCGGCCCCACGGGGGCCGCTGTTGATACCCAGCCGGCTTCGGCATCTTGTTATTTGGGAAAATCGTATCGTTCGGTAATGCTCCAAAGCATATGATTGATCTCGATGAGGGAATTGATGCTCGACTGAATTCGGCCGATTTCCCGGACATCAAGTTCTTCGATTTTCCCGTATTTGATCTCGTCTCTGCTTTCGAAGATGCGCATGGATTGGGTAAGGTTACGACCGCTGTCGGGATCGAACGAATAGATGCAATGGTTGTATTTGTTGCGAAGCTTCGCTTCGTCCGACAGGCGCTGCGTTGTTTCCAGGACTTCGCGCCGACAGACGGCGGAAGTCTTTTTCATCTTGGCCAGCCTTTCGACAAGATCAATGCGTGCCCGGGTCGTGTTCAATGTAAGGAAGACGACGATTGCCGTCTCCTTATCAACCTTGGCAAGCCCTGCAATCATATGGATCAGCAGGCTTTCGGTATTGGTCCAGGTATAGTTCAGCTGCCCGATCAGGAGCAGTATGGCCTGAAGCCTAGAGTTTATCGCCGGGGAGCGAGCCGCCGTCCTGGCGGTGGATCGATTCGGATGCATTGTCAGCACTATCCTTGCGCCTATGCTCGAAATAGAGAGCCACGACCTCAGTTCTATTGTGCACGCCCAGTTTGGTGATGATGTTGTGGATGTGGATCTTCACCGTATGTTCCGACAGGCCCAGTGCCGCTGCTATGATCTTGTTCTGATTGCCCATCGCGATCCGGGCAAGGATTTCGGTCTCACGTTTTGTCAGCTTGTCGATCATTCGGGCGGAGGACCTGCCAAGCGAAGGTTGGGTGCGTTCCGGTTCGGCCCGATCCTCAATTCCTTCCCACGATAAGCTCTTATGCTGCTGGTGGTGATTTGACGGAAAATATGTGCCGCCCTTGAGGATGATGCGCAGAGCCGACAGGAAGACATCGAGATTCACATTGAACGGCACGACACCCTGGACGAACCCCAGATCCTCAATCCTGTTTATTGCGGGTACCTCATCATCGCTGCCGATGAAAGCGAGCGTAGCGCCGACATGAAGTCGGACGAGCTTCTGCCAATGCTCTTTTATGACATGGATCAGTGCAACATCTGCCAGGACAAGCTGCACTGGATTGTCGAACTCCGTCAAAGCCGACGGCAGATTGGGCACTGTTTTGACCGACAGCCATGGAAATTCGCTCTCTATGGCAGCCGTCATTGCAGTAGATATCGTTCCTGGCGAGCAAATGAAAAGTATTGTCCTGACAGCTTTCATTCTGTTCAAGGCTTTTGTAGCCAGATCCACATCAAGATGTTGCGAAACGCTATGCGGAACTTGCATGATTGGGCCCTCTCCCCTCGTTGAAGCTATACGCAACAGACGCTCCGGATTCTTCTTTTAGGAAACGGTAAACCAAGACTCCTGAGGTGGGAATAGACCGAAGGAGCTATCGATTAGATCAAACTAGCAAGGAATTTAGCTCGTTGAGGTTCGTTTTTAGGAACGAAGCATGATCGAAGGCTAATTTCTCAGGAGGGCAAGCAATCTATCACCCTCCGTAAGACGAAAACGTCAGGAATACATCTACCTCTTCTTATTTATATCCTTACACCTATGGTGTTAGCATCAACAGTCAGTTGATCCACTGCGCTAGCTCGAAATAGCACCTTATTTCTTCTCCTCAATCGGGACACAGTGTGCGCCATCCCGAAAGGCACTGGAGAGCCAACGCTCAGAGTGGGTGGCGTGTGTAGCAAGTAGCCACCTCATTGTTGCGCCCTTTCAAGCCTTCCGAGAAGACAGGGGAGGACCTGAAAAATCAGAGATTGGAACCCGGAAACCGGCGAACGGTCGCGTAGATGCGCGCCCATAGCCTCAAGCAGTTAGCCATTCCAACAGCGGCGACCAAAGATCCCAAAAAAGATGAATGGCGGTCAAGGCGTCGCAATATCAAGAGGATACCGTCATGGCAGACAAACGCAGCCTCAACACGCTGTTTGATGACGACAGCCAGGAACAGCAGCAGCAGCAGCGCCAGCAGGAACAGCAGCAACAGCAGCAGTCGGAGCATCAGGGCCAAGGTCAGGGACAGGGCCAGCACCAGAGCAGTGAGTCCTACAATCTCAACGGCAATGGCAACCTGAACGGCAACGGTAACGGCAACCTGAATCTCAATGGCAACGGCAATGCCAACCTGAACGGCAACGCCAATTTCAATGCGAATGTCAATGAGACCACAGTCGACGTGACCGTCGATGTCGGAATGAGCCTCGAAGACTATCTGCCTGAAGACAATGACTTTGCCGATATCGATATGGAAGGCAGCCAGATCGACGGGATGTTCAACATCCGGATCGACGATGTCATGAACGATGCCCTTACGGGTGCTGGAAACGACGTTGGCAACGTCATTTCGCAGGTTGCCAATATCCAGGATAACGACCATCTCGAAAATGCCGAGGTCAACAACAGCGGCGAGTTCACCCTCGATGCCAATCCCCATGGCGGGTTTGCAATCGCATCCGAAGGGATCGGTGCCGGAGGCGGCGGCGGCGGTGGTGGCGGTGAGGCCGACGCCGATGGCGGCGACGGCGGAGACGGCGGTGCAGCCCTGGGTGGCTTCGCGCTCGGCGGTATCGGTCTTGGCGGCATTGCTGCAAGTGCGGCGGTCGGTGGTGAAGGCGACGGCGGCGACGCGGACGGCGGCGACGGTGACAGCGGCGATGCCGATACTGGCGACGCTACAGGCGGCGATGGCACCGGTGGCAACGGTGGCCGCGGCGGCGACGGTCTGGGCCTTGGCCTTGGTCTTGGCCTCGGACTTGGAGCTGGCCTCGCTTTTGCCGGTAATGGCGACGACGGTGGCGACAGCGAAGGCGGAAACGGTGGAAGCGGCGGCGACGCTGGTAATGCCAACGGGGGCGACGCTTCCGATGCTGGCAATGCCAATGGAGGCGCCGGCGGTGCTGCGACCAACCTGATGGGCAGCCTCGGCTTCATCAATCCGATCTTCTCCGACGGCGATGCCGGATCCGGCGGCACCGGAGGTGCAGGCGGTGCCAACGATGCGGGCGACGGCGGCGACCCGGCCGGCGGGGCCGGTGGTAACGGCGGTGCCGGCGGTGCTGGCGGCGCTGGTGGTGCCGGCGGCGATGCTCTCGGAGCAGGCCTTGGCGCTGGCTTCGGTGCTGGTGCTGGTAGCGGTTCCGGCGGTGCCGGCGGAGCAGGCGGTGCAGGCGTAGGCGGCGGAGCCATCAGTGGCGACGCGACGAGCGGCGATGCCACCGGCGGTGACGCCTGGGCTACCGGAGGCGCAGGCGGCGATGCACTCAGTGGTGCATGGGCCGACGGCACCGGCGGTGATGCCATGGGCGGCTGGGCTATCGGCGGTGCTGGTGCTGCAGGCGGCATGGGCGGCATTGCAAGCACCGGCTACGGTGGAGCAGGCGGTGCCGGCGGGACCTGGGGCTCCAACAACGGTGACGACGGATACGTTACCGGCACGAGCAGCGCTTCGTCCGATGCCTTTGTCGAAACATCTGCGTTCAACCAGGAAATCGTTCTTGGCGCGAACCTGCAGCAGAACGCGATCGATATGACGATTGTTGGCGGCGACCTCACCAGCACGTCGATCGGTGACGACGACACCTCCGCTTAACGCGAGCGGCAATCTCTTGCACGTCAAGAGGGACATCAACGGACTGCGCGGTCTCTGCGCAGTCCACTCCATCTAAATGCTTAGCAGGCAATAAGGGGTCCGTGTCATGACGGCTATGGACAAGATCACCGAGGAAATTGCGCATTTCATCGGCCTATTCCATACGACGGTCGAAGAGGCGCGACAGCGCGATGCCTACCTGGATTTCAGTTACTACACGCAAAAAGATCACCTTCATACCGAGCCTTTCATTTCATCGACTTTCGACGCGCCGTATGAGTTTCTGGGTTTTGACCCTGACGTTTTCTATAAGGCGCCGGCTTATCTCAGGCCCTTGGAGCACCCTTCGTTTGCTTCGTGGCAACATCATCCGCCGATTCTGGTGGTGAGAGACGATTCGCCATATTTCCCTCCCGAACAGACAGAGGAAATCCTTCCAGGCGCGCGCATTGGACAAGCGTTCACCGTGCCGCCGATCGAGCCTCCAGGGTCTGTCGTCAATTACATCATTCAGGCAGCGTCGCTGTCGGACGACGACACTTTCAACGTCGGGGGAAGCAATCTGGAATTCCACCCCGATCCAGTGAATGACGCCGCTCTGCTGAAAGCTGCTGACGATGTGCTTTCCCACGCGCCAATCGGCCATCCGGAAATGCCCGGTTCCAGTGCGGAACTCATTGATGTCATCAATGACATTGCCTTCCAGCTGAAAGCGTTGGTCGCGGCGCCCGGCAGTCCGATGGAAACATTCATCGAGCACTCTCCTGTCATCGAGGGCGTCTATGTCAACGGAGAGCTCGTCGAGGATGCTCCAAAGCTTGAAGACTACTTCTCCTTCGACGATGAGGAGAATGCGGAAGAGAATGACGCGGAGAGCCCAGCCGACGAGGATGCCGATAACGACGACGCCGTAGGGGCCGATGCCGACGAAGATGATGGACCGCCGCCCAATGTGGTGATTTCCGAAGACGGCTCGATCACCATCGACAATTCCGTCGAACTCATTGCCGGGGACAACACCGTCGTCAACCAGGCCGTGGTGAAGAACCTCTGGACCGGAGCAACCGTAACGGCGGTCGTCGGCGATCATGTGGAAATCAACGCGATCGTCCAGACCAATGCAATTTGGGACACCGACTCCATCACGTCCGCAATCGACGGGTGGAATAGCGAAGACAGCCCGAACGAGCTTTTCAACATTGCGACTTTCGAGCGTACGGATCCGCTCGAGGAAGGCTCTGGAGATCAGGCCGCCGCAGGAGGTTTCCCGAGCGCTTGGGCGATCACCGAGATCCAAGGGGATCTGTTGATCACCAATTGGCTGGAACAATACGTGTTCATGACCGACAACGATGTCGGGATATTGTCTTCGTCGGGTGTCACGACAAGCGTCATCGCGGGGGACAATACAAGCGTAAACCAGACTTCGATCTTCGAGCTGGGCTTCTCCTTCGACCTCATCATTGTCGGTGGTTCGCTCTATGACGCCAATATCATCCACCAGACGAATGTACTGTTTGACAACGACGTGGTCGGGGCAGTGTCGGGTTTCGAGACGACAGGTCAGGGCAGCATTGGCAGTTCGGGAAACCTGCTCTGGAATCAGGCGCATATCTACAACGTCGGTGGCGCGGACCGCTTCGGAGAATTGCCTTCCGCCTACCTCGATGCCGCCAACGATATGGCCGCGGGAGGCAGAGATCTATCGAAGGGAGTGTTGACCGATCCGGCTTTCGCAGGCCTTGGCGGCCTTCGTGTCCTTTATATCAGCGGCGATTTCCTGAACATTCAATACATCAGTCAGACGAACATCGTCGGAGACAGCGACCAGATCGCGCTCGCAATGAATGCGCTCGATCCGCAAACCGACGCTGCGTGGACGGTTTCAACAGGCGCAAATGCGTTGATCAACAACGCTGCCATCCTCGATTTCGATTCCTTCGGGCACACCTATGTCGGAGGGCAGCAATATTCCGAAGAAACGCTTTTCCAGGCGGAATTGATTTCCCATCAGCCGGACCTGCTCACGGGGGACCCCGATACGCTCGTCAACGAGGCGGTGGTCTTCCTGGATGACAGCATGCTGGATGGCGAGTTTGAAGAAATGGGCGTCACGCCCGCAGAACAAGACAACGGGCACTATCAGAATGATGGATTGCAACATGTGCTCGGATGAAGGGGGGAAGCATGCCGGATACCCAAACACGGGTTGAGCGACCGCAGCCAACCGACAACCAAAACCCGCAACTCAATGATGAGGATATCTATGTCAAGCTGGAGCACGCCGTGGAAGAGTGTCTGAAGCTATCGAACGATAACGCCGCCACCTCGGCAACCGTGTCCCGACTTGAAACCAAGAAAATTCTCCAGAACCCGCCACGCGACGCTCAGAATCCTGAAGGAGCGGACATCGTTGCTCTGCCGGTGACGGACAAAGTCATTGAGCCCCAAATCGAGGTCAAACCGAAACCCGCAGTGCGGGAAGCCACCGAAGCCAAGGCGCCCGAGGGAATGATCACCATCGACGGTGACACCGGCCCTCTTCGCACCGAGAGCGGCAAATTTGCGAAATCACCCTCTACCGGCGGTGGCGCCGGCTCGGGCGGTGGCGGGACCTCCTTCCACAAGCGTCTGGCGCCGATAGACTTCTCGGCGAGCCTGCGCGCGGGTATCAAGGCTGTCCGGATCAATCTGGCGATCGTGATGCTGTTTACGATCGCAAGTAATATCCTTGTGCTGGCGATCCCCATATACCTGTTCCAGATATCGGATCGGGTGCTGACCAGCCGGTCTCTCGACACGCTGATCATGCTGACGGTCGTGATCGTGGGTGCGGTCATCCTGCAGGCCGCTTTTGATGCACTTCGCCGTTTCATCCTCATGCGGACCGCCGTCGAAGTGGCCGCGCAGCTCGGCGCTCCGATCCTCAGTGCTGCGGCAAGGGCTTCGCTTCAAAGCAACGGTCGGGAATATCAGGTGCTCGGCGACCTTCAGCAGGTTCGGTCCTTCCTCGTATCCCGCACCCTTCTTTCATTCCTGGATGCGCCGATCGCTCCGCTGTTCGTCCTTGCCGTCTTCCTGATCCACCCGCATCTCGGTGCTATCGTGATCCTGACGGCAGTCCTGCTGCTCGCCTTTACGATGGTCAACCAGCGTATGACAGCGGATCCGTTCGCGGAGGCCAATACCGCCCAGATAAAGGCCAATCTTCACCTGGAATCCATGTCCCGCAATTCGCAGATCATCAATGCGCTCGCTATGATCCCCGAGACTGTCCAGATGTGGGGCAAAGACACGGCCTCCTCCTTGCGAGCGCAGGTTATTGCCCAGGACCGGAACATCACCATCGCCGCCGTTTCCAAAGCCTGCCGACTGTTGACCCAGATCGCCATGCTTGGTTGGGGAGCATTCCTGTCGATCGAGGGCCAACTCACCGGCGGTATGGTTATTGCGGCCTCCATCATCGCCGGACGTGCGCTGGCGCCGATCGAAGGCGCGATCGAAGGATGGAATCAATACAGCCAGTCGAAATCCGCCTATGGCCGGATCACCGCCCTGCTGAAATCGTCGCCTCTCAACTTCGATCGGCTGAATCTTCCGAAGCCGGAGGGTCGGCTGGATGTGGAGAGGTTGCTCTATGTCCCGCAGGGCACCAAGCGGGTTGTTCTGAATGGCATCGCGTTCTCCCTTCAGCCGGGCGATTCTCTCGCCATCATCGGCAATTCGGGAGCCGGAAAAACAACGCTTGGCAAGATGCTGGTCGGGTCGATTCTTCCGACCTCAGGCAGCGTTCGGCTGGATCTCATGGATCTTCGCAACTGGGATCAAAGGCAGTTCGGGGAAAATATCGGCTACCTGCCGCAGGACGTTCAGCTCTTCCCCGGAACCATCAAGTCGAATATCGCGCGGATGAGGCAGGACGTCGATGACGAACAGATCTACCGCGCAGCCATGCTTGCCGATGTCCACGAAATGATCGCCAGTTTGCCGCATGGCTACGAAACCGTGGTCGCCGCCGATGGTTCGCCGCTTTCGGGCGGTCAAAAGCAGCGCATCGCTCTCGCCAGAGCGTTTTTCGGGGATCCTCGCCTCGTCGTGCTGGATGAACCGAATTCGAACCTCGACAATGCCGGCGATGCCGCTCTGCTGCGGGCTCTCCAGCATGCCAAGGAAAGCGGGATTACCGTGGCGACGATCACCCAACGGCCTGCACTTCTGAACAGCGTCGACAAGATCCTGCTGCTCGTCAACGGCACAGTGGCGTTGTTCGGCATGCGAATGGACGTGCTGAACGCGATAGAGGCTCGCGGGATCAACATCAATTCCGGCTCTTTTGGCCACCAGTTACAATAGGAGCAAGAGATGTCGGCCGTTGTAAAGGTTCATGATCTAGAGTGGTATTCCGAAGTCCCTCGCTCGGTCTGGAAGCAGACAGTGGCGGGATTGGTGCTGACCGCGGTGGCGTTTGGAGGGTTCGGAACCTGGGCTGCGACGGCGCCGCTGGCCGCTGCGGTCATTTCCCAGGGAAGTTTCGTGGCTACCGGCCGTAACAAGGTCGTGCAGCATTTCGAGGGCGGCATCATCAAGGAGCTGCTGGTGAAGGAAGGCGACCAGGTGGTCGAAAACCAGCCCCTGGTCCTGCTTGACGAGACGGCGGCGCTCTCCAAGAAACGTGAGCTGTTCCTCCGCCGTATCAGGCTGGAGGCCACAGCAGCCCGCCTCGCAGCTCAGGCGCAGGGCGCCGAGAATATGGAAATTTCGGGCATCCTGGAGCAATTCAAGGATGATCCGGACGTCTCTTCGATCGTGCTGACACAGCAGCTTAACTTCAAGGCTCAGCGCATCAAGCTTGCGACGGAACTGACATTGCTGAGGCAGAACATGAAGGCTCTGGAATTCCGGGCCGAAGGATATGTACGACATCGCGAGGCCATATCGCGGCAGCTCGTGCTGTTGCAGGACGAACATGAAACGAAACGGGCCTTGTTGGTAAAAGGTCTTCTCCGGGCAACGGAGGTCAAGGCACTGCAGCGAGCGATCGCCGATGCCGAAGGCCAGATAGGGCGTCTCACCTCGGAGATTGCCGAAACCGGCGCTCAGTCGCTGAAGGGACAGCAGCAGATCGCGCAGGCTGAAGAAGCATATCGCGAGGACGCCCTCGATCGTTTGCAATCGATCCAGGGTGAGCGTGACGCAGCACGGGAACAATCGCGCGAAGCAGATGACGTCCTGCGTCGAACTACTATCCTGGCACCAGTCTCCGGCACGGTTGTTCGAACTTATTATCATACAAACGGTGGCGTCATCGAAAGCGGCAAAGGAATCATGGAGATTCTGCCCGCCGCCGTGCCGTTGATCATCGAAGCCAAAGTACGGCGTAATGAGATCGACAGCGTCAAGGTCGGTCAGAAAGCCACTGTCCGGCTCACCGCACTCAACCAGCGCACCACGCCTGTCCTGAACGGCGAGGTCTTTTATATCTCGGCCGATGCTCTGGAGGACAACAAGATGGCTATGGCAGACCAAGACGTCTACATTGCCCGCATCAAGGTTTCCTCAGAGGAAATCTCGCGCGTGAAAGGTTTTTCTCCCCAGCCAGGGATGCCGGCGGAGATCATGATTCAAACGGCCGTGCGGACGTTCTTCAGCTATCTGGTCAAGCCCATCACTGACAGCATGTCGAGAGCATTTACCGAACGCTGAATTGGGACGTCACTCTATCGCAATTCATCGCAGGCTCTTCGCCCATGCGGATGCCAATAGTCCGCCCGGGGGGTGATCTAAGCTTCTGGAACTCAAGGGTGGATGGAAGAGCCGATCCCGGCGGCCTCAACATAACGCTGGCGTGATGTTGGTTCTTCCAAAAGGAGAAGGCCCGACCGTTTTTCCCGTTCGAGCCTTCAGCAATCTGTTTGGTAGAGCTAATATTCGCCTACTCGCGGCCAATATCAACTCCATCAAATGGATTAGGTCGTGGGTCGGAAGCTAATAGTCAGTTGAAGAGGGTGTAGAATTGATAATAATCAAATGAGCGCGTTCCACTAGAATTTCTCATCTCTAATATCTACTCCCGTTCCCCCGGGATTATTTAATTCTGATCTAGAGTTGCAGGTGACTTCATTGTTGATTCTGGGCAGGACGCGGTGGATCCGGTAATATACTGAACAGCCGGCTGAGGCCTCTGAATCCTAGGTCACAAAGGCGCTGTATAGCTGGCTGCCCCAGGATAATGACCTATCGAAGAATTTCTCTCGGTCTACGGCCAACCTTTCCTGCAGCTCATGCAGTTTGCCGGCATCGTCAGCAAGCATCATGAGAGCAGAAGCAAGCGCCTCGATATTGTCGGCCGGAAATTCGATGCAGGCGTTCTCCACGAGCTCCTTTGCCGGCACCACTGAGCTGAGTACCGCGGGAACAGCATGTACTGCTGCTTCCACCACGACAAGGGCCAGGCCTTCGGGAAGATTGCTGCGGGTCGGGCAAACCAGAACGTCCGCCCGCTCCAGCTGTTGATGAACCTCTTGCGCATCCAGTTGGCCAAGCATCCTGATCTGATTGCGAACGGGCGAGGCGGCAATCCGCTGCCGTAACCCATCATCGGCCTCGCCTTTGCCGGCAAAGGAGAGGGTCAAGTCGGGGTGGCGGCATGCTGCTTTTTCAAACGCGGACAAAAGATCATAGACACCCTTTTCTTCCTGCAACCGCCCCAGAAACAGAATGTTTCTCAGCCGCTCCAGTTGGCGGGGGGGCTTTAGAAATCTCGAAAGCACCTGGGGGACTTCCGTGTATAGGCTGCCAATCAGGTCACGTCGAATTTCGATCACCTGTCGTCTGGTTTCCTCGGAGGTGCAAACGCCTGCCGATACCCGATGCATCAGCACGCTTGCTATCTGGTGTTTGATTCGCGCTTTGAGGGAAACCGGCTTGAGGCCCATAGGCCAGAAATTGGTATGGGCCGTCAAAATGATACGAGTGTTTTTCGGGATAGAGGCGATCAACAGCCAAGGCGTATCCACACCCAGCAGCACGATATGCGGCTCGTACTTGCGAAGTTCTCGAAGGACTTTCCAGCTGAAGGCGAGGCCGGCCTTTCGATAAGCGATGCGGCCGGGAGGCCGGGCGCGGGGAACGCTTATGAAACGGAAGCGAGGATCGCGATGTCGGGGCAGTTTCTCCGGTTCCGCAATGACGAGCGCCATGGCCTCCAGTTTCTCTACAAGCGTGTAGAACATGGTCGAATAGGCGACGACGGGCGTGCGAGGATCGAAACGTCCTTCCATCCAATAGTCGAACGTCCCTGCGACATCGCCAGGTCCAGCGATAAACGCAATCCGTGGAGTTTCACTCGGCCTTAGGCCGAGACTGGCTCTCAGGCGATCGCCTGCATCATCCGGCACTACGACAAGATCCGAAATATTGTCTTCCATTGCTTGGCACCGCCGTCACGACTTTAGATATCTCGTGGGATCGCTTTGGTTACCTTCCCGGCTGACGCTCCTTAGGCACAGCGTCGGACGCCGCGTTGCCTGGTAGTTGCCGTGCTTCCTATCCAGCGATCTCATTCGGTTTTGAGCAAGCAATCCGAATGGATACGGCAGTCACCTATCGTGCTAGGCGCTCATTCTTTTGGACAGGTGGGGGAAGGTGATCCATACGTGTAGCCTGAGCCTGGATGCGCAATTCCTGCGCAACGGCAAGGGACGCTCACATGGTGAGGATCAGCCACGGGCCTGTTGTTGTTCCGTCCACCTTTTCGGCGCGCGGACTCTAGCTATGCCTGAATATATTCGAGCGCTGGTATATGTTCTGCTTATCAGCGTCCCCGTGCTCTATGTAGCGAAGAAAATCGCTTTGCCGCTCATAGAGGAGGCGGAATTTAATTTGTGGCGGAACTGTTGGCTCGCCGCCACTTGCGTCACTTTTATCTCGAGCAGCTTTTTTGATTTTTCTGCTGGGCTTGCGCTCATCAGCATATACATCCATCGGAATTCAAAGCAGCCCTTGCTGCTTTATGTGGTTCTCATGTTTGTGGCGCCATGCGTACCGATCGGCGTCGGCATCCCCGGCGTCTTCAACAGGATCATCGATCTTGAGCCGCCGCGGCTGTTGGCGATACTCATCCTCCTTCCCCTCGCAATCAAACTCTGGCGAGAGCCCGAAAACAGGCGGATGCGGGGTCTTGATCTGCCGGTGCTCGCGTATTTCGGGTTTATCACCGTCCTTTCCCTGCGGTTGAACGATATCAATTCGATCCTCCGTGTTGTGCCGACATATTTCCTTGATATTTTGCTTACCTATTTCGTTTTCAGCCGGTCGCTCCGGTCGGCGCTCGATATCAACCGCGTCCTGCTGGCTTTTGTGGTTGCCACCCTGCCTCTTGCCGCGATCGGTTTTTTCGAAATCTGGCGAAACTGGCGGGTTTATTATGTGGTCATCCTCGAGTGGGATTTTGTTCTCATGACGAGCTACCTTTTCCGCGACGGTCTGTTGCGGGCTGCGACCACATCGGTTGAATCCATCGCTTTTGGCTTTCTTTGCATGACCGGAGGCGGATGTCTGCTCGCCTTGCGCAACCAGCGCCATTGGGACTCCTGGCGCTATTTAGCTCTCGGTATACTTGTAGTCGGATTGCTGTCGAGCGTCTCCCGTGGCCCCTGGCTGGGCCTTGCGCTCTGTGCTACGGTTCTGCTGCTGACCAATCCGCGGGCTTCGCTCAAACTGCTCGCCGCGGCATCCCCTGGGATGATTATCCTGGCATTTCTGCGACCGTCCTTCATCGATCGATTCACCAACCTGCTCCCATTTATCGGCTCTGCCGACAGGGGCAGCGAGACCTATCGCGCGATGCTTGTTGAGAATTCACTGCTCGTCATCGAGCGTTACCCGCTTTTCGGTTCTGAGACATTTCTCACGGAGCCGGAGATGTTGAGAATGATACAGGGTCAGGGCATCGTGGATGTGGTCAATACCTATCTGCAGATCGCCCTCCACCACGGGTTGATTGGCCTTTTCCTGTTCGTGATGTTCTTCGGGCTGTTGGCAGCCAAACTCTGGGGCCTTTTCCTGGCAAACAAGTCCGCTCTTGTGAGCTATCAGGGAATTCTTGCCATCTTGATAGCCATGCTGTTCACCATAGCCACCACCAGCAGCGCAACGATCATTCCGTATATCTATTGGGCTTTCTCAGGGATAACGGCTGCGGTTCTTGCACGCGGCCCCACTATTGAGTGGGAAGTGCGGCCGACGGTCAAAGCGCGGATGAGGCGCATGGGCGTCGGTTTGGCGCCGATTCTCATTCGGCCCGCCGCCGATTCCGGAAAAATGCGGGTGATAGACCCACGCTGATAGCCGCAGCTATGGAAAGAGGCTTTATTCGCGAATGCAGAGGCCGTCAGTTCCCGTGATTAGCTTCATCGGCTCTACTTATACTCGATGATCCGCTGCTGACGGTTGCTCAATCGGTTCATGTGGAACTGAACTATTCCTTGCAATTCGGCGAATTTCCCCAGGACATCGAAGGTCGCGTAAGACCACCGATTTGACGTGGTCGGGGCCATCCGCTGTGCCATCCGCAGAGACTGGAGCGGATAGGCCAGCAGAAGCCCGATGGCGGCTGGATGCAGGAGCGTGCCTAGAGCCGTTGCAAGCGGCAGGACGCCAGCCCAGAAAACGGCGCGCCTAACGTTGCGAGCCCATATTCGGACGGGCGACTTGCGGTGGAGATAAGACACCTGAGCATAGGCGTGCCCGCAACGAACGCTCCTAAGCCACCATTGGCTCACGCGGCTCATGTTCGCATCATGACGGGTCATTTCGGATGGGAGCCGCCAGATCTTCCAGCGCCTTTCCCGCAAGCGGACGCAAAGTTCAGGTTCTTCCCCTGCGATCAGATGACCGGAGTAGCCGCCAAATTCCCTGATGACGGAGGCTCTTGCCAGTATGTCCCCGCCGCATTCCGCGACTTCACCAGGCTTTCCATCCCACTCGCGGTCGCACATTGCGTTGAACAAGGTTCGCTCCGGATACCGTTCGCGACGGCGCCCGAAAACAAGCGCAACATCCTCGTGCGTCGAGAGGAAGGCAACCCCGGTATCGATCCAGTCGCTGTCGAGCTCGCAGTCGCCATCGACAAATTGTACGAAGGTTGTCTGCGGCCAAAGCTGCATGAGGGCATCGAAACCGGCATTGCGTGCGCGTGCGGCCGTAAATGGCGTTGACAGATCGAGGGGCAGCACCTTCGCGCAAAGGTGCGCTGCCGCCTGGGCACTTCCGTCCGAAGATGCCGAATCGACATAAATCGCCCGCTTCGCATATGGGCCCAAGGATCTGAGGCAATTGATGAGGCGTTCGCCTTCATTTCGTCCGATGACCACGATGCCGACATTATGATGAAGATCGCTGTTATCTTCGAGACGCAGAGTGTCTGGCTTCATTCGGTGCCTCCGATGGTCTTGTAGACACGGCCTCGATTAAAGTGCCTCCCATTTTTAGGATCGACCACCGGCGCTGTAAATTTACCCCTTTGGTGGAAGCTGCGGTATCCCTGCTAAGCTCTTTGTGGGGCTGAGCCTATCTCAGTGTTTTTGCTATAAAAATATGAGAGCTGGCTGACAATCAGCAGGCAGAAAAGGGGCGCTTGTGGAATGCGTATAGCGTATTTCACCAATCAGTATCCGGCGCCGAGCCACACCTTCATTCGACGGGAAATCAATGCGTTGGAGGAGAGGGGGCACCATATCGCAAGATATGCGGTGCGTCCCTTCCGTGGTCAGCTGAAGGATTGCGACGATATCCTGGAGGCGGCAAAGACGAAGCACCTCCTTGCCAGCCCCGCAAAGGCAGTCGTGGCAAGCCTCGTGCGGGAACTGGCTATTCATCCTGCTTCGACGCTCAAGGCTTTAAAAAGCGCTTTCCGCTTCGCACGGGCTTCGGGTGGGCGCTTTCTTCTGCATCTCGTCTATTTTGGGGAAGCGATGGTTCTGGCGGACTGGTGTCGCAGGGAGAAGATCGACCACCTGCACGTGCATTTCGGTACCAATCCGGCAACGGTTGCTGTGCTCGCCCATGAGATCGGCGGCATCCGGTTCAGCTTTACCGTCCACGGGCCTGAGGAATTCGACCGTCCGGAAACTCTGGCGCTGTCGGAGAAAATTCGCGCCTCGTCATTTGTCGTCGCAGTGAGCTCCTATGGCCGAAGCCAATTACTTCGGTGGGCGGACCTCAGTGACTGGAAAAAGATCCAGGTCGTGCGGTGTGGCGTGGACCGGCATTATCTTTGCGACGAGACGGCGCAGCAGCGTAATGCTTCCCCTCGCCTCGTCTGTATCGCGCGGCTTTCGGAGCAGAAGGGCCATCTTTTGCTTCTGCAGGCTGCTGCCAATCTGCGGGCGCAGGGCCTGACATTCGAGCTTGTCCTCGTAGGCGATGGGCCGTTGCGGAGCGAGATCGAACGCGAGATCAAACGGCTCGGTCTCGGCCAATCCGTCACGCTTACCGGTACGATTACCCAGGATGAAGTGAAAACGGAGATCCTCCGTGCGAGAGCCCTGGTGCTGCCAAGCTTTGCAGAAGGCCTGCCGGTGGTCTTGATGGAAAGCCTGGCGCTCAAGCGCCCGGTGATCTCCACCTATATCGCCGGCATCCCGGAACTCGTCCGGCCGGACAACGGCTGGCTGATTCCCGCCGGAGACGTCGACGGTCTGGCGGATGCGATGCGGCGCGCGTTGACCGAAAGCGATGGCCAGATATTGCAGATGGGCGAAGCAGGGCGCCGCCGCACGTTGGAGCGGCACAACATCCATCAATCGGCGGCACTGCTGGAAGCGCTGATCAAAGCGCCAAGAATGGCGGGAGAATGAAAACTGGCCCCTGCGTCAGATCCGACGGAACGGGGCTGTGTGGCGGATGAAGTCCTGCAGCAGATGTGGGGGCAAATTCGAGTGCTTGCCTGCGGCGAGAAAGCGGATGCGGAAGACGATATGGCCAGCGAGCCACGCAAGATTCACGAATTGCGCGTAGACGCCGCCATGATGCTTCAGGAAATACCGCCGGCGGGATTCAAACCAGTAGGTCGGACGCCTGGAAGGACGGATGTGCCGCGTCACGTTTGTTGATTGACCAACCAAGTGGATAACCCGGCTCTGCGGTACGTGCCAGCAGGTCCATCCGGCGCGCGCTGCCCGGAGGCAGAAGTCCACTTCCTCGTAGTAAAGGAAATATCCCTCATCAAGATAGCCGATTAGCTGGAACACGTCCGTGCGGACGATCATGCAAGCGCCGGACACCCAATCTATCGGCGAGGGCCGAGCCGGCATCTTCGGCACGACGCGCCAATTTTCAAGCAGGCGAGTGATCGGACCAAGCTTTGCCTCGCTTTCAAACTCATTGACTATCGAGGGAAAGCGGAATGCACATGCCTGCGCCGTTCCGTCCGGATCCTCAAGCCTGCTGCCGGCAATTCCGACATCACGGCGAGCGTCCATAAAATCCACGAGCCGGATGATGCTGCCTGGTCGCACCAGTGTGTCCGGGTTCAGGAGCAGAACGTATTCAGGTCGGCCGAAATAGGCCAGAACATGCTCGATGCCTCGGTTATTGCCAAAGGCAAAGCCGCCGTTCGTTTCCAGTGGAAGGCATAGCGAGTCCGTCCAGCCGTTTTCTTCTATCGCAAAGGAGATATCGTCGGCCGAATGATCGCCTGAACCCCCATCGACAACCACGATCCGTGTTCCTGCTGGAATTGTGTGGCTGGCGTGGAGGGATGCCAGACAGTCTATGGCAAGTTCGGCGGTGCGGTAGTTGACGATAACGACGGCGAGCTTCAATCGCGCGCTATCGGATTGTGCGCCGTTTGCAGTAGTCATTAGAGACCATGCCTTCTCATCTTGTTCAAAACCACCTGGGTGCGTTTTTCAGTGCCCAGGTAGCTGCGGCATATTTCGAGATCCGTAAGTTTCGACTTTCCTACCGCCAGCACGATAACAGTGGTGTCGGACATGTCGAGAAACGGTATGACCTCATCTGAATTCAGCATCGGAGGCAGATCGAAAAGGACAACCGTCGGCCTCAGCAATTGGCGTGCTACCTCGATCTGAGCTGTCATCCGTTCGAGGTCTGCAGGCAGCGGGATTTTCGCCGATCCCCAGGCGGCGCGCAAAAGGTGTACGCGAATGCCCCGGATATCGGTCGTCGTCAGCCAGCCTTTGATCGGATCGTAAAAGGATGGCTCTTGCGGCAGGCCTAAAATCTTGCCAACCCCGGGATCCCGACAATTGACGTCCACCAGCAGCACAGTTGATCCCGGCACCCGGGCGAGGCTGATCGCCAGGTTAACCGCCGTCACCGTGGTACCGCAGCCCGTGGAAGGTGCACTGACCGAAATCACCCGCTCGTCTGGTTCCGTCTTACCGTTCAGCAGGTGGTTGCGCAGGACATCATAGGCATGGGTCATCGAATTGCTGCTGTCGAAAGCAATGACGCGGTTGGAATACAGGAATGTGGGGGACAGTGGCTCGACGTCCAAAAGGGACGGCCGCTCCTCAATACGATTTTGGCCGTTCGGAAAGGCAGTGTTGAAATCGGTCAGACCAACGCCATCCACATGGTTCGCCACTCGGCTGCGAGGGGAGATATTCTTGATGACTTCCATGAATTTCTTACCCTATCCCAATCAATGGTTTGCTTTCGGTCGGAACCTTAAGTCTGCTAATACCGTCCCCCGCCGGATGGGCTGACGCTGGCGTTTCCAGCGTCGCGGAAGGCTTTGGCGATGTATTTCCGGGGGTTCCAGCGTGGAATGACCACCAGTGTTTCTCCGGCGAGAGCATTGGCGAGATCAAAGGTGCCTCGTATGGTCCGGTCGAACAGATGCGCAGCATAGATCCCCGCGGCGGACGCAGCGGAAGCTGCCGCGAGAACCGCCATCGCCAAATGGAGACGTCTCGGTCCGGCGGCGCCGTTTGGAATCTCAGGCGCTTCCACGATATCGATTTGCTGAGCTGCCTCACCTTCCTCCAGACGCTCGCCAAGACGCGCGGTGTTCAGCTTGGCCTGCATATCGTCCAGCGTCCGTTGCAAAGAAACCTTTTCGGCTTCGAATGCCGCGATCTGAGACTCCACCTCGGGGGCACGGGAAATGGTGGAACGCAACCGGCTTATGCGTTCGGCAAGATCGGCTCTTTGGGCAAGAGTCTGCTCCTGTCGCGGCTTTATGCCCGCAATGCGTTCTGCAACAAGAATGAGCGCCGGCGGAAGGGATTTGATTTCTTCCGCTGTCAGAGCCTGCGGCGAGGCGGTGGGAATTGTCTTCCCAACCTGGGCCTTCACCTCCTCGATACGTTGCTTCATGGCGCGGATCTGCGGATGGGATTGGGAATAGATCACCGACTTGGCAGCCATATCCGTCTCGAGTTCGGTGAGCTGAGAGTGAAGGCGGGTTGCCTCGCTCGTCTCGCCCGCACCCATGCGCAACTGCGCTTCGAGAAGACCGATTTCCTCGTTGATTGTCACCACTGCCCGGTCCAGCGTCGCGAACTCCTGTTCCTTCGCCTGCATTTCGATCAACAGCGCCGGTATCCGGCTGGGATGGGAATCGTTGTTCTCGGTTAGATATCTTGCCCAAACGGCTTCACGTTCGCGAAACCGCTGCTCAAGGCTATCGACTTCATGCGTGAGGAACTTCGTTGTTTCCGCAGCACGTGCGACGCGGATTCGCTTGTTCTCTTCGATGATGTGAGACACGAGATCCGAGACCACATCGGTGGCGACGATAGGGTCGGCATACTTAAATCCGATTCGAACCGAAGCGTTTCGTGCGGTGCGATCCGCTCCTTCGGTGAACTGGATGTCCAGCGAGATCTGGTGCCGGATCGTGCCGGCGAGCTGGGTTTTCGACCAGGCCTGCGCAACATCCGCAAAGAGATGGTGCCTTTCGGCGAGGGCAAGCAAATTGTTGCGAGACAATACCCGCTGTTCGATGAACTGCAGCCGATCGTTCGATACCGTCGGCGACACGAGCGTCGTCGGTATCTGTTGAAATTCCATGATCAGCAGCGCTTCGGACTGATAGGTCCGCGGGGTCATCAGGATGAAATAGACGCCGACGAGAATGGCGATCAGTGCCGGCAGGATGGCATAAAGGGGTTTTGCGAATGCAATCTCTACATAATACAGGATGTTGCGTGCCAGCTCGTTGATCATGCCCGTCGCCTCACTGCGTCGCGTCCGATATACTGTTGATCATCATGAAGCCCTCTCATCGAGCGGCCGTTATCGTAGGATTAGGCACCGCGGAGCCGGTAGCTGCCGCCGGCGCCCGAGTATCGGAGGTGGCTGCAGTGTGATCGGGATCGCCGTAGAGCACCCGCAGGAGATCGCCCGGCATCATCGGCGTCGTTTCACTAGCCCTCAATTCCTGCGTTTGACCATCAACCGATCGCAGTATGTGGTAGCCGATGACGCGTCGCTGCCTTTCTTCATTCGCAGCTGCGTTCTGGCCGTAGATGCCCATGATGCTTGTGCTGTCGGTGAGCCTTGCGGCGGTGTCTTCTTGTTCGCGGCGCACCGCATTAAGCTCGATGAGCAATTGCGTCTGGCGATCCTGGCGGGCGGCGTCGTAACGGGCAATTTCCGCTATCCTGGTCCGCTCGGCAGTTGCCATTTCCGACATCAGGCGGCTCACCTGCCCCTCAAGCTCGGCGATTATGCCTTCCTGGACTGCTTGCTGAGAGCCCTCGGCGCCGCCTTTTGCAATAAGATTGGTTATGCTTTGGAGCCGGCGCCTGCCGAGGTCGATGCGCTTGGAGACGGTATCGATCTGTTCCTGCAGCGCAACGGCGGTCCGTTCCGAGAGTTCGTTGCCTTGGCGCTGGGCTCTCTCCTGCATGTCAAGAGCCTCCATCCTGGCATTCAGAAGTGACTGCTCCTGTGAAAGGGCAGGATCGGCAGCCAGAACCTCTGGGCTGCCAAGCGACCGTTCCCCTCGCAATTCCGCCTCCAGACGGGTGATGCGGGCCTTAAGCTCCGTCAGACGTTTTTGCGAATGTTCGACCTCGCGTCGCACAAGCACCGACCGGTCCTGATCGGCGGCCAGCATGGCTGTTCGATAAAGGCCACCAGCAACGGCGACACCATGCAGAACGGTCATATTCGCACGGTAGGGATATTCGCCAGGAGTTACGACCTCGCCGGTAACGTAGATCAGCGGCTGATGTTGTGCGTTGGAACGCAGCATAATCGTCAGATTTGGGGTGTCGTTGAAGTATTGCTTCAGCCGCGCCAACAACTGCCCTTCCAATTCGGGAACCGAAAGGCCGACGCCCTTGAGATGGCCGGCAAGAGGAAAAGACAACCAGCCATCCGGAGCGATCACCACTTCCCGGGCGAGTTCAGGCTCCTGAGCGATCCAGACCTGCAGCACATCCCCGGGCTGCAATCGATAGATTGTCTGGGCCTCTGCACTGCCAAACGTCAAGCAAAACAAAAGCGCCGCAAGACTCGCTATCCCACGCATCCATTCACCCCCAATGGCTCGCTGATCCCACCCAGCCGGGATAGGACCAAATCATAGTACGGCGATGGAATAGGCCTGCATACAAGGCACAAAGAAGTACGCAAGCGGGTCATGTACTAGCCCAAACGGATGAGACAGGGGTTCCCCCCTCCTTTCGGATGAAGAATTTCCCCCGAAGGGAACGGTTGTGAAACGGCGAGACAGCCTCGACCATTCTTTCGCGGATCTTTTCCGGACGGGAAACAATGTGGGCGTGACCTCGACAGCGCCACTTTATCCCGTTGCGCCCGCTGACGTCATCGACGTCTTCCGGAACTTCAGAAATGGCATCTGATGGGGAAGTAATGTCCTACGCGCAGTCAAGATATATGCAGATCGCGGGGGCTTCATGAGCCGCCGGATTGGGTTCCTCATTCCCGAATTTCCCGGGCAGACCCACATCTTCCTCTGGCGTGAACACAGAGCGTTGGCCGAACTCGGCGTCGAGGCTCAATTCGTTTCGACATCGCGTCCGCCAGCGGCCATCGCGTCGCATGCCTGGGCCGACGAAGCGCGAGGGAAGACCGAATATCTTTTCCCACTCGGGTTCGGAGATGCGTTCGCAGCGGCGTCCGAAATTGTGAAAGCGGGACCGAGACGTATCGCCAGAAGTCTTGCAGCGGTTAGCGAAGCGGAAGTCCGATCTCCCTTAGGCAGGTTGCGGATGCTTGCCATCCTGCTCGTGGCGGGCAAGCTCGTGCGGCTTGCCCGGCAGGCGAAATGGACCCACATTCACGTCCATTCCTGCGCTGATGCGGCCAATGTGGCCGCGTTCGCTTCACTCTTGTCGGGAATCCCCTACAGCTTGACCCTGCATGGGCCCACTCTGGAAGGATATGGCATCAACCAGCGGCAGAAGTGGAAGGGCGCGGCCTTTGCGACCGTTATCTCCAAACGCCTATTCGATGACATCGATACCAAGCTGAACGGAGCGAAACCGGCTCGGATCGCCATTGCGCCCATGGGCGTGGACCTCGAACAGATTCGCCGGAACCGACAATACGTCCCCTGGAAAGCGGGGGAGCCATGCCGGCTCTTTTCCTGCGGTAGGCTCAATCCCGTCAAGGGCCATGATCTTCTCCTTCAGACAGTGGAAATGCTGCGTGACCGCGGGTTCGATGTTCGTCTGCAGATTGCGGGCGAAGACGAGCTTGGCGGCAACGGATACCGCAAGGCGCTGGAAACGCTGATATGGCGAAAGAAACTTACCGGCTGCGTGGAATTGCTTGGAGCGGTGCCGGAAAGCCGCGTGCGCCAGGGTCTGGAGGAGGCGCATATTTTTGTTCTCGCAAGCCTCAACGAGGGGATTTCCGTAGCCATTATGGAGGCGATGGCGATGGAGATGCCGGTGATCGTAACCGACGTTGGTGGCAACAGCGAGCTGATCGACGATGGCGTGGACGCAATATTGGTGCAACCGCAGCGACCTGAAGAAATGAGCGCCGCCATCGAAAGGGTGCTCCAGGACGAGGACTTCTCGCGCCGTCTCAGAGAAGCGTCCCGCGCTAAGATTGCCGCGAAATTTCACCATCGCATTAGTGCTCAGGCCATCTCTTCACTTCTCGGTCGTCCCGACCAGACCGCTTCCCGATACGCCTAAATGAGTAGGCCCGATCCCCCAATGGCTACGGCGAAACCATTGGTTTCCATGCGATTATCTTCTTCAGACGCGGAATTTTGGAGGGAAGACCGCCCGCCATCCGCTGAATCAAAAACTGCTAGGATGACTGGATTGATAGCTCTTCTGCCGATCGTGAATTCTCTTAGAAAGGCAGCAGGCATGCCTTTTCCAGACATAGAGGCGGTTGCCCCCGATCGCTGGACCATTGCGCCGGCCACCAAACGATTTATTCGCCCGGCAACATTTCTCCCGCATCATCTCGACAGGATCAAGGGAACAGAGTTTGGTTCCATCGCCGAGGTGTTGAAAGGTTTTCGGGGCAACTACGAAACGACACAGGAAGCGACGATCGGGTACCGGCTGAAGAATGTCGATTTGATCGATGGGGTGATCTACACCCCAAAATCCTCCAAGAGCTTGAAACCACGCAGCCGCAGACTTCCATTTTACGCAGCTCCCAAGGAAGCGGCCAAGGGGGCTCTCTTCGAGAGCTGGGTCGGCAATCGCTGGTTTGGCAATTGGTTGTTGGACGACTGCCTGACCTATCCGTTGGCGGATGAATACGGCACTCCCGTAACCACCAGGCCAATTACACGCGGTCACGAGCCGCAGTATGCACGAAAGCTCAATCTGAAACCGGTCCATGTCGGCGACGTCCACTTCGATGAACTTATACTCTTCAGAGACAAGGGGCAGAACGATGGAAAGAGGCGGCGGGGCATCCAGATCCGCGAGATGCTCCTGGCGTCCGGGCCGTCGTTTCCGCATCACCCGGGCGTCTTCATCCTGCGCGGCAGCAAGGGTGACCATCGGATACTGTCGAACGAGATGGAAATAGCTCAAGGCTTCGCCTCAAAATATGGCTTTCAGATCATCGATCCGATTGCCTCGTCCGTTGACGACCTCATCCGGGCTTGCGCCGGCGCGCGCGTGGTTGCCGGCGTGGAAGGCAGCCAGCTTGTCCACGGACTGACCGTCATGCCTCAGGATGCGGCACTGTTCGTGATTCAGCCAGCGGACAGGGTCGTTTCGGTTCTCAAGGTCATCACCGATCGTCAGGGCCAAGGCTTTGCCTTCGTCGTTGGCGAGGGGACCTGCGAGAGCTTCAGTGTCGGATGGGACGACGTAGACCGTACCTTGGATATGGTGCTCAAATGACTTCACGGCTTCGTTCTTTGCCTTCTCAATCACGAGCCGCCGGTGTTTCCGATGATGCCACGCACAAGCGACCGGAGCCCGTTTCTTTTCTGGCGCAAGTACGAAAGGACTTCCGTCGGCATGGAGGCAGAATTCTGAATGCCGGCTTCGTTACGTTGCTGGTCTATCGGTTGGGCCGATGGGCGAATGCCCGCAACAATCGGCTGGCCCGGCGGTCGGCTCAGAAGATCTACGGCGCGATCAGTATGGTCGTTTCGACTGTAACCCGCGTGTGGCTTCCGGCCCAGGTAACCCTCGGAGATGGGTTCCACATCATTCATGCCGAAGGCTCGATTTCCATTCACCCGGACGTCGTCATCGGGAAACGCTGCGGCATCATGCATAATGTGACGATCGGTACCAACATGATCGCCGGCGTGCCGAAGATCGGCGATGATGTTTTCATCGGGGTGAATTCTACCGTTCTCGGCAATATCCGCATCGGCGACCGTGTGCGGATCGGGGCCAATACCGCTGTGACCACGGATGTACCTTCGGACTCGATCGTCATTGGCTCGCCCGCCAAGATCTACCCTCGCCTCGGCCCGTTCGTACGGGGCGATGCTGACACCTGATGAAGCGGCCCTGTCGGAGGAATGGCCATGAATGCACTGACCACCAACTTCTATCAGCTCCTGGCAGACAACCTGGATGTGCGACCGGGCAAGCCGGCAATCATCGATGGGCATCGGGCTGCGAGCTATGCCGCAATCGCGGCCGAGGTGGATCGGCTGGCGGGCTACCTTCAAAGCCGGAATATCCGGCCGGGCGACCGAGTGATCGTGCATCTTCGCAAGAGTATCGCCGAAGTTACCGCCATGTTCGCGATCGCGAAGGTCGGAGCCGTCATCGTCAATGTGAATACCCAGTGGACTGTCGAGCAGCTCGACTATGTGGCCGCCGACTGCGGTGCGCGCGTGATGATCGTTGAGGCAAGGGTGGCGGAAGCGCTGGCATCACGTAGGGTTTCGAAAACGGTAGAGAGCGTCCTGGTCAGAGGTAAGCTGTCGGCAGAAACCGGGTTCGATATATGGGATCATCTTCCAGAAGACCTCTCGGGCGACGAGGTGCCGCGTCTCGATACGGAACTTGCGATGATCATTTACACGTCCGGTTCCACAGGCATGCCCAAGGGCGTGATGCTCACCCACCGCAACATCATAGCCGGCGCCCGATCCGTGGCCCGCTATCTGGAGTTGAGGGAAGACGACCGTCTGCTCAGCGTTCTGCCCTACAGTTTCGACTATGGCCTGAACCAGCTTACGACGATGATGCTCATGGGCGGTACGGTGGTGCATCAGGCTGTGCCGATGGCAGCGGAGATCGTCCGGACGATGCAGAAGCATCGCGTAACAGGGGTGGCCGCAGTGCCGCCGCTGTGGAGCCAGATCGTGCGTTTGCTGGCGGAAACGCCGACAGAATTCCCCGCGTTGCGCCGGATTACGAATTCCGGCGGGAAAATTTCGCTCAACATCCTGCAGCAAATCCCGCGGCTATTTCCCGATGTGGATGTTTATCTGATGTATGGGCTGACCGAGGCTTTCCGGTCCACCTATCTGTCTCCGGAAAAATTTCAACGCAAGATGGGTGCCATCGGCCAGGCTATCCCTGGTGCCGAAGTCTATGTCATCAAACATGGCGAAGGTATTGCCCATCCCGGCGAACAGGGCGAACTCGTCCACCGGGGTCCACTCGTGAGCCTTGGTTATTGGGGCAAACCGGAGGTGACGGAGCAGAAAATAAGGCCGTGTCCGGAGCTCTGGCACCTGATCGGAGACGAACCCGTCGTCTACAGCGGGGACATCGTCAGGGTCGATGCCGACGGTGATCTCTGGTTTATCGGCCGTAATGATGCGATGATCAAGACGAACGGCTTTCGCGTCAGCCCCGATGAGATCGAGGATCTTGTCTGCCGCAGCGGTGTAATCGCGGAGGCGGTCGCCTTTGGCGTGGAGCATGAAGATCTCGGCCAGGCCGTGCATGTGGCTATCCTTCCGGTCGGCAATTTTGATGAGGAAGCGCTGCTTCTCTACTGTCGGCGGGCTATGCCGTCCTACATGGTTCCGCGCCGCTTCCACATCTGGCCGGAGAGCATGCCGCGGACATCCAGCGGAAAAATTGCCCGGCCCGACGTTGTGCGTCTTTGTCGCGAATGGATGAGTTGTGGCGGCGGCGTTCCGGCCACCGGTACTTCCAAAGCCAGGATCAACAGGAATCAGACTGAGGAGAATGTGCGATGAGCCTTACCTATGGGGCATTGATCGGATACCTGCGGGACTCTCTGAGCATCAATGATGCCGACCGGGAAAGCGAGTTGTTTTCCTCCGGCCTGCTCGACTCGGTCTCGATGGTGAACCTTCTGGCCTTCATCGAGCAATCGACCGGAATTTCGATCCGTGCCGAAGACGTGACGCTCGAGAACTTCGATACGCCCGACCGCATTCTGCGCTTTGCCGAAGCCAGCGCTTGATGGATTACTCTTCGTCGCTGGATTTCTGGCTACAAAATGCGGCCGAGACGTTCGGCACGCCTTCCTATGTCTATGTCGCGTCGGCTATCGAACAACGGGCAGCCATGCTGCGGGCTGCGTTCGGCGACCGTTTCGCGTTGAGTTTCGCCGCCAAAAGCAATCCCAATCCGGCTGTGCTCGATTTCATGCGGCATCACGTGGAGTTCCTCGATGTCTCCTCGATCGGCGAGTTCAGAACGGCGCTTGCCGCAGGGTGGCTCCCGGAGAGGATCAGTTTCACCGGTCCCGGGAAGCGCGGCTTTGAGATCAGGGAAGCAATCGAAGGCGGCGTGGGTGAGCTGATTTTGGAATCGCTCCGCGAAGCCGTTTTGGCGGATGAGGCGGCGCGGAAGCTCGGCCGTGTCCAACGTGTTCTCATCCGCATCGCGCCTCCGTCTGTCCCCAAGGGGTTTGGCGATCAGATGGCCGGCCGGCCTTCGGCTTTCGGGATAGATTGGGAAGTCGCGGCGGAACAGATTCCAAAGATCGCAAAGTTGGCCAATCTGCAGATCGTCGGCCTTCATATCTATTCGGGCACGCAATGCCTGAAGGCGGAAGCGGTCTGCGAAAATTACCGCAACTTTCTCCAGTTATTCGGTGAGGCTTACGAGACTGGCCTCCCGCCCCCGGAAAAGCTGATTTTCGGATCCGGACTTGGTATTCCATATCACGACGGGGATCTCCCGCTTGATCTTGGCGCCGTCGTTGCCGGCATTTCCACCGATCTCGACGCATTCACCTCGCAGCCACGGTTTGCAGATACGCGGCTGGTACTCGAGCTCGGACGCTATCTGATCGGCGAAGCCGGGTATTTCCTGACGCGTGTCATCGCCATCAAGGAGTCCCGTGGTGTGAGGATCGGCATCTGCGACGGTGGGATGAACAATCATCTGCCTGCCTCCGGCCATTTCGGAATGGTCATGCACCGCAACTACGCGATGCATAAGGTGGGAGGTTATGGCGAGCCGGAAAAAATCAATCTCGTCGGGCCTCTCTGCACCTCTATCGACCGGCTGGCGATCGGTGTCGTGCTGCCTCGGATAGAGGAGGGCGATCTGGTTGCCGTACACAACAGCGGTGCCTACGGACTGACGGCCAGTCCCATCCATTTCATCAGCCACGCACCGCCGTGCGAGGTTATGGCGGAGGCCGGCGGTCTGCGGGACATAACCTATATTCCCGCCTTGCCGTTGGCTGCCGGCTCACCGCCGATCTAACCTCCGTCAGTACGCTTTTCCCGTGTCCCAGATCTGGATCGACGTCCGGACGACAATCTTCATGTCCAGCCAAAATGACCAGTTGTTGATATACCAGAGATCATGGAAGATACGCTCTTCCATCTTTTCGATATTAGGGGTCTCACCCCGGCAGTTGTTGATCTGAGCCCATCCCGTCAATCCCGGTTTGACATGCCGCCGGTAGGCGTATTTGGCGATCAGCGAGTCGTATAGGGCGTCATGGGCCAGCGCATGCGGACGCGGGCCGACGATCGACATTTCACCTCGGAGGACGTTCCAAAATTGCGGCAGTTCATCAATGCTCAATGTGCGGATGACTGCACCAATTCGGGTTACCCGTGGATCATTTCTGGTAGCCTGGCGAATGTCGTCGGTGTCTTCCATTACTGTCATGCTGCGGAACTTGAGAATGCGGAAAGACCGGCCGCCATATCCTTTGCGAACCTGTCTGAAGAGGATGGGCCCCTTGGAATCCAGCTTAATGGCGATCGCCACCACCATCAGAAGCGGAAGCAGTGAAACGATGGCGAAGAGAGAGAAGGCGATATCGAAGGCTCTCTTCGTGCCACGTTCGTAGAGGCTGAGCGGCGGGCGTTGCGTCTGGAAGGCAGTCATGCTGCCGATCTTGCGGGCGGGAGCATTGGTCAGCCGGCCAACCACACCGTCGAAGATGACGTTGACGGGCAATACCGAGCGCCGGAGTTCGTTGAGATAAAGCTCCAGGTTGGCGACATTCGGGTCACGCCAGACGATAAAAACCTCGTCAAGATGCTCAGCTTCGCTTTGCCACAACCGTTCCAAGGCGCTTGGGGAGAGCAGGCTGTCGCCGGACAGATGCAGGATCTGAACGAGGGTCATGCCGCTCGCCATGGCTTCATACTGCCAATGCTCGACCGGGAAATCCTCGTTGCAGACCAGGAGGACGCGCCTCATTCTAAAGTAGGCTGCAGCGGCAGCCGATGGCAGATACCAGTGCCAGAAGCAGCGCATCGAGATCAGACCCGCAAGTACGATCACCGCTGTAATGAGCATTGCTCCGCGCGAGTAGTTTTCACCAATCTTCAGGAAGAAGATTACCGTCAGCAGGAAGGCAAATGTGCTCGGAACCAGGATGCAGATCAGCCGGATCTGCGGCCTGAGGAGTTGTATGCTTTCGGGGCTGTAGGCTTGGGCGCTGTGCATGGCAAGCAGGAAAATAGTCGACATGACGAGCCCGAGCCCGATGAAAAGCGACGGGTCGGGTGCTGAACCGAAAGCTACATATTGATAACCCGTGAAACCAATTGCCCATGCACCGAGGAGATAAATGAAATCCGCAACTGCGGCGACGTAGGCAATGCTGCGATATTCGAGGCCACTCCGCTGACGCGGCTGCTCAAGCGGCGTGTCGTACCTGCCTACAGTTGGTTCGGTTTGCGTGAACATCATCTTGAGCCCCCAGCCAGAAAGTATAGCTGAGGGAAGAAGCTCGGCAACGGGGGCAGGATACCTCCTAAGCATGATGTCCCTATTATCTACTTTTTGTATGAAGGAAACTGTATATAGTTATATTGAAGTGAGCGATCATTCGCTCGCGCAACCATGCGAACGAATTTCAACGTTTACACGAGTTTCATTTTATATTGTGGAATATCTGTAATTATACTCACTTTACTTCGGGTTATTCGATAGCAGCGCTGGCCTTTGCCGCCGATGGGGATCAGGCGGTTGATAGGCCTTCGGCTTAGCTCTGATTGTGTTGGGGGCGTAATGGAGTTCGAATGGGACGTTGCCATTGTCGGCGCAGGGATGGGTGGCGCGGCAGTCGGTTATGCATTGGCCACAGCAGGACATCGGGTGCTGCTCATCGAGAAAGGTCTTGCGGAGTTTTCGCAAGACGATGACGACGATCCGGATACGTTCGACGAGGCGAGACGCCTGCGGAACGGACGATGGCCACACCAGATAACGGGTTCGGTCAATGCCCGTTCGGTCCGCTTTTTTCCCGCCCTTGGATGCGGTCTCGGCGGTTCGACGCTTCTCTATTCTGCAGCGCTGGAACGTTTTTCGCCCACCGATTTCAAGTCCGGCGAGGATCTTGGCCGGCCCATCTGGCCCACGGACTACAGAACTCTCGAACCCTATTACCAAATGGCGGAGCATCTTTTGCAGGTCCGAGGCACTCAGGATCCGCTGCAACCGAGATCGCATCTCGTCGAACCTCCGGTGATGACCAGATGCGATCAGCACTTCTTCGATTCGACCCAGTCGAATGGCATGCATCCCTATCGAGTCCATACCGCATGTCGGTATATTGAAGACTGCGGCAATTGCGGCGGTTCTATTTGTCACAAATCCTGCAAGTTCGATGCGCGGCGTGCATTCATTGAACCAGCTGTCGCGACAGGCAATGTTACCATCCTGGACCAGTGCAGCGTTGAAAAGGTCGAAGCCAACGGGGATTCGGTCACAGCCCTGTCCTGTCGGAAAGACGGTGAAGCTGTCACGATCGCGGCCAAATTCTATGTTTTGGCAGCCGGAGCACTATCGACGCCCTTGCTTCTTCTCAATTCCACCAGCGAATTTTGGCCAAACGGCGTGGCCAACACATCCGATATGGTGGGACGCTGTCTGATGTTCCATGTTTCGGATTTCTTTGCGGTCTGGCCACGTGGCCTGACGCGCGTCTCGGCGCCGGGGAAATCTATCGCCCTTCGTGATTTCTATGAACATGACGGAACGAAATTTGGTGTCATCCAGTCAACGGGTCTGACAGCCACTGCGAATAATGTTCTCCATTTTCTGAAATCCGCGATCGATCGCAACGGTTGGATCTGGTTCAAGCCACTCAAGCCTTTCCTTCGCATTCCCGCAATGATCGGAGCCCTGATATCCGGCAAGGCGACGATATTCGCGTCGATAATGGAGGATCTCCCCTATCCGGAAAACCGCGTGAAACCCGATCCTCGAGAGCCGAACGGCATCTTTTTCGAGTACACAATTCACGAGGAGCTGCGCCAGCGGATTCAGGCATTCCGCCGTCACTATCGCCGGGCATTCAAGCGGCACCGGATGATGATCCTGGGCCCGGAGGTCAATCTGAACTATGGCCATGCCTGTGGGACCTGCCGTTTTGGTGCCGAACCCTCGAATGGGGTCGTCGACGCCAACAATCGAACCCACGACCTCCCAAATCTCTATGTGGTCGACGCCTCTTTCTTCCCGACGAGCGGGGGAGCCAATCCGAGCTTGACGGTAGCGGCAAACGCGTTACGAGTCGGCGCGCATATTGCCGATGAACTTTTGAAGGTGGATGCGAAGTCGGGAGACGACGAGATTTCTCCCACACCTTGCTGAAATGGCTTCGGTATCCGTGCGGGATCTCGTCACATGCCCGTCGGCCGGTTTCGGTCAGTTCTAACCCATTGGGTGCTCACCGGTGCAAAGATGTGACGGGGATAGAGCCTCAGTTTGTCTGCTACATAGCCGGGGATCTGGATCATGGTGCGTAACGGAAGCACCGTTCTTCCGTGAAGCCACCAGATCACGATCAGCGTCATGCCGAAGATCAGGACATTTGCTATGCAGATCAAAAGTGGAAAGTTGAGCATGCCTGATGTTGCCAGGCCGGCGCTTGCGACGAGCGCCAGGAAAAGAAGCGCCGCCTGCAAAGTCAGGGGAGGTACGAGGGCATCCACTACCAACGCAATATAATCTTTCTTTCTGAAAGTGCTGGCGCAGGTCAATGCCGAAAGCAGCGACCGGGTGAGGGCGAAGCGCCCGGTATCCCAACGCGATGCCTGGGCGCGCAGGCCGTCCCTGGAATAGGGAAACGTGCTCTTGACGACAGCCGCATCGCAGAAGAGGGCCGCATGGCCCGTGCAGGCCAGGTCCAAGCCGAGTTTCATGTCCTCCACCAGGTTGCCGTTCGCAAGTTGCGCGTTCTGCAATATGGTCCAGGGAAACGCCATGCCGGATCCGGTCAGCTGCGCCGGAAGGCCGAGCTTTGAGAGTCCAAGAAGCCTGATGCGGTTCTTGAGAAGAAAAGCGAATTCGGAGACGGCAAGATTTATGCCTGCATTGTGCGGTGCGATCATCAGATAGCGGGACTGCGAAGGCCGGTTTGTCGCGGCGGTCATGTAGGCCAGTTCATCCAGTGCTCCCGGCTCCAGCCAGCAGTCTGCATCGATCACGACGGCAACCTCGGGCGGCGCTTCGGCCAGATACCGGATTGCAGCAGCAAGCGCATAACCCTTGCCGCGATGGTCCGCATCGAAACGTTCGATCACCTCAACTTCGGCATCGCGGGCCAGGGACGCAGTCAGGTCGCTGCAATTGTCAGCCACCACTACCAGCCGATCCCCTTTGTGCATCTGTCTTTTGATATTTTGTACTGCGTCCAGGATTTGCAGTTCTTCGTTATGAGCGGGCACAATAATCCCGACCGTCGGCCTCACTGTTCCCCGTTGCCGCAATTTCCGTTGCACTCGGAGGCTGCTGGCGAAACACTCGACCGCAAGCACTGCAGTGGGAATCAGAAGGACTACCGACAATAAGATAGCTAAGGAATTCAATACGTACTGCGACATGGCTTCGCCCCCGCTGGCATCTCGGAGCCATAATAGTCCAAAGGCGCAACGCGTGAGTTCGTCCGGACTACGACGTTTGAACGAAAGCGGCCTCATCCTTTTTAGGCTGGCAGATAAGGCTCGCAGCGGTCCTACACCCATTTGATGGGATTGGGCCAATTGAGCCTTCATGGCCGTAGAAGATACTGTTTATCCAATAAAACCAAGCATTTAGATCAAACGGATTAGTCCGGTTGGCTGATGGTCTGTGTGGAGTTGAGGGTTAGAGGGGGCTAGATTCATGGCTGTAATTGAAGCAGCGCCATATGAAATGCAGCGTCCTGCCAGGAGCGGCAGGCGTAGCTTTCTAGGCGCCCCGTTCGATCTTATGACGCCTGCTGCTGTGTTGGACTTTGTAGCCAACAGCGGCCCGGAAACAGGGTTTCGCTACGTTGTGACACCCAACGTCGATCATGTGGTTCGACTGCGAGGAAATGCGCAAATCAGGCGTTATTACCAGCAGGCGTGGCTTTCGGTCTGCGATAGCCGCCCAATCGCCGGACTTGCACGGTTGCTTTTCCTGAGATTGCCTGTCGTTACCGGATCCGATCTTACAGCGAGCATCTTCAACTCGGTTATTCGAGATGGCGACTTGATAACGCTGATAGCTTCCGATGACGCCGTCGTGCGCGACATTCGTCTCCGGTATCCCAAAGTAAGGTTTCGTGCTCATCTGCCGCCCCAGGGGCTGTGGAACAATGAGGATGCTCTGCAAGCGTGCGTCGATTTTGCCGCTCGCGCCGAAGCACGGTTTGTCTTTATCGCAATCGGTTCTCCCCAGGCGGAGAAGATAGCTTATGAACTGTCGCGTCATCCAGACGCGCGGGGCATCGGACTATGCGTCGGCGCATCTCTGGAGTTTCTCGTCGGGACAAAAAAACGGGCGCCGATCTGGATGCAGCATCTCGGCCTCGAATGGCTGCACAGACTTACGACCGATCCAAAGAGGTTGTGGCGGAGATATGCCCACGCAGTTCTGCCGCTGGTAACTCTTTTCTATCATGAGGTGACTGGACGAGGGCCGCGGCTTGGTCCGTACTGAGGCGGCTAACGGACAATCATGCCGGTGACGACGTGGCCCTCATGGAATCTGATGCTTCCGCGCAGGCGATCGGCGAGCCGGAAAGGCGGAACCTCGTGGTCGAAATATGCCGCAAATGCCTCCTCTGCGAGGCTTAGTTCGATGTGCACCGCCTCAAACCCGAACATCCTTCTTGTAAGCTGATACTGACATTTATAGGTGCATTCTTTTGCACTGAAAATTGCTTTCAGCAGCTTGCCGCGTTTGCTCGAGGGTTGCTGATCCAGCCAATCGCGCTCGCGTGATGTACAAATCTCCTCTGCAAAAAAATCATCAAGCGGCGTTTCCTCTTCCACGTCCAGACCGACGGCCTTGATGCCATCCGAATGCCGCGCGACGGCGGCGGCGCACCGGGTCGACGAGTGGCTGATGCTTCCGGTAATGCCGAGCGGCCAGATCGGCGCGCGATCGGGCCCGATGGGTATCGCCATTTCGGGCAATCCCAATTGTCTCATGGCCTCTCGGGCGCAGGAACGGCCGGCGGTAAATTCCCGCAGCCGGCGTTTGAACGCGCCGACCATTGCCACCCGCTCTTCCGGATAAAGCGTTGCGGTGTCTTCGCTGAGAGTCGATTCCGCTACCGAGACAGAAGCATCAAATATGCCTTTGAGCAGCATCGCTAGACTTTCGTGTCCGCGCCGAGCACGGTAAGGCGCCGGTCGATCATGTTTCTGCGCAGTGCGGCTCGTTCGGCCACCTTGCTCAATTGCGATTGAGCTTTCCCCTTGCCGGAGATGTGCTCGGCCAGGAGGGCGACCGTCGGGAAACGGAAGAGGTCGGTAATCGTCAGGTCCGGCGCGAGCCTGGCCTTCATCTCCCGATGCACCTGTACCGCGAGAAGCGAATGCCCGCCCAGAGCAAAGAAGTTATCGAATATGCCGACCTTCTCCAGGCCGAGGGCCCGGCCGAACACTTCGCTGATCTCGCGCTGCAGGTTGTTGGACGGCTCGATGAACGTGACGACGGGCGAGGAAACCTTTTCCACGGGGGGAGGTAGCCTGTTGCGATCTACTTTGGCGTTTGGCGTCAGCGGAAACGCCTCCATCGTGACGACATGCGAGGGAACCATCACATCGGGCAGCGCTTCCGCAACATGAGCCCGCAAACTCTGTCCGCAGACTTCTTCTCCGTCGGTTCTGATGTAAGCGACAAGGCGAACATCGCCTGGAGTGTCCTTGCGGGCCACGACGACGGTTTCCCGGATGCCGGGGAATGTCGCAATCCGGGCTTCGATCTCGCCGAGTTCGATGCGGTGACCGCGAATCTTGACCTGGTGATCCGTTCGACCGAGGAAGTGGAGGGTCCCATCTCGGTCGAAACGGGCAAGATCGCCCGTCCGGTATATCCGGCCTTCCGCAAAGGGGTTTGCTAGGAAGCGCTCGTTGGTCAGCTGCTCGCGGTTTAAGTATCCCCTCGCGACGCCGTCGCCGCCGATATAAAGCTCGCCGATATCACCCGGCGGAACCGGCCTCAGCGCGCCATCGAGGACGTAGAGTTGGGTGTTAGCAATCGCACGGCCGATGGGAACGATGCCTGTTGAGGGCCCGGCGGTAAATGTCGAGGACCATATAGTAGTCTCTGTCGGGCCGTACATGTTTTCAATGGTTGCATCCGTGACCGTTCTCAGGGCCGCGAGAAGCGACCCCTGCAACGCTTCGCCGCCCAAGAAGACGTGGCTGATGTCACTCAGCGCTGCCCGGTCTTCATCGACCATCATGAACATACGCGCCATCGACGGTGTGCACTGCAGATGCGTAACTCTGTGCTTGCGGATCGCCTCGGCGAAGCTCTCGACGGGGTCATCGCCTGCAGGTTTCTTGCTGGCTTTCACAACTTCCGACAGTAACGGAAGCCGTCCCAGAACGGTCTCATCAGGCAGGCCGAAATCGATGAGGCAGGCGATCTCGTCGACGCCAATTGCGCCGACCTCCGCCAATCGTTCCAGTGCGTCCTCGACGGTTCCGAAGAGGCCGCTGTCTTCAAAATAACGAAGGAAAGCAAATTCCAGGATGGCGTCCATCTCATCCGGGGCGAGCGACTGCAGATCAATGTCCATCGGCTGGGCGACGCCCTGCGGTTTCTTGAAGGCCGGGAATGCCCATGCGTATTGCTTGATCAGAGCGGCAGCACTGCGCAGATAGTCTTTCATCGGGCCGCGGGCCAACTCCCGTACCTCTTCCCGCTCGTTTCCGAGAAGCGTGTGAAGCATCAGCGTCACCTTGTAGTGGCTCGGATCGCGTCCGACCTCAACAAGCGTCTCCCTGTATATCCGGATCTTCTCGGCCAGTTCCTCGACCGACTGCCCGAGCAGGTGCGTCAAAACATTGGCGCCGAGCCTCGCAGCCTCCCGATAGGTCTCCGGGTTGCCGGCCGTCGTCAGCCAGACGGGGAGTTCCTTTTGAACGGGCCGGGGCTGGGTAACGACGCCCGCCATGCCGCCGCCGAAGTCAAAATCCACCTTGTCGCCCCGCCACAATTTGCGGACGGTTTCGATGTCGCGCATCAGGCTTGCCTTGTTCTTCGGAGGGGCATTTTCCGGCCGCAGCACGAAATCTTCCGGCATCCAGCCCGAGGCGAAGGCAAGAGCGACCCGGCCATTGCTGAGATTGTCGATGATGGCCCATTCCTCGGCCACACGCACGGGGTGATGAAGCGGCAAGACGCAGCTGCCGGCGCGGATCGAAAGATTTTTGGTGACAGCGGCGACGGCCGCGCCGGTCACGGCAGGGTTCGGATAAGGGCCGCCGAATGCGTGGAAATGCCGTTCCGGCGTCCAAATGGAATCGAAGCCGTTGGCATCGGCAAATTTTGCTCCCTCGAGGAGCAGCCGGTATTTCTCAGGGCCGGCTCCGCCATCGTTCCCCCAATAGAACAAGCCAAAATCGAGATTGGCGGTTCTTCCCGAAACGGTTGCGCCTCGCGCCTTGGCCTCGATCACCTCGGACGAATGGATCACCACCTTGAAGCCGCGAGCAAGAGTCCAGAAAAGCTCCAGCACGGAGATGTCGAAGGAAAGGCTGGTGACAGCGAGCCAGACATTCTGCCTGTCCGTCTCACGCGGAACCCGTTCGTCCATACCTATGAAGAAATTGACGACGTTTCGATGTTCGATCATCACGCCTTTCGGCAGGCCGGTCGAACCTGAGGTATAGATGACATAGGCGAGATTGTTTGAAGCAACTCCACTCGTCGGACGTTCCGCAGATGCCTTGCTTCTGAGAATGTCGTCGACGCAGAGAAAGCTGGCCTCGGCGAGAATTGGCGACTTTGCCAGGCTCCGTTCCGTCAGGACGAGCTTCGCACCGCTATCCTTGATCATGAATGCCAGCCGGTCAGCTGGAAAATGCGGATCGAGAGGAATATAGGCACCCCCGGCCTTCATGATGGCCAGAGCGCCGACAACGAGGTCCACGGATCGCGGCAGATAAAGACCGACGCTGATATCCGGCCCAACGCCCTGCGCAATGAGTGCCTGCGCAATCCGGTTCGCGCGCTCGTCCATTTCACGATAGGTCAGCGTGCGGCCGCGAAACGCAATAGCTTCCGCGCCAGGCGTGCGCTCGACCTGACGTTCGATGAGTTCGTGGACACAGGCTGTCGTTTCGTATTCCCGCTCCGTCTTGTTCCAGTCGTAGAGGATGATCTTCGCGTCTTCATCCGACATCAAAGGCAGATCCTGCAGTATTGCGCCGGTCTTGAAGGCGCCGGCCAAAACGTGCAGGGCCTTTGCCAGATCCTCCACTTGCCGGTCGTCGATGCGCGTCCGATCGTAGTGGAGGTCGGTGCCGTTCTCGCGCAGGCAAAAAGTCAGGGCACACCCCGATATCGCTCCGCCCTGGCTTGGATCGGTTGTGTTCATGATACCAATCGTTAGATCCGCGGTGACAATGCCTGGATAACGATCGGGGAGGTCACGGCAGTAACCCTTGCGTTTACCGATCTCGGTCAGTTTTCGATCGAGCTCTCCCGTCAAGTCATCGGTTGTCCGGTGGTCCGCAGTATCGATATGCAACGGCACCGACTGGGCGAAATAGCCGGGATGGCGTTTTGAGAGATCTGCGAGACCATCATCCTGATAAGCGACATTGAAAGCCGGCTGTCCGGAAAAACGCGCCAGGAAGGCCAGAAGGAGTGCCACTCGTTCATTCCTCGCAAGCCCAATCGGAAGAGAGAGGGACTTCAAGCGAATATCGGGCGCCTGCTCCGATGCCTTGACCTGGGGCAGGGAGAGGTCGATTGAGGTTTCAAGCGCCCGGAGAAAGAAGCCTTCATGCCGCGAGAGATCCGCCACTGTCTGCGAGAGCGCAATCGTTTCTGGTTCTCCGGGAACAAGTAACCGATCGCCGGGGCGTAATACTGAGGAAAGCGCAATTCTGTCTGCGGCGGTTTTCCGGAATCCTTCCAGCAGGACGGGTACGTCGCCGGTTCCCACCGTGACACCGTGCGCGCCGACCGACATGACAAGCCCGGGCTCACCGTTCATCTCTCCTTCGAGCACGCGGAAATGGGCGACGGTGAAGACCTCGTCCCCGAGACGAACCTTAGGCGTGGCGAGCGGATTCAGATATCCGCTTCCGAAGTCCAAACCCCGCACGAGGCGGGAAAGAGCCTTTGCGGACGAAGAAAAATCAAGGGTTGCGGCCCCAGCCGGGCGCTTGAGGCGTTCATAATAGACGCGGGTGCCGAAATCCTGCCGGCGCGGTGTCAAACCGCCGCGCTCGATTTCATCGAGCATCGTGGAAAAAGTTGCGATGCCGGCTTCGAAACACTTGGTATTCAGTGTCAGCGCGGTGTCGTCGCCGGATATATCGAAGCCCTGCTGGGCATAGATATCGCCCTCGTCGATCCCTTCATTGATCGCATGCCAGGTGACGCCGTGATGGTCGTGACCTTCCAAAATCGCCCAGGCGGGCGTGTTGAGCCCTGCCATCTGGGGCAGCAGGCCATCATGGAAGTTCGCGGCACCGCAGCGGGCGTGTTGCCAAACCGGACGGGGAACAATGGTCAGATTGGCAATGCTGAAAAGCCAGTCGTACGAGATATCGGCGAGGCTGGAAGCGTAGTCGCTTTGGAGGCTGACAGCGGGAACCTCCTCAACTTCGGCCCATCGTCTGACCGGTCCGCTTGATGTGACGATTGCCTGAACCCTGTGCCCGCGCGCCTTAAGGATCTCGGCGCATTGGACGAGCAACGACCCGTCACCGATCAGAACACATGTTAACTCGCCCATGAAGCTCATCCCCGCTCTGTTGTGTCGAAGGAACTCCGATAGAACCGGGGGGCGGTACAAATTTCAACATGCGCCGGGCCAGCCATCCGGATGATCGCGACTAAGCTTGAATTGCAGGGGGCATCGGCACCTCCGTCTTTTGAATGATGCCGGCTCCCAAAGACGTAATTGCGATTGCGTCAGCGCTGGCAGCACACTGAACATGGCGAGTGGACGCTCGCGGACATTTTTGAAGGGAAGTGGAACATAGCCCATGGGTCATTGCATGACATCCTCGGGCCGCGTTCATCCGGGGTGGGGCGTTATCGATGCTTGAAGGGGCCAACCAGATCTCAGCTGGCGATATAGCAATTGTCGGCATGGCTTTGAGAGTACCGGGCGCCCGAAATGTAGATGAGTTCTGGAAGAACCTGCGAGGTGGAGTGGAATCCATCCGCACGTATTCACCGGAAGAACTGGTGGCCGCCGGAGAAGATCCCGGGCGCATCCATCATCCCAACTACGTGCCCCGCGGCGCTGAGCTTCCCGACATGGAAATGTTCGATGCAGAATTCTTCGGTCTGAACCCGAAGGAAGCCGCTATCATGGACCCTCAGCATCGCCAGTTTCTGGAATGCGCCTGGGAGGCCATGGAGGATGCCGGCCGGACCCCCACCCCGCATGCCCACTCCGGTCCGGTCGGCATTTTTGCCGGTTGTGGCATGGGTAGCTATTTTTTCTTCAACGTCTGCAGCAATCGCAATCTTGTCGATCAGGTGGGCATGTTCCTGCTGCGCCATACCGGCAACGACAAGGATTTTCTCGCTACGAGGGCATCCTTCACCTTTGATTTACGCGGTCCGAGTGTGAATGTGCAGACAGCTTGTTCGACCTCGCTCGTCGCCACGCACTACGCCTGCCAGAGCCTCATCTCCGGTGAATGCGACATGGCACTCGCCGGTGGCGTGACAATCGAGTTTCCGCATCGACACGGGTACCTGTTCCAAGAGGGAGAAATTCTCTCGCCGGATGGACACTGCCGCGCGTTCGATCACCGAGCAGCCGGAACCGTATTCGGGAGTGGCGTCGGGGTCGTGGTTCTGCGTCGACTTTCCGATGCCTTGCGCGATGGAGATGTCATCCACGCCGTCATCAAAGGAACCGCGGTCAACAATGACGGAAACAGCAAGGCCGGCTACCTGGCGCCCAGCGTCAGCGGGCAGGCTGAGGCTGTGCTTGAAGCCCATGGGTTGGCCGGCGTTGCGGCGGAGACGATCCAATATGTGGAGTGTCACGGTACGGGTACCTTCCTGGGAGACCCGATCGAGATCGAGGCTTTGACCGCGGCTTTCCGCCAGAGCACCGACAAAACAGGTTTCTGCCATGTCGGGTCGGTCAAATCGAATATTGGCCATCTGGACACTGCCGCCGGCGTCGTTGGCCTCATCAAGGCAGTTCTGGCGATCAAGCATGGTGAAATCCCGCCGACGCTTGGCTTCGAGCGCCCAAACCCATCCATCGACTTTGAGAGAAGCCCCTTCCGGGTCAACAGCAAGCTGCTGAAATGGCCTCAGATATCGGGGCCGCGCCGCGCCGCTGTGAACTCTCTCGGCGTGGGCGGCACAAATGCCCACGCCATATTGGAGCAGGCTCCGTGCCGCTACGTGCCCGCAAGCGAGACGGTGGGTTCCCAGGCGGACGACGCGGATCCGCTGCTCCTGTTTCTTTCCGCCCGTCAGCGCAAGACGCTTGATGCAATGACTGAGCGGCTTGCTTCTACAATATCGAGCCAGCCGGATATTTCGCTGGACGACATCAGTTACACCCTGCGCCATGGCCGCAGGCACTTCGATCATCGCATGGTGCTTGCTGTCCGCAATCGGCAGGATGCCATAACGGCGCTTTCAAATGCGGCGAGCCGAGGTTTTGTTCATCAGCATGTACCGGCCCAATCCGGCACCGTGTTCCTTTTCCCTGGTGGCGGCGTCCAATATGTCGGCATGGCGAAACGGCTCTATTCGGAAGATCCGAAATTTCGCTCGACGGTCGATGAAGGCCTTTCCTACCTGCCAGCCGATGTGGCGGCCCGGATCCGGAAAACTTGGCTGGTGGAGGGGAGCCCCGCCGCAGCGGAAGCCTTCCTTCGCCCCTCGCTCCAGCTCCCGGCGATCCTGATTGCGGAGATCGGCCTGGCTCGGTTGTGGATGGAGTGGGGCGTCAAGCCAAAGGCTCTGATCGGCCATTCCATGGGCGAGAACGCTGCGGCATGCGTGGCGGGCGTGATGTCGTTCCAGGATGCGGTGCACCTCGTGCATCTGCGCGGCCAGCTGTTCGAGACAATTCGTCCGAGCGGTATGCTCAGCGTGCCGATCGATCGGGAAAGGCTCGCAGAACTCCGGCCGCCGTCGCTTGACGTGGCCTCGATCAATGCTCCGTCGCTCTGCGTCGTTTCCGGCCTCAATGAGGATCTCGAAGCGTTTCGGGAAACTTTGGCGAAACAGGGTATCGATGCGACACGCGTTCCCATCAACATCGCCGCGCATTCCCGTCTGGTCGACCCCATTCTCAAGCCGTTCGAGACCTTTCTTCGTAGTATTGCTCTTCGCGCTCCGACAATCCCGATCCTATCGAATCGTACGGGCTTGCCGCTCAGCGCCGAAGAGGCGACCGACCCGATGTATTGGGTCGGTCACCTTCGTTCGACCGTTCATTTTGCTGACGGATTGGCGACGCTTTCGGCCGATCCCGGATTGGTCTATATCGAGGTGGGCCCCGGGCGCGTCCTGTCGTCGCTGACAAAGGCGCAAGGCTCCGTCCCGGCGAACCAGGTCATCAACAGCCTCCCGCATCCGGACGAGAATACGGACGACAGACTTTATTTTCTCTCAGCCGTCGGCAGGGTCTGGGCCGTGGGGATTGAAGTCGACATAGACCGCATTTGGGAGGGACGTTCTCCCCGACGTGTCCGGCTGCCGACCTATCCGTTCCAGCATCGGCGGTTCTTCATTGACCGCGCGGCCGTCAGCAATAGTCAACAGGCTGCCGAGTCTATTCTCTCCAAGGAGCCGGATATCGAACGGTGGGGGTATCGTCCCGCCTGGAAGCGGACACTGGCAGACTATGAGCCCGGTAACGAGAAGGATTGCCAATCATGGCTTTTCTTCCTCGACGAGGGAGGTTTTGGCCTTCGGCTGGTCGAGCGGCTTCGCTCGGAAGGCCACCGTGTCGTGACCGTATCTTTGGGCGACGCCTTCGTTCGTCACGGTTCAGCAGCGTACATGCTTTGCCCCGAATTCGGGCGATCAGGATATGACGCATTGATCGCCGGGCTTGCAGCTGACAAGAACCTTCCGACCCGTATCGTCCATATGTGGCTTCTTACGCAGCAGGAGACCTTCCGGTCCGGTTCGAACTTCTTTCATCGTAATCAGGAATGCGGTTTCGACAGCCTGCTGCACCTCGCTCAAGCCCTGGGTGACGCGGGCGGGACCGCGGATGTTCACTTCACGCTCGTGACCAACGGAATGCATCAGGTGGGCGACGAGCCGTTGCCTTATCCGGAGAAAGCCACGATCCTCGGCCCGGGCCTCGTCATGCCCAAGGAGATGGCCGGGGTTACCGTCAAGGTGATCGACGTCGATCTGCCGCGAGATGGGGGGGAAGGCAAGACCGGCTTCTTCTCCCGCCGGAAAGGCAAAGGCTCCGGACAGGGGATGTTGGGCGAGACCTCGCTCGTTGAGCAGCTTTGGGAAGACCTTCATGCCAAGCCCGGGTCCGAGCTGGTCGCCTACCGCAACGGGCGTCGCTGGACCCAAATCCATCAACGGATGCCATTAAGAGAGATAGCGTCGGAGGGGACAACGCTCCGCCGGCATGGTGTCTATTTCGTCTCCGGCGGCTTGAGTGAGATCGCCCTTGCGCTCGCCGGAAAGCTTGCGAGCCAGTTCCAGGCGCGGCTCGTCCTAGTGGGCCGGATAGCTTTGCCGCCGCGTGAAGAGTGGGATTTCTACGAACGCACCCATGGCCATGACAATATCCGAAGGGCGGTTTCGGCGATCCGAGCAATGGAGGAAAAGGGTGCAGAGGTGCTCTATCTCCAAGGTGACGTCGGAAACCCCGAGCAGATGGCGCATGCCGTCGAGGCGTCGCTTGCTCGTTTTGGTGAAATCAACGGCGTGTTTCATGCAGCCGGCGTGGTGGATGATGGCCTTATCCAGACGAAAACACGGGATCAAGTCGAGAGAGTACTGACGCCAAAAGTGCTCGGCACCACAGTACTCGATGCGGCCTTCGAAAATGTGAAACTCGACTTCTTCCTGATGTTCTCGTCCACCAGCACCGACGTCGTGCGAGCCGGCCAAGTCGACTATGTTGCCGCAAACGCCTATCTCAATGCATTTGCGCAAAGCCGGTCACGCCGAACCGATCGGGCCACCATCGCCCTTCATTGGGGGGTCTGGAACGAGGTCGGGCTTGCGGCCCGCGCCTTGGGTCTGGCAGTCGATCAAGACCGTGTGCGGCCTGTTGCCGGGCCGGCGTCCGGCCCATTTTTTCAACACTGGACGGAGGACGAGACCGGAACGCCGTGGCTCGAGGCAACGATCAGCCCACAGACCGAATGGATGCTGAACGAACACCGGCTGGTTTCAGGTCAAGCCGTGATGCCCGGTACGGGCTATCTCGAACTGATTGCGCAGGCGGCGCGGGAGTACGGATTGCCGTTGCAGGCCGATATGGAAGATCTCGTCTTTCTGAAGCCGCTAGTCTTCGCCGACGGAGACACCAAGACCCTGCGGGTTCGGCTTGAATCGGTCGGGGAGCGTTTTCGTGTCGCCATTGTCGCCGGGCCGGCAGAAGGCGGCGAAACGGCTCTTTTCGTCAAGCATGCCGAAGCAACGCTCACGCCCCGAGAAGTGCAAGAATCTCGCGTTGTCGATGTTCCGGCGTTGGCTCTTTCATTTGGGGAAAGGCGCGTGGCGGTTGGCGACGAGACGTTGCGGGCCGTGCAGGAGAACCACATCCGGTTTGGTCCCCGTTGGGCAGTTCTTCACTCGGTGGCGATCCACAAGCGCGAAGCCCTTGCCGAATTGCGTTTGGATTCCTGCTTCGCGGAAGATCTAACGAAAGGCATGGTCCTGCATCCGGCGCTCCTGGATATCGCAACCGGTTTCGCGTTGGAACTCGCGGCGGGCTATGCCGCCGCAGCTGGCCTCTGGGCACCTGCCGCCTATGGACGAATAGTGCTCCACAAGCGGCTTCCGACTGAAATCATCAGCCATGTCCGCCTCTCCGACAGCAGCGATCTCGGCGAGGGATATGCCGCCTTCGATGTGATGATCATGGATCGGCTGGGCAATCTTGTCTTCGAAGCTGAGCGATTCGTCATGCGTCGGCTGGAAAGCGATGTTGCGCTTGGAATATCTCATCCAGAGGTGCCAACGGCTTCTCATAAAAAACATGCAACGCCGTCCCCGGCTCTGTTGAAGCTCGGCACACAGGTCAGAAACGGCATCCTCCCCGAAGAGGGCTTCACAGCACTTCTGCGTGCGCTGGGGACGTCAGAACCGCAGCCGATCATCAGTTCGATCGATCTTGAATTGTTGCGGAACTGGGTTGCTGCAACCGCCGAGCCGGCAGCGCCGACCGGCGACAATTTCGAAAGACCTGACCTCGACAGTGAATTTGTAGCGCCGCGCAATCCGATCGAGGAGACACTGGCCGGATATTGGCGCGAACTTCTCGGCATTGCCAGGATCGGCATTCACGACGGCTTCTTCGATGTGGGAGGGCACTCGCTGATCGCAGTTCGACTCTTCCGCATGATCAAGAAGGAATACGGGTTGGACCTGCCGATCTCGATGTTGTTCGAAGCGCCTACCATTGCCCAATGTGCCGAACGCATTGCTGCCGAGCGACCGCAAGGAAACGAGACAGTCCGGCCAGAAACGAAGGCAGCAGAAGTTTCGAGGAGTAAACCACTTCACCTGGTCTTGATGAATCCTGGCCGCAATGCCGAAGCGGCTCCCTTGTTCATCTGCGCGGGCATGTTCGGCAACATCTTGAACCTGCGCCATCTGGCGATGTGCATGGGCGCGGACAGGCCTGTCTACGGACTCCAGGCACGCGGGCTCTACGGGGACAACGAGCCGCATCTCACTTTCGAGGAAATGGCCGCCGACTACATCGCCGAGATTAAAACGGTACAGCCGCATGGGCCGTATCTGCTCGCCGGATATTCGGGCGGCGGCATAGCCGCCTATGAGATTGCCCGTCAGCTGGTGGAGGCGGGCGAACAGGTTGCGCATGTGGTCATGCTGGATACGCCCCAGCCGAGGGAGCCGGAACTGGCCTTCCTAGACCGGGTGGTGATGAAAATGCAGGATATCCGCCGCCACAAGAGGAATTATCTCGGAAAATATCTCCGCGACCGCCGGCGCTCCCGGGCTGAAAACCTTGCCAGGCAAGAGGCCGAACGGCAGGTCGGCACAACGGAGCATTTCAACAACGAGAAGATCGAGATGGCGTTCCGACGAGCTGCCTTCCAGTATCAGGTAAAGCCGTATGCGGGTTCTGTCACGCTCTTCCGTCCCAAGCCGGCCGTCTTCTATCGCCTCAGCGGAGGACGTTGTCTCAGGGAGAACCGCGCCATTCTGCTGCCGGACAACGGCTGGAGCGAGCATGTCGGCGCCTTGAGGGTTTCGGAGGTGCCGGGCGATCACGACAGCATGGTCCTGGATCCCTATGTCCGCGTCCTCGCGGAGCGGATGCGTGCGGTCGTGGCCGACGCTGCGGCAAACTCTGGGATAAGAACGGATGCCTCACACGCCCGCGATGGAGAACGGGTCGAACCGCAACAGGTCATCGAACTTGCATAGTGCTCCTATTTTGCATCCGCAGGTGCAAGGAGCGAGGAGATTCCTTTGGCCGAAGCAGTGACTTCCCGTGACTGGCAACCGGAGCCTTCCGGACCCGGAGACGATCAGGGATCCGGAATTCAGCCGGTTCCGACGGTATCGGATCCGGGGTCTCGCGGCTTTCGCAATCTCATCATGCGTGCCGCGGGATGGACGGTGATTGGGTATGTCCTTCCGCAATTTCTCAGGATTGCAAGCAGCCTGATCCTCACCCGTCTGCTGGTCCCGGAAATGTTCGGAATAATGGGCGTCGCCATCATGGTGCAGGTCTCGATAGCCATGCTGTCGGATCTGGGGCTGAGGCCGGCTGCGATCCAGAGTAGGATGGGGGACGAGCAATCCTATCTCGATACGGCTTGGGTGCTCCAGTTCCTGCATGGGTGCCTGATCTGGTTTGCCTGCATCCTGGTCGCCATCATCGTGGGATATGGAGCCCGATACGAATGGTTTCCTGAAGGATCGGTCTATACTGCGCCCGAACTTCCGACAGTCATCATCGCCGCATCATTCGGCACCATCATCATGGGCCTGCAATCCACAAAGATCATCACGGCCTACCGGAATCTCAATCTCGGACGCCTGACCGTCATCGAGATTGTGGCTCAAATCATAAGCCTGGCTACCGCCGTCTTGCTGGCATTCTACACCGGCTCAATCTGGTCTTTTGTGATCTCTGCCCTGGTCTCATCCTTGGTTACGACCATCCTAAGTCATGTCTGGCTGCCTGGAGTTTCGAACCGTTTCCGTGTGCAGCGGGAAGCTTTGAGCGATCTGCTCCGCTTCGGCCGCTGGATCCTGCTATCGTCGATATTAACGGTCATAGCTGCCAATGGTGACCGCATTCTGCTAGCAGGTTGGACCAGTCCCACGATGCTGGGGCTCTATATCCTCGCCCTCAATCTTATTGCGATGCTCGAGGGGGCCGGAGGGCGCCTTTTTTCCAGCGTGGCTATGCCTGCCTTGAGCAAAATTGCCAGGGAGCGGCCGGAAGATTTGCCTGCCGTCTTCCTGAAAATGCGCCTGCCTTTCGATCTCGTTTTTATAGGCAGTGCTGGCGCGGTCTATTCGGGCGGACGAATGCTCATCGAGTTCCTGTATGACGATCGTTATGTCGATGCCGCTCTGATTATCGAAATCCTCTCTTTCAGTCTAATTGCTGGGCGGTTTCTTATGTTGTCGGCAGTCTACCAAGCCGTCAACGAACCCCGAAACCAAAGCGTCCTCAATCTTGTCCGTGCGATCTCGATTTTCGTGTGCCTGCCTGTCGCTTATTATGGATTTGGATTCGAAGGAGCTCTGTGGGCAATCGCTCTTCACAGCCTGCCGATCCTGCCCTTCGTCTTTTACTTCAACAGACGCAATCGGCTTAACAATCCTCTTTATGAGATCAGCGTGCTGTTTGTTTGGCCCGTCGGATATCTTGCCGGACATTTGGCGGTGACGGCGGTCGAGATGATCGGGATCAGCTTTTAGTGAGTGCGGAGAGGGATAGTAAAATTCTACCGCCAAAGACGTAGTGTACTTCTCATTCCTGTATATTGCTGGCGGATAAAGGGAAAATATTATTCTCGTAACAATAGCGCCGCCGAACAAGCTTATCTATCCGCATTCGAACAAGCTCGTCTTTCAAATCGAGGCTCCTTGCATGAAGCATATGTCCTCCCGGCTATTCGTGCCTGAGAAGCGAAAGCGTTCCAGTGCCCAATCGTGCTCACCGATAGGACTGTCATGAGATGACCGCGGAAGGGGGGCATGTGGAAAGGGTTTGGGCAAGCGGATCGCGGGAGCCGGACATAGGTGGCCCTACCCGCGATGACTGTGACGGCGGCTTTCCTGATAACATTTCGAGATCATCCGCCAGGATGCTTCGGCCTCTGTTGATTGCAGAGGCAGCCAACCCGGAATGGACGAGCGTGCCCTTGGTCGGCTGGAACCTCGCAAGGTCGATCATGGAAAGGACCAACGGCCTTATAGTGACTCAGATCAGAAATCGTGAGGCTTTCCTCCGGGCCGGTCTCGTTGAAGGCCGCGATTTCCTGACCATCGACAACGAAGGGGTTGCTCGTCTTCTCCATTGGCTCAGTAAATATCTGAGAGGAGGGGAGAACAAAGGTTGGACGGTCGTCACGGCGCTTTCTTCCTTCTCCTACTACAGCTTTGAGCGAGAGGTCTGGCGGTTGCTCGGCAGCCGACTGAAAGCGGGCGAGTTCGATCTCGTACATAGGATTACGCCGCTTAGCCCGACCAGCCAAAGCCCAATTGCTATCCGACTGAGCAAACACAAAATACCCTTCATTTTAGGGCCTCTCAATGGAGGCTTGCCCTGGCCGAAGGGTTTTACAGAGGTGCGCAGCCGTGAACGCGAATGGTTGTCGCTATTCAGGAGGTTCTATCGGCTAATGCCTTTCTATCGGGCGACCAGGATGCACGCCGCAGCGCTTGTTGCCGGATCCCGTCACACGTTCAGTGAGCTTCCGGAAAGCTGCAAGAAACGAGCCTTTCTGATTCCTGAAAACGCGGTCAATCCGGAACTGTTTCCGTTCCGGTTGCGTCAGCTTTCTGGCGACAGGCTGACTGTCGCCTTTGTTGGCCGGCTGGTTCCGTATAAGGGGGCCGACATCCTGATCGAGGCAGTCGCCGCCTATCCCGGCGGCCTGAAGATCGATGTGCTGATAATCGGTGATGGTCCTCAAAGGAGCGAATTGGAGGACGCCGTTCGGCGGAAGGGGCTTGGCGACAGGGTTCGTTTTGCAGGCTGGGTTCATCACAAGGATTTGGCTGCGGTGCTGTCGGAATCTCACGTTCTGGCACTGCCAAGTGTCCGCGAATTCGGAGGCGGCGTCGTCCTGGAAGCAATGTCGATGGGGCTCGTTCCGATCGTTGCCAACTACGGCGGGCCGCCGGAGTTGCTTGATGAACAGTCTGGAATATCGATAGATTTCAGCGACCGACAGACGTTGACCACCGGCTTCCTGGCTGCATTCCAGAGGATAGAAGCCAGCCCAGAGCTCGTCGCTCTTTTGAGCAACGGCGCGGCGCTGCGTGTACGACAACGATACACTTGGGATGTAAAGGCGAATGAAATGTTGCAGATCTACAAATGGGTTGTGGAGAGTGCTCCCAAGCCAACTCTGGATGTAGATGACCCTACGTAAAGCGAAACCAATACTTTATCAGAACTTTATTTTGATCTCTTGGTAAAGGAAATGGTAATTGAATATAGACTAAAGTACGTTTTAGTCGTATATTAAGCTCCATAAATAGTCGAAGAAAAAAATGGCAGTCTGTTTGGGGTAGTTGTAACTGCAGTTCCCAGGGGGGTGCGCCCTTGCCTGGGGAGGGGGTAGCATGAGTTCAACGACAAGCGGCTATGGCCGCTCTCCTGCCGTGTCTGAAACCTTTCGAATTATGAGTGAAATGCCGAAGCTTGCGGAAAAAGAGAACGCAAGCAAGGCCGATCTCAGTCATAACGAGTCGCTCGTCATCATCGATGCGAGAGCTCTTGATCGTGAATGCCTCGCAAAAGCGCTTGTCGGGCGGGGTCTGCAGATGGAGGTCTGCGCCGTCGGCTCCATCGAAGAATGGAGAAGGGAAAAGGATCTTTATCCTCCGGTTCAGGCCGTCTTGTTCAACATTGGCAGCCGGAAGGCAGACGATCCCGCACTTGCAAACGACATTTCCAAATTGATGGCAGAGTTTAGATCTCCGCCGATCATCGTCCTTTCGGACTCCGATGATCTCGGGCAAATCGTGAAAATGCTGGAATACGGCATCCGCGGTTTCATCCCGTCCTGCGTCGGTATCGGTGTCTGTGTTGAAGCCATCAGCTTGGCTGTTGCCGGCGGTGTCTTCATTCCTGCCAGCAGCATCCTATCCATGCGGCATTTGGTGAACACTTCGCCGACAAGCGAACAGCGATCTCTTTCGGGGATGTTCACGACGCGTCAGGAAGCGGTGGTCGAGGCGCTTCGCAAGGGCAAGGCTAACAAGATTATCGCCTATGAACTCAATCTGCGCGAAAGCACAGTCAAGGTTCATATCCGGAACATCATGAAGAAGTTGAAGGCTACAAACCGAACGGAAGTCGCCTATAAACTCAATGATATGTTTCCGTACGGACAGGTAAACTAGCCGCTGCCCGTTGGGCTTATCCTTGAATATTCCAGCTGCGAACGGCGGGTTCGCAGTTGTGGTATCGAAGTCTCCGCCGGGCTCATGTGGGGCCGGCAATTGTTCGGGGAAAGGATTGGCTGCCATTGCACAGCAATCCGCTTAGAGTGTCCTTTGTGCGTCCAGGCGGACGTACAAAGGATGCTCTATCTCAACAGAATCTACGGCATCGGCCCGAAAATCCATTCCGATTTTCGGGCCGATATCGTTGCGGGATCAAAATCAAAGCGAGGGTTTCGGGAGAGGTTTCCAGTTTGGGTCCGGCCAGATGAAGGGATTGCCGTCCGCTTGTGGCCGGGTCTCGGCGAAATAGCTCCGGCAGCGGCCGACCTCATCGGGCTCTCGAGCAAGAGTCCAATAGGTGTGGCATACTTTTTCGACGATCACCTGGCGACATTCTTCCATGCTTGGTGAATGTCTCTGTTCCCGTTTGAGGAAGTCCTGCACCGATTCCCACGCGATCCTCTGCAAGTCGGCCACCAGGGCAGGCGAAACTGTCGCAGGCGCCTTTGCTCCTTCCGGCGACTGGTGATAGATCGCGGCATAATGAACAGCTGCCATGAAGTAGATGCCTGCATCAGTCAGATGCACGTCATCCCGAAAGATCTGGCCGAGGACTTCCTTGGTGTTTCCCTGTATACCGGGGATTTTTCCCTGAAGCGCCTGATCCACGAGCTCAATCAGGGCGGTACCGCCCGGCACGACCGATAGATTGGCCGGTCGGTTTTCCGACCGTAACGTCAGCCTCACCTTCTCGGCGACACATTGCCACGCGACGGATACGTTCTTCTCATGTTCGAGCCATATCGGCAGCTTGTTCTCATCAACGGCGAGCCATGTATGGACATAGAGTGTTCTTCCTTGAGGATTGCCTTCCATCAGGCGGTCGTGGATATGGCGGAGATATCCGATCGCGTTTTCCCAAATGACATTGCCGAGAACGCCGTGATTCTCCGCAATGACCAGCGTGTCATAAGGTCGTCCCGTCTTGATATGGCGTGCGTGACGCAATTCGTCAGCGACATTCAAGCCTTCGCCGTCGCGGTTTTTCCCATAGCCGTAGCCGGCCCAGGGCTTATCGTTCTCGCCGCCCCAGGTGCGAAGCCGCAGAGGAGCGCCGGGGATATTCTGCTGTTCCCAGGCGATCTTGTTGCCTTTGCTCTTCGCGATCAGTTCGACCCAGTCCGGCAACGGATTGTCGATGAGGCTGTGACCGGTAAAGAAAATCTGGGCGGAATCCCGCCGGTCCGCGAGTGATCCTCCATCCTGCGGTCGCGCGTCGATTGCCAGCAGCAATGCAAGGGCAGAGGCAACGGCAAATAGAGGCTTCTTGGGAGCAATCACCAGCTTTCGCCTTTCCTAAGGTTTCAGGGTTTAGTCCACCCGGCTGCCATGCTTCGTCCGCTCCATTGCATAGACTTGCGTAAATTGCCGGAAGAAGGAGAGCCGGGACGTGTGGCTGGTGGCAGCATATACTGGAGCCAAGCGCCTCTTCACCCTGTCCAAGAGGTGCAATTGTATTCCTACCCCTTTTGGGGGAGAAGCGGCCGAGGTGCTGCGGCACCTCCATCCAAAGCATAAGTGGGCAAGGTTCGGCGCAGCAGCCTAGGATATCGAGCTGGAACCGCGAGAACCCCGATGTCCACAAATCCTATCAACGGCAGATCGACCTCCGTCATTAGCCTGATCATTCCCGTCCATAACGAGGAGGCGGCAATCGGCCCATTCCTGGATGCGACCAGGGCGGAACTCGATCCCTTACATGCCGAAGGCATCGAGTTCGAGTTCATCTTTATCAACGATGGTAGCCGGGACAGGACCGCCGATCGCCTGATCGAGGCTCAGCGCTCCGAGCCTCGCATCCGGATCATCGATCTGTCTCGCAATTTCGGCAAGGAGGCCGCGATGACGGCCGGGCTTGATGCCTGCCGAAGCGATGCCGCCATTCCTATCGATGTCGATCTGCAGGATCCTCCCAATGTCATCCCGCTGCTGCTGGACAAATGGCGTGAGGGCTACGAAGTGGTCGTGGCCAAACGCTCAGACCGGTCGAGCGACAGCTTTCTCAAGCGCAGCACCGCTTCGATGTTCTACCGCCTGCACAACCTGATCGCTTCCCAGGAGATACCGCCGGACGTGGGTGATTTCCGGTTGATGGATCGTCAGGTGATCGATGCGCTGCGGCAGCTTCCCGAACGGCGCCGTTTCATGAAAGGGCTATTTGCCTGGGTGGGCTTCCGGACGGCTGTTGTCGAATATGCGCGTGAGCCGCGTGTGGCGGGACAATCGAAGTTTTCCGGTTGGCGCCTGTGGAATCTGGCGCTCGAAGGGATCACCTCGTTCTCCAGCGTGCCTCTTGAAATCTGGACCTATGTCGGAGCATCGATCTCTGCCCTCTCGTTCGGCTACGGGCTCCTGACGATCATAAAGACACTCTACTTCGGCGTGGAAGTGCCTGGTTATGCTTCGCTGCTGGTGAGCATGCTGTTTCTTGGCGGCGTTCAACTGATTGGGATCGGTATTCTTGGTCAATATCTAGGCCGCGTTTACGCCGAGATCAAACAGCGGCCGATTTATATCGTCCGGCGGGAAATCAGCCCACAGCCGCAAGACAATCTTGTTCCGATAGGCCAGCGCACGCGCCGCCGCCGGTCCACCAGATCCGTATGAAAATCGAATTTAGCGGAGGGCATCGCGGTGAGCTTTCCCCCAACTGATCAGCTGCCTGCGAGCCAAAGTTCCTGGCGCGCTGTTCCCGTGTCGCCGAACTTCCGCGAGTTGGCGTGGGGACATGTTCTTCCGATCACCCTCATCGCCCTCGTGGTTATGGGCATAACGCTGAGGGTCATCAACCTGCTTTTCGAAGCGTCGCTTTGGGAAGACGAGATATTTTCGGTGGCTATGGCCGAAAGTCCGGTAACCGATCTGCTTCTGGCGGCGCTACGTTTCGACACGCATCCACCTCTCTATTATGTTCAGTTGCACCTGTGGGCGGCGCTGGATGACAGTGATCGCTGGTATATTCTCAACTCGACGCTGTTCAGCATCATAGCCATCATAGCGCTTTTCGAGACGTGCCGGCGGATCTATGGCTGGACTGTCGGCCTTTGGGCCGCTGCGATCTTCGCATTGATGCCGCTACAGCTCTTCTTTGCGGAAAACGTACGGATGTATCCGATGCTTGCCCTGCTGCAGATCGGGCTTTGGTATGTGCTTCAGCAGATGATTGTGGAAAAGCGGGCGACGATGCGGCAGTTGTTCGTGGCGCTGTGCCTCGGTCTTGCTGTGACCTTTACGCATGGCCTCGGCTTCTTTGTTACATTCTTCCTGTTCCTTCATGCCGGTTTACGCCTCTTCAAAGCCACGCCGGCACGAGACTTCCGTCTCTTGCTAGCCACCTATGTGGTCGTTGCCCTGGCTGCCCTTTATCCTCTGGCGATTGGTGCCGTCCGGCAGACCGAAGGCGTTTCAGGATTTGATCTTCCAGCGATTGGCATCCATCTGACGCTGACCTTGCTGGGACTGGAGTTTCCATGGCCGACGATCGCGGGACTGCTCGCTCTGCCGCTGATGGTTCTATTGCCTTTGACCAAAACCCGCGACCGCTGGATCGGAATCTTCCTGGTTGTCGTTCCGATCGGCGTGTTGCTTGCTATATCTCTGTTGGCGAAACCGGTCTTCATCTACCGGACGCTTGGCCTCTTCCTCCCGTTTTTAGCGATCTCGCTTGCGCTTTATGCGGATACCGCTTTCAAGGAGAGGATAGTTGCTCATCGTGTGGCGGCTTCGGTCATCGTCCTCCTGATGCTTTTCGGCGGCGTCAACTACACGATGACCTTCGAAAAACGGGGGTACCGCGAGGTCGTCGTAGCCTGGGAAGCCCGGTCGGCAGAGGATGCCATCATCATGACCAATGGCCCCTCTGAATTCTGGGCTGTTCTGCGTTACCTGGGCGACGGTACGGGAAGGGTCAGCGCACTTGAGATCCAGCCGCCCGTGCGGGATGGCATGTTGCGCCTCAGGGAGAAGCTGGATGGCTTCGGAGCCGCAAGCCTCGGGTTGTTCGGCAAGGCGGACCATGCCGTGGTGGGCAAGCGGCACGTCTATCCCTATGTGGCGCAGGACATAATTGCCGTTTCCCCAGAGGTATGGATTCTCAATCCGAAATCGGAGAATTGCGTGCTTGGCGATGCGGAAATCCCGCTTGAGCAACGCGACGCACTTTCTTTGGCGGGGCACAATCTTACAAAATGCCGCAACCTTCAATTCGGCTTGAAACAATAGTTCGATCTTGGAAGGATCATCGGCGGGAAACCGATGCAGGCATTGCCTTGCTTATTTTGGCAGCCAGCCTGCTGCCAACGCGTGATCCACGGAAAGCGGCAGGCGCACGATCTGGCGCTCTCTGGCCGACGCATAGATTGCTGTCACAAGCTCGATCGAGTGATAACTTTCCTGAATCGATGGCAGATATAGGTCCGGTTCTCCGGTCAGTCTTGCATGGACATCCGCGAATAGTCCGGGAAATCGTGGACGGACCTCGGGTACTTGACGAGTTGCCGCGTCGATCTCCGCCTGCCGCGAAGAATCGGTGGCTTCGAACGTCCACGGCCCGGCCCCGATCTGATAAGGCTCGGTGCCCGAGGTAACTGTGACATGCTCGAAACACATCCGCAGCCGCGAGCTGTTTCCAGCCGCACCCAAAGTGACTGAGGACGTGATCAGCGCACCTGTTGCAGTGCGCATCGAAAGCACAGCGCAATCTTCCGTCTCGATCGGATTGACGCGGGTATCAAGGAAGGCGGCAACCTCCACCACATCTCCTACGAGATGAGTCGTCAGATTGTGGATATGACAGGCATGGCTGACGAGCACGCCGCCGAGTTCGCCTTTCCAGGTGCCCCGCCAGCGTTCCGCGTAATAATCAGATCCGCGTTGCCAATGCGTCTCCAGCGCTACCACGTAAGGCCGGCCCAGGAGACCGCGGACCTTCAGTTCATGCGCGGCGCGGTAGCCGGCGCCATAACGATACTGAAATACCGGAAAGACCTGGCGTCCCGTTCGTGTGGAAAGCTCGGCGATCCGGCGCACTTCGGTTATTGAACCGGCAAGGGGTTTTTCGCAGACGACATGCTTGCCTGCTTCAAGCGCGGTGAGCGTCATTGGCGCATGCAATTGAGGCGGCAGGCAGATGTCGACCAGATCCACTTTGGGGTCGGCGAAGACCTCGCTGATATCGGGAACTGCCCGGCTGCCCGGAGCTTGTTGCGCTGCTTCCTCGGCGCGGGGAAGGTTAAGGTCGCAGACGTACCGGACATCGAACAGATCGGCCAATTCGGCGTAAGCGGCGATATGAGCCTTGCCAATTCCCGCGCCGATGACGGCGACACGGATACGCTCTGTCATCGAATTGCTTTCTCTTCCGCGATAAGTTGCGCCTCCAATGCCAGTCGGGTGGCCAGAAACGCGTGAGACTGTGCCATGGCGGTCTCGGTTCGCCTTTCCACGTCGGCAACCAAATGGGCGAAGAATGGTTTTCCGGCGCCTCTCGCCTCGAACCGCAGCACGCCCGACTTATCGACAAGGAAAACGTGGTCCTGGCCGTCATGGCCGGCGATATCAATGTATTTACGAAGCTCGATATAACCTTCCGCTCCCAGAATGGTCATCCTGCCGTCGCCCCAGACTGGAAGACCGTCCGGCGTCAGCCAATCCACCCGGGCATAGCCGCGCCCGCCATTGCCTTCGAGCAGCACCTCGCCGAAATCCTGAAATGTTGGCCGATCCGGATTTGCGACATTGGTCACATGGGCAGAAACCACACGTGCCTCTGTCGATCCGGTGAAATGCAGGAACTGGTCGAACTGATGGGCGCAGATATCAGCGAGAATCCCGCCGCAGCGGGCTCTGTCCCAGAACCAGTCCGGCCGGAGATGCGCATTCAAGCGGTGCGGCCCGAGGCCAACCGTTTGAACCACCTTGCCGATGCGGCCCTCGGCAATCAGCTGATCCGCCAGGGTAGCGCTCTCGACGGAGATGCGTTCGGAAAAGGATACGACCCAGCGCCGACCGGTCTCTCCGACGGCGCGCTGGATGTCTGCCAGCTGATCCAGGCTGGTGCAGCCGGGTTTGTCGACCAGAACGTCCTTGCCGTGCGACATCGCCGCCACCGCGATTTCGGCGCGTTCGCTGTTAATCCCGGCCGAAAGCACAAGGGTTATACTCTTATCCTCGAGGATGGCCTGCATCGGACGGGCCGGCAGATCCGGATAGGTTTCCTGGAATGTCTTGCGAGCCGCCTCCGGGGTCTCCTCGCCCGTCGTCCACGCAACGAGCGTGGCCCCGGCATCCAGCATGCCGTTGATCATGCCGTAGATATGTCCATGGTCTATGCCGATGACGCCGATGCGAAGGTTGAAGGCCATGGAGCTTACCTGTTCAGCTGAATGCCGCGCGCGCGGAGCATGGTTTGGATATTGACCAACGAACCCGTCTCTATGGAAGCATTGGCGGCGATGCCGGTGAGGATGGACCAGGCGCCGGCGACATGATCGGAGGCGCGGCCGTAGAGGTCGGGCTGCATGCTTTCCGGATCAAAGATATAACCCAGCATGACCGGATCCGCGCCGCCGTGATCCCCCGCAGCCTTCGGGACGGCAAGCTGGCGCGGAGGCTCGCCGGCCAAGTGAAGTTCCGTGGTGATCGCATCTTCATCCGCATGGGCGCGTTTGCCACCGAACACCCCATGGACCTCGACATGGCGATGGGTGATGTCGCCTTTGGTGCCCTGGAACTTGATCTCCAACCCTTCCCAGGGCGAATAGGCCGTCAGAGTGTAATTGGCGGTGACGCCCGAGGCGTAGCGGATATGCGCCTGCATCGTATCTTCGATGCCAATCTCTTCGTCGAACACGCAAAGATCGCGGAAATAGCCGTCTTCGTGCTCAGCCTCGGCATAGAGGTTGCGCAGGTTTTCGTCGGCTGCAAGGTCGAGCCGGAAATCGCATTTATAGGCGACGGGACAGTCGCTGCAGCGTGGTCCACGGCCTGCGAGACCAAGTTCCGTCGCCATTTCCGGACGATAAAAAACGCGGCGCCCGGAAGCCAGGACTTCCGTCGGCACGGTCCCCAGCCACCAATTGAGAAGATCAAAATGGTGGGTGGATTTGTGAACCAGCAGCCCGCCGGAATTCTCCTTCTGGCGGTGCCAGCGACGGAAGTAATCAGCGCCGTGAACCCGGTCGAGGTGCCAACGGAAATCCACCGCCGTGACGGTGCCGATCGCTCCCGATGAAATCAGTTCCTTGATCTGGGTGCGTGCCGGCGAATAGCGGTAGTTGAAGGTCACGGTGACCTTTCGGCCCGTGCGCGCCTGAGCGTCGACGATCTGCTTCAGACGGCTGAGATCGATCGTCAGCGGCTTTTCACAAATGACGTCGCAGCCGGCTTCGAAGGCACGAACAATGTAATCGGCGTGCAGGAAATCCGGCGTGGCGACGACAACCGTATCCGGCCTCTGCTCCGCGATCAGCCGGTCGAAATCGGCGGCGAGGTAAGTCGCGACACCGTTCGTCCCGGGCTTCGAGGCCGCCTGCGCTGCCTCTCCAAGACGATGAGCATTGCTGTCGCAGAGCGCGACGATCTCATGTTTGTCAGCATAATCTTCAACAACGGAATTGCGGAACATCTGATGCCGCGAGCCGCATCCAACAATGGCGATCTTCACTGGGCTTGGCTTTCTTTCTGGATGGGTTCGATGCGTTGGCCTGTGCTATCGAAATAGTGGAGGTCGGGGAGGTCGAATCCGATCGTGACCGGATCACCCATTCGGTAGGACGTGCGCCCATTGTCGCTGACCAGCAGCACCTGGCCTGAAGACAGGGCGATATGCAGCAGGGTCTCGCTGCCCAGATATTCCACCAGCCGAATCGTGCCTTCGCCCGTGACATCGCCGCTGCCGACGCGCAGAGACGAAGGCCGCACGCATAAAGTCAGCGCCTGATCACCGGTTGGAAGCTCGGCAATCGCAAAATCAGGCATGCCGGCCACTGACACCACGGTCCTGCCCGCTTCGCGTGTCGCTTTCGCCTGCAGCATATTGATCTTCGGAGAGCCGATGAAGCCCGCGACAAAGAGGTTCTGCGGTCGGGTATAGAGATCCTGGGGCGTCCCTAGCTGCTCGATCTTGCCACCGCGCAAAACAACGATCCGGCTCGCCATGGTCATCGCTTCCACCTGGTCATGGGTCACGTAGATCATGGTAGTGCCAAGGCGTGCGTAGAGCGAGGCAAGTTCCGCCCGCATCTGGACGCGCAGTTCCGCGTCCAGATTGGAAAGCGGCTCGTCGAACAGGAAAAGCTGCGGCTCGCGCACGATCGACCTGCCGATCGCCACACGCTGCTTCTGTCCGCCAGAAAGCTGGCGCGGCTTGCGGTCCATAAGCTGCTCGATTTGCAAGATACGGGCCGCCTCCGCCACCCGGCGTTCCACCTCGCTGCGCGACACTTTGAAATTCTGAAGGCCAAAAGCCAGGTTTTTTCGCACGCTCATATGCGGATAGAGGGCGTAGCTTTGAAAGACCATGGAGAGCTCACGCTTCGAGGCGGGCAAGTCGTTAACGACCTTTCCACCGATCGAGATCGTTCCCTCGCTGATGTCTTCGAGGCCCGCGATCATGCGCAGGAGCGTCGACTTTCCGCAGCCCGATGGACCGACGAGAACAAGAAACTCACCATCGTGGATGCCCAGGTTCAGCCCCTGGATGATGGACAGCGCTCCATAGCGCTTGCCGACGTTTCGAAGCGTCAATCCTGCCATGCGTCTTGTTCCCTATTTCATTCCGGAGGTGGCGATGCCGCGCACGATGAGTTTCTGGAACAGGACGAAGAAGATGACGACCGGGACCAGTGAAAGGACCGACATCGCAAACATCTGGCCATAGGCGGACTGTCCTTCCTGATCGAGGAACAGTCGAAGCGCCAAGGGCACTGTGTAGCTCTTGATGTCGTTGAGGTAGATGAGCGGGGCCAGGAAATCCTCCCAAACCCAGATCAGAGAAAAGATCGCCGCGGTACCCATGGCCGGCAGCGAAAGCGGCAATATGATCGCCCAATAGATCTTGAAGGGCGAACAGCCGTCGATCATCGCAGCTTCGTCCAGCTCCCGCGGCAGTTGGCGAAAGAACTGCACCATCAGGAAGATGAAGAAGGCATCGGAGGCGAGGAAGCGCGGCACGACCAGAGGCAGATAGGTATCGACCCAGCCAAGATTCAGGAACTGAACATATTGGGGGATGAGAACCACGTGATAGGGGATCATCAGGGTCATCATCATCAGTGCGAAGAAGAAGCTGCGCCCGGTGAAGTTCAGCCGAGCGAAGGCATAGGCCGCGAACGAACATGAGACCAGATTGCCGATCACCGACAGGCCGGTGACGATTGCCGAGTTCACGTAGAAGACCGTGAATGACATGGGCAGGGCATACCAGCCCTTGGTGTAATTCTCGAACTGAAACTCGGAAGGCCAAAGCGTCAGGCTGCCGAAGATCTCGTTCTCCGGCTTGAAGGAGGAAGCGAGCAGCCAGAACAGCGGGTAGAGCATGACACATGAGACGATGATCAGGAAGATATGCTTCAGGATCCGACCGTTGCGTTCTTGCCGGTCGCGTTTCAGCCGCAGCTCGTGAGCCACCCGCGCGGCCTCATCCATCTGGATGGCGAGTTCCAGATCAGTCGCGCTCGTTTTCATAGTGCACCCAATATTTAGACGTGAAAAACGCAATCGCGGTGAAGGTCGCGATGATGACCAGCAGGAACCAGGCTAGCGCCGATGCGTAGCCCATGCGGAAGAACTTGAAGGCCTCGTTGAACAGGTAGACCGTATAAAACAGGAGGCTGTCTGCGGGAGCGCCGGTGCCGTTGGAGATGATGAAGGCGCTCGAAAAGGTCTTGAAGGAATCGATGGTCTGCAGCACCAGATTGAAGAAGATCACCGGGGCAAGAAGCGGCAGAGTGATGCGGGTGAATTGCCGCCAGCGAGGTGTGCCATCGATTTCCGCCGCCTCGTAAAGATCGCGCGGTATGCCGCGCAGGCCCGCCAGAAAGATCAGCATCGGCGAGCCGAATTGCCACATAGCGAGCACCACCAGCGTATAAAGCGAGGTGTCGGGATCGGTGATCCACGACGCTCCCTGAATTCCCACCATCGCCAGAACCTGATTGACCACACCATCGGCAGCGAAAAGTTGGCGCCATAGGATGGCGATGGCAATGGAAGCGCCGAGCAGCGACGGCAGGTAGAATATGGCTCGGTAAAGGCCGATCGTCCGCAGACCCTTGTCGAGCAGCATGGCGACACCCAGCGCCATGATCAGGCGAGCGGGCACAGCCAGCGCAACGTAGGTAAACGTCACCTCCAGCGCTTTCCAGAACCGCCGGTCGCGCGTGAACATATATTCGTAATTGCCCCAACCGATCCATCGGGGCGCGCTCACCATGTCATAGCGGGTGAAGGAAAGATAAAGCGATGCCAGGATCGGCCCCAAAGCGAGCAGGAAAAATCCGATCAACCATGGAAGAAGAAACACATAGGCCGGTGCATTGCGGGCAAAAAAACGTTTCATCGAAACGACCTTGTTGTCGGAAGAGAGGCCCCGGCGGCAGGAATGACCGGGGCCTTGATATCCCGGCGCCTCTTACTGGGCGCGCTCGACGATTGCCTGGGCGTCCTCGATGAACATGCCCGCGGCTTCCGCAACTTCCGCCTTGCCCAGCACGACATCAGTGCCGATACGCATGAAGGCGTCTCGTACCTCTCCGGCTCCCTTGGGGGCGGGCAGCGGCAGCGGGCCTACCTTGCTCTGAATCGCGGTGAAGTAGTCGACGGAGAGCTTCTCCACCTCGGTCAGCTTCGGGGTCAGCGCTGCGCGGACCTTGGGCGAACAAGGGATTCCGCGTTCCAGGCCGAGAATACCGGTGATCTCGGGATCGTTAACCCAGGCATTCATGTAGGCGATTGCGGCTTCCGTGTCCTTTGCGTCGCGGCTGAGCGACAGGAACATCGAGGGCTTGATGAACTGCCCAGGCTTGCCGCCAGCCTTGTGGGGCACCATGGCGGCGCCGATCTTGTCCTTTGCGACAGCCTGGATGCCGACCATCTGGTTGGACCAGTAGTGGGACATGGCAGTGTCGCCAACGGCAATGCCGGACTCCGCAATCGGCGGGTCGAGAATGACGGTCTTGTTCTTGTCGCGGACGACCCCGGCCTTGCGCAGGTCGGCCCACATCTGCCACCAACCGGCCACGTCCTCAGCCGTCGCCGTGACCTTGCCCTCCGGGCCATAAAATTCCCGGCCATTCTGGCGAACCCAGGATTCGAAGGTCTCGATCATCAGGGACAGATCGTCCGACCCCTTCATCTTGCCTCCGGACTTGGCGGTGATCTTTTCGCAAACCTTGCCGAAGTCGTCCCAGGTCCAGTTGATCAGGTCGGCATCGATACCGGCCTCCTTGAAGGCGCGTGTATTATGGACCATCACCTGGCTGTTCGACCCGATGTTGAGGGCGTAGAGCTTTCCATCGACCTTGCCGCCGTCAAGCGGGCCTTTGTCGAAATCGGCGATCATCAGGCTCTTGCCGACGAATTCATCGAGAGGCTTCAGCGCACCGCGATGGACGTATTCGAACAGGAACCGATAGTCCATCTGCACGAGGTCGGCCATGTTCCGGCCTGCGGTCTGAGTCGCCATCTTGGTCCAATAGTCGCCCCAGCCGATCGTTTCGCCCGAAACCTTTATTCCGGCGTTCTTCTTCTGGAACGTGTCGATGACTGCAAAGGTGCGCTTGTCTCGCTCCGGATTGCCCCACCAATAGTGCCGGATCGTGCGATCGGCAGCAAAAAGCGGCGTGGCTGGAAGTGCAGAAGCAGCGGCCGCCGCTCCGATGGTGCTCAGCACGGCACGTCTTGTCAGTTTGGTCATTTCATCCTCCTCCTTCTAATCCGGAGCGCCTTTTCGGCACCGGATTCGTTGCGGTCGTTCATGTTTGCGTGACGGCTCCTCCTGCCGGATACGCTTCATTCTTGTCCGCACAGCTTGCTAGATGAAGCTGCGCAAAAGTTCGGTCAGGCAGAGCATGGCCATCGCTTGACCGTAGGGCATGGATGTCAGCTTGATCTGCCGATAGAAATCGAGATCGCCGCCCATCGCCGTACCGAAAGATACCTGCTGAAGTTCTCCGTCGGGGCTGATGTTATCGATCACGCCCTTCATTGCCTGCTCGGCGGTCTCCAGATATTCGATGCCCAAATACCGCTTGCGCACGCCCTTCATCAGGCCATAGGCGAAGCCGGCAGTCGCCGAGGCTTCCAGATAGCTCGACGGATCATCGATCAGCGTGTGCCACAGGCCCGATGGATGCTGGTGCAGTTTCAGCGCGGCTGCCTGCCGGCCGAGCAAGGACACCAGGTGACGGCGGACGGGGTCGTTTTCGGAAAGATCCAGGAGCTCGATGAATTCCGGAATGGCGATCGTGATCCAGCTATTGCCGCGTGCCCAGCGAGCCCGGGCGAAATTATGATTGCCGTCGAACGTCCAGCCGTGGAACCAGAGGCCGGTCTCCGTATCGGAGAGATATTGGGCGTGGACCAGGAACTGGTATTTTGCCTCTTCCACGAATTCCGGCCGCTTGAGCACAAGGCCGATCTTGGCAAGCGGCAGCACGCTCATCATCAGCGTGTCATCCCACATCTGCTGATCGTTGACGCTGTTATAGACGATATGCTGCAGCCCGCCTTCGCGGGTACGCGGCATCTCGTACATCACCCATTCGGCCCAGGTTTCCAGGTATGGCCGCCACCGGGAATCCCCCGTCATCTCGTAGAGATAGGCAAGCGTCAGGAACGGTGCGACGGTATTAATGTTCTTCGTGGGCGTTCCTTCAGCAAGCCGAGCTTCAAACCAATCGACGATGATATCCATCACTTTCTGGTTGCCGGTCAGCTGCCAATATTTGAGAAGTCCAAAAAGGGCGACGCCATGGGTCCATTCCCAACCCGCCCAGCCCTTGGTGTCGATAACGCGGCCGTCATCGAGACGCAGGAGAAATTCGCCGGTGCGATCCTCGATATGGACAAGGTTGTCAATTAGCCGATCGATAAGGCTGCACACATCACTGCGCTGGATCAGGTGTTGCTTCTGCCGCAGCAGCGGATGCATCCGGAAGCCTCCTTTAAAATATTCGGAACGTTATTCCGGATTTTAGGAAATCACACTCCTGCTGGCTTTTCAACCATGTTTTTCTGCTGCAGTCTGCTTCCTGACGGAGCCTCCGGGTGCCGCCTGTCTATCTTGACATCGGTTTCTCTAAATTCCAGAATGAGATTTCGAAAAAAATAGAACAAGCGATGTCAGAGCTGCACTCGAAAACCGAAAATGTCGCTGCCGTCCTTAAGGTCTTTGCCGTGATGGAGGCCTTGGTCGAGGGGAAAAAGGTGAGCCTTGCGGATCTCGCCCAACGAGCCATGACCTCGAAAACCACGGCGCATCGCCTGCTGCAGACCATGGTCGATCTCGGCTATGTGGAGCAGGATGCGGAGACGGAAAAATACGGCTTAACGCTGAAACTCTTCAGCCTCGGGGCCCGTTCGCTGACCGAGCAGACCGACCTGCTGCGTGTGGCGGACCCGGCGATGGGAAAACTTTCCCGAGCAACCGGCGAATCCATCAATCTCGGCATTCTCGACGACCGCGATCAAAAGGTGGTTTATATTCACAAATACGATTCCGCCTACAGTCTCTCGATGAAATCGACACTGGGGCTACGCAACCCGTTGCACAGCACCTCTCTGGGAAAAGCCCTTCTTGCCTGGCGGGACGACGAGGAGATCCGTGAGCGGATCAACAAGATGGAACTGACGAAGCTCGCGCCGCGCACCATCACCGATCCGCAGGAACTATTTGAACAACTGCATATAACCCGCAGCCGCGGCTTTGCCGAGGAGGTGGAAGAGAGCGAGGCGGGCGTGCGGTGCATGGCGGCGCCGATCTTCAACTACTTGGGAAAACCGGTCGCGGCGATGTCGATTTCCTTTCCGATGTTCCGGTTCGATGAAAGCCGGAAATCCGAATATGTCGAGCTCTTGCGCGCGGCGGGGCTTGCTGCCTCCACCGGGCTCGGCTACCAGCCGGAAAGAAACTAGATACCGCCTTTGCGAGTTTCGACGCAGTTTTCATGTTGCGTCGAGACTTTGCCGGCGATTGGTCGGCTGCCCCCGGTGTCAGAGTCGTTTGCAAGGAAATGGCGCTTTCGATTGAATTTTTCTTCCAGGCGCTGCATCACCACAAACAAGGACGGTACGAAGACAACCGTCAAGCATGTGGAACCAAGCATGCCGGTCAGCACGGCGATGCCGATGGACTTCTGGGCACTGGCACCTGCGCCGGTCTGAAGCACCAAGGGCACCACCCCGAGAATGAAGGCAATTGACGTCATCAGGATCGGACGGAAGCGGCTGCGAGCGGCATCCACTGCGGCCTCGAGGATCGTTCTGCCTCTAGTCAGCCTTATATGCCGCGCCGTTTCGACGATGAGAATCGCGTTTTTCGCAGAAAGTGCGATCAGCAACACGAGACCAATTTGGGTATAGAGATTGACGGCAGCGTTGGCGGCCAGAAGCGTGGCCGCTGTGCCGATCAGCGCAAGAGGGACCGTGGCGATCACCGAAACGGGTGCGTACCAGCTCTCGTATTGGCCGGCCAGCACGAAATAGACGAGGATGAGGCTGAGGGCGTAGACCAGGTAAATCTGCCCGCCGAGTTCGCGCTCCTGATAGGAGACGGCAGTCCATTCGGTCGAGAAGTCACCAGGCAGTAGATCGCTGGTCATCCTTTCCAGTTCATCCAGCGCTTGACCCGTGCTGTAGCCCTGGGCCTGCGTGCCGATGATTTGTGCAGAGGGATAAAGATTGTAAAGGCTGATCAGTGAAGGTCCGCTTACGGCTTTTACCTCCGCCAATGAGCCGAGAGGCACCATTTGGCCGGTCGCGCTCCGGAGCCTCAATTGCTGGAGGTCGGCAAGTTCGATCCGCTTGCCCGCCTCTGCCTGAACGTAGACCTGGAAAACCCGCCCGAAAAGATTGACTTGGCCGGCGTAGGAAGAGCCGATGAACTGACTGACCGTGTCATAGGCGTTGCCGATGTCGACGCCCGCCGTTTCGGCCTTGGTTCGGTCGATGGATACGGCGAATTGGGGGGCATCGGCCCTAAAGGGACTGAATGCCTGGCGAAAGACCGGGTTGATCCGCGCCGCTTCGGTAATCGAAGCGGCGACCTCCTGCAGAGCCGCGTAGTTGAAATTGCCGTCGCGCGCTTCGATCTGCAGTGAAAAGCCGGCCGCGTTGCCTATGCCCTGGATCGGAGGCGGCGGAAGGACCAGCGCCTGACCATCCGGCAGATCGGCGGTCAACTGGTGGAGTTTCGTGTAGAGAGAAAGCAGATCTTCTCCGTCTTTCCGAGCGCTCCAGTCCGTGAGAATGACATAGAGGATTCCGGCGTTGGCGAGGCCTGCATTGTTGTTGAGGGCGGATAGTCCACTGATGGCGATGACCGTCTCAACGGCTTCCGCGGTCTCGATCCGCTTGCGGACGGTTTCGAGCGCGGCGCGGGTCCGTTCCAAAGAGGCTCCTTCCGGAAGCTGCACCGATACCAGAAAATAACCCTGGTCCTCGACGGGCAGGAAAGCCGTCGGCACGCGGGACAGAAGATAGACTGAAAAGGCTACCAGTAGGGCGGTGACGAGTGTCAGCGCTGTGCTGACACGGATCATCCGCGCCACCATAGCGGCATAGAGGCGTTCGCTCGCGTCGTAGACCCTGTTGAAGCCACGAGAGAGGATGTTCTTGCGGTATCCGGGTGGGCGTGCCTTCAGCCAGAGGGCGCATTGGGCAGGTTTCAGCGACATCGCGTTGACCGCGCTAATGAGCGCTGTTGCCGCTATCACAAGCGAGAATTGCTTGTACATTTCGCCGCTGAGGCCGGGCAGAAAGGAAGCTGGCAGAAATACGGCCAGCAGAACAAGCGTGATGCCGAGAATGGGGCCTGTCAGCTCCCGCATCGCGAGAACGGCTGCGTCGCGCGGGGAATGACCCTCTCGGATGTGCTTCGCCGCCGCTTCGACAACCACAATGGCGTCATCGACCACAATGCCGATGGCAAGAATAATCGCGAAGAGGGTGGAGAGATTGACGGTGAAGCCGAATATCGCGAGCGCAGCGAAGGCACCGATAATGGTGACCGGGACGGTTGTTGCCGGTACCAAGGTCGCTCGCCAGTCTTGAAGAAAAATCAGGATGACCACGAGCACCAATACCGCCGCTTCCGCCAGCGTATGATAGACATCGTCGATCGCGGCGGAGACGAAACGGGTGGTATCGAAGGGAATGGAATGGGTCATGCCTTGCGGAAAATCGCCAGACAGTTCCGCCATCTTCATGTTGACGCGCTCCATGACGTCAAGGGCGTTAGCTTCCGGCAACAGGAAGAGCGCGAGCCCTGCGGCCGGCCGGCCGTCCATCGAGAAGTCCTGGTTGTATTGCTGGGCACCCAGCTCCACACGCGCCACATCGCGCAGCCTTATCACTTGCCCGCCATCCGACACGCGGACGATGATGTCTTCGAACGCGGGTACATCGGTCAGCCTGGAATCGAGCCTGAGGGTATATTGAAAACTCTGACCCTGCGGCACCGGCGGAAGACCGAGTTGTCCCGCCGACGTGGAGCGGCTCTGCCTGTTGATCGCGTTGATGATGTCGGCCGGAACGAGGCTTCGGGCGGCGAGAAGTTCCGGATCCATCCAGATGCGGACCGCGTATTGTCCGGCGCCGAAGACAACCACGTTGCCAATGCCCGGGATGCGCGAAATCTGGTCGATAACGTTGATCGTCGCGTAGTTTGCCATGAACAGACTGTCATGGCTTGGATCGGAGGACGAGAGGGCGACAATCGCAAGGATTGCCGTCGAACGTTTGGCGGTCTGCACTCCTTGAGCCTGCACTGCGTCGGGTAGCGAGGGAACGGCCCCTGCCACCCGGTTCTGCACCAGGATCTGCGCTTGGTCCGGATCGGTGCCGATCGCGAAGGTGACGGTGAGCGTATAGGACCCATCGCTCGTCGCGGTTGACTGCATATAGAGCATGCCTTCGACACCATTGACTTTTTGTTCGATGGGCAGGGCCACGTCGCGAACAATGGTCTCGGCATTGGCGCCGGGATAACGAGCGGTGACCTGGACCGATGGCGGCACCACATCGGGATACTGGGATACAGGCAGCCGCGTTAGCGCCACGATGCCGAGAATCATCGTCAGAATGGCGATGACGTTGGCAAGAATCGGTCGATCGATGAAGAACTTGGCGATCATAGCAAGCCTGTAGGGTGGAATTACTGGAGTTTCTCGACCACCGTGACCGTCTCGCCGGGCCGCACACCTGCAGCTCCCTGGACGATAACGCGGTCTTTGTCGGAGAGCCCTTCCACAATCTCCCGGGAACCGGCTCCTGCATTTTCGCCGACGACCACTTTGCGCAGTTCAACCCGATTATCCGCATTCACGACAAGAACGGTCCGCCCCTGCTGCGAATTACCGACGGCGGTTTCCGGGACGACAGACGCCGTATGGGTCGCAAGCGGAATGCGAACCTTTGCGAACATGCCCGAGGAAAAAAGGTAGTCACGATTATCGATGATGCCCCTCACGGTCATAGTTCCCGAAGCGGGGTCTATCTCGGGAGAGATGTAGTCGAGCTTGCCGGAGTGGGGGTATCCTTCCTCGGCCTGGAGGCCAAATTCCACTCTGATCTTGCTAAGATCGCCGATCGTCATATTCCGTTCTGCCAGCGCCTTGCGAATTTCGATGACCTGCCGTTCGTTGGCAGAGAAAAGCACATGCATTGGATCGGGCTGGACGAGGGCAGCTAGTTTCGGAGCCGATGCCGCGTTGACATACGCTCCGATGTCGGTTGCGCGAGCTGCAAGAATTCCGTCAAACGGGGCCTGGATCTCGGTGTAGCTGAGGTTGAGCTGTGCGCTGCGGACCTTCGCTTCGGCAGCGGCTACCTGGGCTTTGGCAATCTCATTCTGCGCGACAGCAGATTCGCGCGCCGCCTGGGCGGTCACCTGCTGTTTGGACAACGCCTCCTGCCGGATCAGATTGGCATCCGACTGCTGCAGATTGGCTTGCGCTTGGGCAAGTTCCGCTTCGGCTGACGCCAGACCGATCCGGTAAGGCTCCTGTTCGACCACGAAGACGATGTCGTTCTTGCGCACGCGTGCGCCATCCTCGAAGTTGATTTTTTCAAGCGTTCCCGACACCCTGGCGACAAGATCGACGGCGTTGACCGCCTTCAATGTGCCGGTCGAATGAAGATATCGCGTCACCTGTTGGCGCGTCGGCGATTGCGCGACGACTTTCCTCTGAACCTCCTGTGCGGCGGCGATGCCGTTGAGCATGCAAAGGAGAGGCAGGATCGCAAATACAGTTGTCGACCGGCACATGGTTTCGATTCCCGATGCAGTTACGTCAGCCGATCACTTGAGCGATGAGAGTTCGTCCACCGAGACGAGGCCATCCTTGTTCTTGTCAATGCGGCCGAAGGCGAGCCCATAGCGGCCGGAGGCCTTGATTTTGGCTGCAATCGGCTTTCCTGATTGGGCGATCGTATCCACGAACGTTTTGAATTCGGTCTGCGTAAGCGAGCCGTCACCGCTTTTATCTGCGGTAAGGAAAGCCTGCTCCTGAGCGGCCGCCGGAAGTGCGGTAACAAGAGCAGCGGCAAGGGCAAAAGCCGGCGAAAGAGTTCTGATTACAGACATTGCATTTCTCCTGGTGTCGTTTGCGGTTGATCGTTCGTCACCCGAGATTGGGCGGCGTTCAGCGGTGTCCCGCCGCCGCGGAAGCGGAGAGCAGGGCATTGTCGAGTCTGGGAACGGAGAGCACGATCGTTTCCAAGCCATTGAGAAGCGGGCTGCTGCGGGTTCCATCGGCGAGCGTTCGTCCGATGCCGGCAATGGTGGCATCGTCACCGAATGCCTTGCCGTGGTTCTTGCCGATGCCACCCTTCACGCCGGAAATGTCGTGGGCCGTTATGCCGAGCTCTTCAAACTGCACGATATCGGTATTCTCACCGGCACGGATCTTGCCGCCAAACAGGCGTCTGGAGATCCTGAGCGCACGGTCGTCCTGGGATACGTAGATCTGAATGCGGGAACGAAGCGGTCCAAGCTGGCTGACCTGTGTCCTGAAAACATCCATGTCTACGTCGGGCGCGGCGAGGACGACGGTTCCGATCCGGTCCAGGGTCTTCGCCCCTTTCGATAAGGCGATCTGGCGGAGCGTTTCCATCGTGAGCCAGCCGCCCATTGAATGGGCGACCATATCCACGCCACCCAGTGCGGGCTCATACGTCAGCGTCTCGAGAAGCTGCTGCATGGTGTCGCGGCTGAAGTTGACGGAATCTTTGTCATATCCGTAAGCGGCGGTCAGCCCGCGTGAAGGCCAGCTGAAGAGGATGGGGACGCCCTGGAAGCCGGTATCCTCGACGATCTGGGCAAAGCGCACGACCGAGGAATCGAAGCGGGTACTGTATCCGTGTGTGAAGACGAGAGCTCGGGGCTTGGCTACTGGATCAGCGGAGGGCCACGCTTTCGCTTGCGCGATAAAATCGGAATAGCTCAGCTCTTCTGAGGAGACGAGAGCGATGTCCTTTTTCGGATCCGGGTGATCATCAGCCACAGGCAGGGTGCCTGGTTCCCGCTGGGGTGGCATTGAGATGGTCAGGCTCAGGAAATGGACGCGATTGTCGCGCTCTCCGCTGAAGAGGAAACCGGGTGAGCTTTTTTCTGCAGCCCGGCGCGTCGTGACCGCCAAAATCGTTTTTGTCCAACTTACATCAGCCCCACTCTTCAGCGGAATCAGCACGCCGGCGTCCGGCGTGCTGCAACTGCTCATCGCTGCAATGACAAGCATTGGCACGATGGCGGCGGCTCCATGCTGGCGCCGGCGTCTGCCGTTGATCGCCCGAGCCGAGAGCCTTGGGTCGGGTCTCTTCAAAAGGCGATCCGCTATGGCGCCCCGTCGCCCTGCCGTCGCAAGACGGGCCCTCTTCAGCATGTTGGCTTCCCCCATATTCAGTGGCCGAACGTCCGCGAATACGGAACTTCAGGCGGCTGAAGGTTTATCAAGGCTTGCCGCTCAGGCTATCCCATGTTCATGGTGTAGACGCTCGTGGCGAGGGGACGGGGACTGAGCCATTTGCCTCCCGCACATCGGAAACAAAGACATTCACCTTCCCGGTCAGCAGCTTATCCAAGCCCGCGTCGCCGATCGCCTCTTCGACGAGGCTGGCGATCAACGCTTCCGAATGCAGCGCAACAGGGCGGGACATGTGGAAGGACAACAGGAGCCGCCCGCCAGGCTCCTGTTCATCATTCATCGCGGTGGTGCTGATCTTGCCGATTAGCGCGGCTTGAATGACCGGTTCGCTACGGATTGTTGCCGCAGCGAGCCGGGAAAATCGCTCCTGGTCCGCTCTGTTCGGGAGCCTCGCGACCGGAACGGTCGCGGTGACGCTCGACAGGCGGCGGCTGTAGCTGGCCACCGTCGCAATTTCTCCGAACGGTATCGTATGCAACCGGTCATCGTCATCGCGCAGCCGGAGGCTCCGGAGCTTGATCTGCTCAACTCTGCCTCGGACATCGCCGATTTCGATCATCTCTCCGAGCCGGAATACGTCATCCAGCATGCAGAAAATGCCGTTGATGATATCCTTGACCAGGGCCTGCGAGCCAAGGCTGATCGCAAGCCCGAGGATGCCCGCGCCAGCCATAACCGGCGTGATATCGATGCCAAGGGCGGAGAGTGCGATCAAAGAGAATACGCATGCAATCAATGCGAGGACCGTGAACCGAACCACAGGCAGAACTGTCGAAAGCCGCGCCTGTCGTGTTTCCCTCGCCGCTGCGGCTTCTAGGGCTTCTGGTGGCGTCATCTGTGCTTCGATCCAGACATGCGTGGCAGCCCCAAGCCAGGCAGCGACCACCAGCACGACGGAAGCGAATGTCAGGCGTCGCGAAAAATGCGGCCAGTCTGCTGGTGTGACGAAGCCGAAGGTCCCTACGAGCCAATATTCTGCGATGACGCGCAACATTACCGCGATGGCGATGCTGTCGATCGCTACGCGCAGGACAAATAGCAGGCGCATGGTTGCGGGGCGGCGCGACAACGCAATGCTGAGCGCCAGCGTTCGATCAAAAACAAGCGTAACAAAGGTGGCGGCAATTGTGCCCTTGATGCCTCGATAGAGATCGAAGTCGTCGGCAATCCAGCCCCATGTCCACAACAGGAGGGTGAGGAGGGCAAGCCAAATGCCGAACAGATAGAGTTCCGGCCGAAGCCCATGCTGTCGCAGGACATGGAACAGCCGGAAAGTGCCGGCCAGCATTGCGGAAGAAATCGTGAAGGTCAGGAGCTTGACGGAATCAAGAGGCAATCCGTTGCGGCCGGCGGCCTCGAGCACAACGGCATGCAGATGCCCGACGGCGAGGATGGCGCTGCCATACCAGACGGCCTTCTGGGCGCCCTCGTCATCGAGCGCTATGAGCCTGAGCGACGAGATATTCGGCCGAAATATCACGCCCATCAACGTCAGGGTTGCCAACCATCTGATCATTCCCCCGGCAAGATCCACGGGAAACGTCGCTTCGCCCGGGGCAAAGCCAAACCAGCGCACGAGCAAGAGGCGTGCGACGACGATAGCGGCAATCAGCGGCAGCAGATCCCATCCCATGAGCTTGAGCATGCCGATGAAGGGCAGCCGTTCGCGTGCCGCAGCCTGTCTTCTGTCGCGAAGCAGATGGGCAACCGTTGCAAAGGCCAATATCGCCGCACAACTGATTGTCGCCGTTGCGGTTAGATGAGCGGAAACATGCCCGGCGTTCGACTGGAATGTCCGGAGAATGTCTTCGGGCAGGCGGGGAAACGCCAGTATGGCCGCAACGAGTTCAGCTTCCAGCCGATCGGCAAAGGCTTGAATCAATTGCAGCGGAGAGCCGAATTCTGACGCCACCAGTTGAGGCGGTGCGCTCACGGGAGCGATCCCCCTCTCGATACTCCAGTCGATTGCATATCACCCCCGACTCCTCCAACCAGCCGCGGCGATTTCAGGTTCTCCAATGCGCGGTGATCGAGTTTGAACCGGAGCGGAATATCCTGAGAACACTTTCCGAGCCACCCCATGAACATGGCATGTCCCGACGTCACGGTTTTCCGCATGGTGAGGTTCACGCTCAGGATGGCTTGGGCTCTGAAGGTCTCGACAGGAGGAAGATGATGGGTCGCAAAACGGGTCCCGTGCGCGCCGGATTGGCGTTCGTCTATCTAGCGACGTTGTCGATCGCCGGATTGGTGCCGGCACCGGCATCGGCCGTGGTCTATTGCAAAGCGGTAGGTATCCCCAAGGGTTGCGTGGTCCGACCGCCGGCTGCGGCGGTGATCTATTGCACCGCGCCCGGCGTTCCCGTGGGCTGCGTGGTTCGTCCGAGGACGGCGACCGCGATCTATTGCACTGCACCCGGCGTGCCGGTTGGATGTCGGCCCCATCCCGTTGCTGTCGCTCCCCGCGTTGGGGCTCCGGGCGTGGGCGTCGTCGGAACACCGATGAATCGGGGCGGCCCAGTTAACCGGGTAGGCAGACGATAGGACGGCGTATGACCTGTCCGTCTTGGACGGCAGGTCCTATGCCGGTCAGTGCCGCTCGCCTGCAGCGCCATCCCTGTCATCGGCAGAAGGCGTCGTACCGAAGTGACTGGGCAGGATCAGGCTTACCCTCGTACCTTGCTGTCCGGAGGATATGGTAAGAAGTGCGCCGCACAGCTCGGCGCGCCTCTTCATGTTCAGAAGTCCCCGCCCTGTCCGCGGATGAGCCGGTGAGGCAGCGACGCGCGGTATGCAGAGGTCGAACCCGCTGCCATCATCTTCGACGCTGATCCGCCCGCTTGCCTCCTCAGGGACATCATGAATGGTCTCGATGATAACCCGGAGCTTCTTGGCCCCTGAGTGCTTCACGGCATTGGTGACCGCTTCATCGAGCAGGCGGATCACCTGGATCACGTGCCACGGCCGTAACCCCGGAAAAATAGGCAGACCACCCGGCGTCAGCACCTGCCATTCGAGTTGAATGCTGTGTGCGCGTAGCTGTGCCGAAATGCGTTCGCGCCATGAGCCGAGTACCAGCATCAAGTCGCCGTCGATTTCCTCCATGGCATCGATGACGAGGCGTAGGTCTTTCAGTGCGGCACGCGCCGCGTCTCCTATCACTGTTGCGCTGCCGCCATGTTGCTGTTCCGCGAGCGCGACGATGCTGACGAGCTGCCCCCCTAAACCGTCGTGCAGATCGCGCATCAGGCGTGTTCGCTCCGCAGCCAATGCTTCCTTGCGGGATCGTTCCTCCTCGCGCGCGAAACTGGCGCGCAGCTTCTCCTCCGCGTCCCGGACCTGCCTGAACAGGCGGCCCGCAAAATCGTCAGCTTGGTTCAAGGCCTGGACCACGCGCAGGGTGAGGCCGATACCGATTGCAATCAGCACTACCGAGTAGGAGAGACGACCGAGAAATATACGCTCGCCCGGCAGTGCATCGAGCACGGTCAGCGCATCGTGGACCCAGAAAACCAGGACTGCAGTGAGCGTCGATCCGAGGAAAAAGCTGCTTCGTTCGCTTCGGAACAACGCAGACCAGCCAAGAATGACAGCCGTCAGTACAACGAACACGCCGATGCTTGCGGGTCCCAGCAACATATAGGTTGTTCTGACGACTTCGGGATCGCCAATCGCGCTGGCTGCCAAGATGATCAGGCTTGGAAGGAAGACGAACCATCCCAGCCGCGACGAGACCTTAAGGCCAGTGAAACGCGCTGCGAAATGGAGCACGAGAGCGCTTTCCAGCGGGACCGATGCGCCGAGAAAGCCATGCAATATCTGATGGGTGGGGAAAGGGATGAATTGTTGGATAACCCCCACCGCCATAGCCGCCGCAAGCCAACCATAGGCGTGTTCATGGCGCCTGCTGAGCCATATAAAACCGAGGATCGCACCGACAGTTCCCTGCCAGGCAGCCAGGATGAGCGGGATTGTCTGGAACAGGAGCATCCGCTTATCGTACGAAGACCTCAGTTCTGTATCCGGGCCGACATAGATAGTGTCCAGGTATCCCGTGAGTGGCCCCCAGACGAAGAGCCGCAGTGTAATTTCGTTCGGCCCGTCCCGCAGGAGTGCGGATGGAATAGGGGCTATGGCTGGAATGTTGCGATCCACGCGTCCAGCGGTCGGATTGAGGCGGCTATCCAGGATTGTGGCCCCATTGACCGCCACCTCCACCCCACTGGTAAATCTGGGGAGGAAAATCGCCCAAGGTTGCGATGCTTCCGTGGGTGCGCGTTCAAAGCTCATTCTGTAGATGAAAGGCGGCGCGTCGGTCCTTGTCCGCTGGTGCCGGTGAGGCAGGGCGATTGCCAGCCAAACCGCTTCGTCCTGGCGAAGTTCGGCGCTCAACACTTGGTATTGTGCCGGCGGTCTGGGTGGATCCAACTGTAGGAGGAAGATACACGCAGCCATAATAATGAGCTGCAGACCGAGATAGGTCGGCAGCCTCAGATCCCGCGGGCGAGCAATGGTTAAAGTATCGGTCATTAAAAATTGTTTCTACAATTTGATCAGCCCTTGCTGAAGAGCCTCGAATACTGCCTCGCCGCGGGTGTTGACTTCGAGCTTGCGATAAATGTTCTTGATATAACCCGGAACGGTTTGCCGCGATATCCCAAGATGATCGGCTATGTCCGCATAGCTGAAGCCTTTGGCGATGCCCCAGAGGATATCGATCTCGCGGCGGGTGAGTTTCGCGGTGTTGAGGTCGGAGACACGAGAGTTGGTGCCCGGCCCTCCTTGCGTGCGCCTCACGATGAAGCGGGCGATCGACGCCGATATCGGCGAATGACCCCGCAACAGGTTTCGCACCGTATCGGCGATGTCCGTCGGAAATGCATCCTTCAGCAGATAGCCGTTTGCGCCCACCAGAATTGCGGAAATGACGCTCTCCTCATCGCCGAGTATGGAGATCACCATAATCTCGGTGGTGCCGTTGCGTTGCTTCACCTCACGGATCAGCTCCATCCCGTTCCCATCAGGAAGCTGGAGATCGGTCAGCAATACGTCCGGCACGGAAGCGTTGACGATCTGACGGGCCTCGCCGAGGGTTGCCGCCTCTGCAACGCTGAATTCGCTCTCGCGCGACAGTGCATCGCTGATGCGCCAACGGGTCGGCGCGTCGTCTTCGACGATCAGAATCGATACCGGATTGCCGGTACCCCCATTCGACCGTACGGATGACACTTGAATTCCTCTCCGCCCATTTGATGCCCTGCGGGACTATCGCGTAAATCATCCCGCCAGACCAGCCATGATCATGGGGAGCGGTGCATTCCCCTTGGTTGCACGCTCGGCCGTACTCATCGGTCTGCACGAGCGTCGGCGACTTACTTCAAGTAACGAAGGAATACATCCAACTATATGCTCAGACGGCGTCTGAACCGATATCCCAGTAAAGTCCCGCCATGATCGCCAACCCTTCCCTGACGATGGATATCGGCAGATGCTCATTGGCCGCATGCTGCAAGCAACCTGGATAAGAATGTGGAATCCAGATCGTCGGCAGTCTGAGCAGGTCCGAGAAGACGTTGTTGGGCAGCGAGCCTCCCAGGTTGGGAAGGATCGCGGGTGGTGCACCCAGCGTCTTCTCAATGGATGCCGCGACCCGCTTTACCCAAGGGTGATCCGGGTCCAGGCGGCTTGCGCGGAAGGTAGCATCTGTCGGGTCTTTGACGACCACCCGGTCATAGCCGGCCGCCTTCAATGTCTTGCGGACGGCGGGGATGACCGCATCCGGATCAACGCCTACCGGAAAACGTAGCTGGACCCGCGCCCTTGCCCTGGGCGGTATGGCATTGAGCGGTTGAGCGAGATTGCCGCATTCCATCTCCATGACATCGAAGGAACTCCAGGCAAAGACCTTTTCCTCCGGCGTCAGGCCCGGCTCTCCCCACCAAGGTTCGACTGGCGGGTCGCCGTCGGCGGGTGCGATGTGGCAGTCCTTTAAGGCTACCCGGACGTTTTCGGGGATCATTCCCGGTGTCATCTCGGGCACCTGGATGCGGCCGGCCCGATCCACGAGCGTTGTGATCGCATGGCAAAGTTCGATAGCCGGGTCGGAAAGAAGACCGCCCCAATTGCCCGAGTGCTGAAACGTCTCTCTCGTGTTGATTTCCAGATGAAAGGAGATGCCGCCTCGGGCGCCAAGGAATATCGTCGGCCGGTCAAATGAGAGCCGGGGTCCATCGGATGCGATGAACACATCAGCCTTCAACTCCTCGGCATGCGCGGCGCATATCTCCCCCAGGCCGGGCGAGCCGGACTCTTCGCCCATCTCGATCAGGTATTTCAGGTTGAAGCCGAGGGCACCTTTGATTGCCAACACCGCCTCGATTGCAGCCAGGTTTACCGTATGTTGGCCCTTGTTGTCTGCGGTGCCACGGCCATACCAGGCACCATTTCTCTCGGTCATCTCGAAGGGCGAGAGGCCATTGTCCCACTGGCCCGCAAGTCCGGCGACCACGTCGCCATGGCCGTACTGCAGGACCGTCGTGTAGCTCGGATTCTCCATGCGTTCAGCGAGTAGGAACGGCCCTGGGGCCATCTCGTTTTCATAGATTTTGGTGGTGAAACCGAGGCGCTGAAAGAAGGGCTGCATGTCCTTTGTCACGTAATGCCATAGGTCCGGCCGATTGGCGGCAACGCGACTTGCCGAGGGTATCATGACCCGCTCACGCAGCGTGGCTTCAAAGGAACCGTCGTCCACATAGCTGACGGCCTTGTCGATGGTCGCTTGACGGGAAGGGGGTATCCTCATCATGAAATTCCTGGATTGTCAGGTCGTTGTGGCCCACTCGGGCGATGCTGTTGTCGAAATATGTGACAGATCGAAGCCGAGGTGACAACGAAACATGCATGAGGTTCGGCGGCCTTCTGCGGCGAAAAGGCGCTCTGGCAGATGTGACCTTGGACTCCTCAGCCGTTGAGGAACATTGGTCCACCCCTGTGGGCAGGAAAGCCATAGCCGTTGATCATTACGAGATCGATATCGCTGGCACGGTTCGCAATGCCCTCAGCCAGCAGGGCCTTTCCTTCCGCAGCCATAGCGCTCAACAAGCGACCAAGGATTTCTTCTCTCGGGAAGGTACGGGGTGTGATGCCTTTTTTGGTCCGAGCGGCTTCTATGATTGCGGTGACCTCCGGATCGATTGTGCGCTTGCCATCCGGATAGGCGTACCAGCCACGGCCGGCCTTCTGGCCCAGGCGGCCCGCTTCGCAGAGCGTGTCGGCGATTTCGACATAACGCGCGGAAGGATCGCGGGTCGCCGCCTGCCGCTTGCGGCGGGCCCAGGCGATTTCGAGGCCGGCCATGTCGTAGACTGCGAAAAGGCCCATCGGGAAGCCGTAGTCTTCCAGCGCGGCGTCGATCTCGTGCGGCAGGGCGCCGTCTTCCAGCAAGAATTCGGCTTCGCGGCGATAGGCAGAGAAGATGCGGTTGCCGATGAAGCCTTCGGTGACGCCTGTGACGACCGGCAGCTTTCGCAGTTTCTTGGCAACCGCCAGCCCCGTTGCCAGCACATTCGGCGCCGTTTCGGCGCAGCGAACGACCTCCAGGAGCCGCATCACATGGGCGGGCGAGAAGAAATGCAGGCCGAGCACCCGCTGCGGATGGGCGGTCGCGGCGGCAATCTCGTCCGGGTTCAGGTAGCTGGTATTGGTTGCCAGCACCGCATCCGGATGGATGACCTTGTCGAGGCGCCGGAAAAGGTCGGTCTTGACGGCGAGATCGTCGAACACTGCTTCGACGACGAGATCGCAGGGAGCAAGCTCGGGGTCCGTCGCAGTCACGGAAAGCCGTGCCTTCTGGGCTTCGAAGCCGGTCTGATCGAGGCGGCCCGAGGCGACGTTGCGTTCCAGCAGGCCGATGATGCGCTCTTTGCCCTTTTCGGCGGCTTCGGCGGTCTGGTCGAGGCCGATCACCGAATAACCGGCACCAAGGGCGGCAACGGCAATGCCGCTGCCCATCAGGCCAAGGCCGCAGATGCCGATTGTGTTCACCGGGCGAGGTTGGACGCCTTCCAGATCTTCGACCTTGGAGGACTCCCGTTCGGCGAAGAAGACATAACGAAGGGCGGCTGCCTCGCTGCTGTCGCGGAGTGCGAGGAACGTGGCGCGTTCATCCGCCAGGCCTTCGGTAAGGGGACGATTGGACGAGGTGACAAGCCGGACCGCTTCGGCCGGCGCCTTCTGGCCGCGTGCCCTGGCGAGAATTTTGGCAGAGACCTTTTCGATCTCGGCGGGATCGGCGGCGGCTAAGGTCAACTCGCCGGTGCGGCGGAGTGGTTTGCTGCCCAATGCCGAAGCAGCGGATATTGCGGCTTCAACGAGATCCTCTGCGGCTACCACGTCGATGATCTCGAGTTTCAGGGCCTCCTCGGCCTTCACCGAGCGTCCCGAGGTGATCAGGTCGAGCGCCGCGGGGATGCCGATCAGGCGCGGCAGGCGTTGCGTGCCGCCGGCGCCGGGGACGATGCCGAGTTTGACTTCGGGCAGGCCGACCTGCGCGGCCGGTGCGGCGACGCGGTAGTGGCAGGCAAGTGCGACTTCGAGACCGCCGCCGAGTGCTGCGCCATTCAGGGCAGCCACGACCGGTTTCGACAGGTTCTCGATCTTTTCGATGACCGCCGGCAGGGTCGGCTCCATGACCGGCGTGCCGAATTCCCTGATGTCGGCGCCGCCGACAAATGTCTTTCCAGCACCGGTAATCACGACGCTGGTCACCTCGGCGACCGCTTCTGCGTGGGCGAGTGCTTTCGCAAGCCCGCTGCGGACATCGACGGAGGTCGCGTTGACCGGCGGGTTGTCGATCGTGACGACCAGAACTCCGTTGCGGGTCGTCGCGGAAACCGTGGCGGAAAATTCGATCGTCTCGTTCATGATTGCCTCAGGCCGGAATGACGGCGGTCGCCTGGATTTCGATCTTGGCGCGGTCTTCCACCAGCGCCACGACCTGCATGGCGGCCATGGCGGGGAAATGCTTGCCGATGATTTCGCGATAGGCCTGGCCGATACCCTTGAGGTTGCCGAGGTATTCGGCCTTGTCGGTAAAATACCAAGTCATGGTGGTGATGTGCTCGGGTCCTGCGCCGGCTTCGGCCAGCACGGCGACCACATTCTGCAGCGTCTGCTTCACCTGCCCGACGAAATCGTCGGTCTCGAACTGGCATTGGCCATTCCAGCCGATCTGCCCGCCGACGAAGATCTGGCGGCCGCTGGCGGCCACGCCGTTGGCGTAACCGATCGGTTTTGCCCAGCCTTCAGGCTGCAGAATCGTGTGCATCATCGTTCTCCAAATGCTGTGTCAGCGCTGCGCGCATATCGTGCGGCCAAGGAAGGGCCTTATGGGTTTCGTGCGAGGTGGCGACGAGCCGCTGCTTCGCCGTCCAGAGCAGCCGATCGCCGACCCGTACTTCGTATTCGAGATCGGCGGAGCTGTTGCCGATCCGGATGACCTTAACGGTGAAATCCATCATATCGCCGTGGTAACCGGGGCTCCTGAACGCGACGTCCAGAGTTACGGTCGGCACGCCGATCTTGCGGTCGGTGATCATGTCAGGCCATGGCGCGCCGAGCGAGCCGAAAAACTCCTCGCAAACCCCGACCAGGATGTTCAGGTAGGAGGGGAAATAGGCGATGCCGGAGGGGTCGCAATCTCCGAAGTTCAGGCGGCGGGAGGTCGTGTAAGCCATGATCGTTCCTCACGCCTTCAGAAGTTCGCGGGCAATGATGAGCTTCTGGACCTCGGTCGCGCCTTCGTAGATGCGCAGCGCCCGGATTTCCCGGTAGAGGCTTTCGGTGATCTCGCCGCTTTTTACGCCGCGACCGCCAAAGATCTGCACGGCGCGGTCGATGACGCTTTGTGCATTCTCGGTCGCCACCATCTTGGCCATCGCGGCCTCCTTGGTGGTCGGCAGGCCCTGTACGTCGCGGCGCCAGGCGGCGCGGTAGGTCAAGAGTGCTCCGGCATCGATCTCAGCCGCCATGTCGCCGAAAGCGGCCTGAGTGAGCTGCAGGTCGGAAAGGTGGTTGCCGAACATCGGTCGGTTCTTCGCATAAGCAACGGCTTCGTCGAGCGCCCGCTTGGCAAAACCGAGCGCCGCGGCAGAGACGGAGGCGCGAAAGATGTCGAGCGTCCGCATGGCGATCTTGAAACCTTCGCCGGGCGCCCCGAGCAGGCGCGAAGCCGGAATGCGGCAGTTCTCGAAACGGATTGTTGCCAGCGGATGCGGGGCGATGACGTCGATGCGCTCGGCGATCGAGAAGCCGGGATCGTCGTCAAAGACCACGAAGGCGGAAATGCCGCGCGTGCCGGGGGCCTCGCCGGTGCGGACGAAGACGGTGTAGACATCGGCGATGCCGCCGTTGGAGATCCAGGTCTTTTCGCCGTCGAGAATATAATGGTCGCCGTCCTTGCGGGCCGCGCAGGCCATGGCGGCGACGTCCGAGCCGGCTTCCTTTTCGGAGAGCGCGAAGGCGGAGATCCATTCGCCGGATTGTGCTTTCGGCAGAACCGTGCGGCGCAGCTCCTCGGAGCCGGAGAGGCCGATCGCGCCGGTGCCGAGGCCCTGCATGGCGAAGGCGAAGTCGGCAAGCCCGTCGTGCCAGGCGAGCGTCTCGCGCGTCAGGCAGGCGGCGCGGCTGTCGATCGGCCGGCTGCCGCCGGCACCGGTCGCGGCATCCAGAAGGCCTGCCTGGCCGAGCGCCTTGACGATCGCCCGGCAGGCGCCGTCGGTATTCGAATGGTCGATATGGCTCAGCGCGCCTGACGCCGCAAAGGCGTCGAGCTTTTCAGCAAGCACCTTGTGGCTCTCGTCGAAGAACGGCCAGTCGAGGAAATCGCGTGCCGGCCCTTTGAGCGTCGTTGGCGCGGTCATCAGTTGCCCTCGAAGACCGGCTTGCGCTTTTCGGCGAAGGCCTCGAAGGCGCGGCGAAAATCCTTGGTGGCCATGCAGATCGCCTGGGCCTGGGCTTCCGATTCGATCATCTCGTCGATGCCCATCGCCCATTCTTGGTTCAGCATGGTTTTGGTCATCGTGTGGGCGAACCACGGGCCGTCGGCCAGCGAATGGGCGAGCTTCACGGCTTCGGCTTCCAAGACATCGGCCGGATGGATCGTGTTGAAAAAGCCCCAGGCCTCGCCTTCGCGGGCATTCATCGTGCGGCCGGTGAACAGAAGCTCGGCGGCGCGGCCCTGGCCGATGATGCGCGGCAGGATCCCGCAGGCGCCCATGTCCGCCCCGGCAAGGCCGACGCGGGTGAAGAGGAAGGCGGTCTTGGCTTCCGGCGTCGCCACCCGGATGTCGGAGGCCATGGCAAGGATCGCCCCGGCGCCCATGCAGATGCCGTCGACGGCGGCGACGATCGGCTGCGGGCACTTCTTCATCGCCTTGACGAGGTCGCCGGTCATGCGGGTGAAGGCCAGCAGATCCGGCATCGCCATATGGGTCAGCGGCTCGATGATCTCGAAGACGTCGCCACCGGAGGAGAAATTGCCGCCGGCACCGGTCAGGACTATCGAGCGGATATCGGAGGCGTAGACGAGATCGCGAAAAAGATCGCGCAATTCCGCATAACTTTCGAAGGTCAGCGGGTTCTTGCGCTGGGCCCGGTTCAGGCGGATGGTCGCGACGCGGTCATTTTCGCTCACTTCCCAGAGAAAGTGCTTCGGCTGGTAGTCCTTGAAGGGGCGGAGATGTCCCGCCATCGAAGCCTGTTCGCTCATCCTGCCAATACCTCCCCACCGGCAACCGCGATTGCCTGTCCGTTGATTGATGCAGCTCCGGGCGATGCCAGCCACAGAACCGTGTCCGCGACCTCCTCCGGCTTCACCAGCCGCCCCTGCGGATTGCTTTTGGTAAATTCCTTCAACGCCTGCTCCTCCGTCCGTCCGGTCTTGGCGACGATTGTTTCGATCGAACGGGCGATCAGAGGTGTGTCGGTAAAGCCGGGGCAGACGGCGTTGACGGTGATGCCGGTCCTGGCAAGCTCCAGCGCCAGGGAACGGGTGAGGCCGACGACGCCATGTTTGGCGGCCACGTAGGCAGAGACGTAGGCATAACCGGTGAGCCCGGCGGTCGAGGCGATGTTGATGATGCGGGCGCCTGACCCAAAAGCCTTGAGATCCGGCAGCACGGCCTGTGTCATGAGGAATACGCCGGTGAGGTCGACCGTCATCACCCGGTTCCACATCTCCAGCGAGGTCTTTTCGAAGGGCGCGCTCGGGCCTTCTCCCGCATTGTTGACGAGGATATCGACCGGGCCGAAGGCAGCGCGGGCTGTCTTGAGGCCGTTGTCGATGGCGATTTCGTCGGTTACGTCGAAACCGTCGGCGACGCAGACCTTATTCTTACCGAGCTTTTCGGCCAGCGCCTCCAGTGGTTCGGTCCGCCGGCCCGCCAGCGTCACCCGCGCGCCGGCTTCCACCAGCGCCGTCGCGATCGCCGCGCCGATGCCCGAACCCGCGCCGGTGACGAGGGCGTGGCGGTTGGCAAGCCTGGCCGGGGCCGCTTCGGTCATGACGTGATCCTTATTTCGCTGCAGCCGTCGGGCCGGCGGCCGGAGGGGCAGCCGCTGCCGCAGCGCGCGCGAGGTTGGTCTCGTATTGCGCCTTGCCGGAATAATACTGCTTCGGCCAGGGAATGCTGGTCAGGCCGATCTTGGCTGCCTCGTGCAGAACCCAGGCGGGGTCGGCGAGATGCGGGCGGGCGACGGCGCAAAGATCGGCACGGCCGGCGGCGATGATCGAGTTGGCGTGGTCGGCCTCGGAAATCGCGCCGACGGCGATGGTCGGGATGCCGATCTCGTTGCGGATCTTGTCGGAAAAGGGCGTCTGGAAGAGGCGGCCATAGACCGGCTTTTCTTCCTTCCAGACCTGACCGGAGGAGCAGTCGATCAGGTCGGCTCCCACTCCCTTGAACATTTTTGCGAAGATGGCGGCGTCTTCGGGTGTGTTTCCACCCTCGAACCAGTCGTGGCAGGAAAGTCGGACGGAAATCGGCTTGTCGTCTGGCCAGACTTCTCGGATGGCGCGGAAGACTTCGAGCGGATAGCGAGCGCGGTTTTCGTGGCTGCCGCCGTATTCGTCGGTGCGGATGTTGGTGAGCGGCGAGAGGAAGCTCGAGAGCAGATAACCGTGTGCGCAGTGCAGTTCCAGCCAGTCGGCGCCGGCTTCGGCCGCATATCCAGCCGCCCGTACAAAATCCGCCCTGACGCGATCCATATCGTCTCGGTCCATCGCTTTCGGGGTCTGGCTGCTTTTGAGGTAGGGGAGTGCCGAAGCCGAGATCAATGGCCAGCCACCCTCTTCGATCGGCTGGTCGATGCCTTCCCAGGCGACCTTGGTCGAGCCCTTGCGGCCCGCATGGCCAAGCTGGATGCCGACCTTGGCGGCGGAATTCTCATGAACGAAGGAAACGAAACGCTTCCAGGCCGCCGCCTGTTCATCGTTCCAAAGGCCGAGGCAGCCGTGGGTGATGCGGGCATCCGGCGAGACGCAGGTCATTTCCCCAAACACGAGGCCGGCGCCGCCAAGCGCACGGGAGCCGAGATGGACCAGATGGAAATCGTCCAGCATGCCGTCCTTGGCGGAATACATCGCCATCGGCGACATGACGATGCGGTTCGGCAGATGTGTTTCGCGCAGCGAATAGGGCGTGAACATCGGCGGCAGGGTGCGGCCGTTGCCGCTGACGTCGATGCCGTTTTTCCCGGCGAACCAGCGCTCGTAACCTTCCAGCCATTTCGGATCGCGCAGGCGAAGGTTTTCGTGGCTGATGCGCTGGGAGCGGGTCAACATCGAATACATGAATTGTTCCGGCTCCAGTGTATCGGCATAACGCTGGCCGACCACTTCGAACCATTCCATGGCGTTGCGGGCCGCATTCTGGATGCGGGCGACATCGACGCGGCGGATTTCCTCGTAGGTATCGAGAACCGCCGGGATCTTGTCCTTGGAATGGCCGAGCTTGTTGAACTGGTTGGTGAGCTCGATCGCGTCGTCGATGGCGAGCTTGGTGCCGGAACCGATCGCGAAATGGGCGGTGTGGGCGGCGTCGCCCATCAGCACGACATGCGAGTTGCCGTTGAAATGGCTCCACTTGCCGCAGATGAGGCGGTTGAAGTTCAGCCACGCGGATCCGCGCAGATGCCGCGCATTGGTCATCAGTTCGGAGCCTTCGAGCACTTCCGAGAACAGGTCCTGGCAGAAGTCGATCGAGCCCTGCTGGTCCATCTGGCCAAGGCCGTGCTTTTCGTAGGCCTCTTCGGTGGTCTCGACAATGAAGGTCGAGGTCTTGTCGTCGAACTTGTAGATATGCGCCTGGAACCAGCCGTGGTCCGTCTTGCGGAAATCGAAGGTGAAGGCGTCAAACAGCTTGTTGGTGCCGAGCCAGATATAGCGGTTCGGGCGCACAACGAGATCCGGCTCAAAAACTTCCGGATAACGGTTGCGGATCTTCGAGTTGAAGCCGTCGGAAGCGATGATCAGGTCCGCATCCGGATAGTCGATATCGCCGTTGGCCTCCGTCTCGAAAACCAGTTCAACGCCGAGCGCCTCGCAGCGGCGCTGCAGGATGTTCAAGAGCTTCTTGCGGCCGATGCCGACGAAGCCGTGGCCTGACGTGCGCTGGCGCGTGCCCTTGAACAGCAGTTCGATATCGTCCCAGTGATTGAATGCATCCTCGATTTCGGCGGCACTTTCCGGGTCCCAGGCCTTCATCGACACCATGGTGGCGTCAGAGAACACCACGCCCCAGCCGAACGTGTCGTAAGGTTTGTTGCGCTCGACCACCGAGATCGAATGCTCGGGATGAAACTTCTTCATCAGGAGCGCGAAGTAGAGGCCGGCTGGGCCGCCACCGATACAGACGATGCGCATATCCAAGTCCTCCTGACAGTTCACCACTTAATTATTTTAAGTTTAAACTATATGGCTTCGGATCTGGCCGTCAAGCTTATAATTCGTGAACGGCTCTGGCTATGGTCGTCTTGCGAGCGCCCCTCTCGCCGGTGGGATCAGTGCGCCCGACGGCATATTGAAGACTGGGACTGCGCTTTAACGATATCAGACACATTATAGCCGCGATCCCGTTGCTTTTGCTGCGCGTCTGATCAAAATCCGGGCGCGAAATCTTTCTCAGTATCGGCAACCAAAATGGAATCCACGGATCGTCAGCCCAACCGCTTTCGAGACCTCATTGAAACGTATCGTTCTTACCTCATAGCGCTCGCGGTGCTGCTGGTCTTCGCCTTTACGACCTTTGCGATCTACGATCTCACGACCGAGGTCAGCTATGACGACGTGATTGAGGCGCTCGGCCATACCCGTTGGTCTTCGATCGGGTTGGCGATCTTCTTTACCGCGTTGAGCTTTGCGGCGCTCGTCGGCTACGATATGAACGCGCTTGCCTATATCGGTCGGTCATTGCCGCCGGTGCCGGTCGCAATGACCGCGTTCAGCGCCTATGCGGTCGGCAACACCGCTGGCTTCGGGGCGCTCAGCGGCGGGGCTATTCGATTCCGGGCCTATTCGCGTCTGGGGCTTTCTCCCGATGATATCGGCCGGGTCATCGCCTTCGTTACACTTGCTTTCGGTATCGGATTGTTGGCGGTTACTGCTTTCGCGTCGCTCGTTACGGCCCCGCGGATCGCGGCAATCGTCCATATAGACCAAGGCTGGGTGCGAGCCGTGGCGGTTCTGATCATCGCGGTTCTTTTTGCATTGGTTGTATTGGGGAAGAACGGTCGGACCATAGCGATAGGCCGCGTGAACATCCGGCTGCCGGACACCCGTACATCGTCGCAGCAGTTTCTGGTCACTGTGCTCGATATCGCCGCTTCGTCGTCGGTCCTCTACGTCCTCTTGCCGCAGACCGAAATCGGTTGGCCGTCATTCCTGGCAATCTATACTACCGCCGTGGGAATTGGGGTACTCAGCCACGTGCCGGCAGGTCTTGGTGTCTTCGAAACCGTAATCATCGCGGCTCTTGGCAGCACGGTCAGAGTCGACGAGGTTCTTGGCAGCCTCGTCCTCTACCGTGTCATCTACCACGTTCTGCCTCTGCTGATCGCGACACTCGTCGTGATCGGTCTTGAAATTCGGCAGTTAGCCCATCATCCGGTTACGTCGACCTTGCGAAAGCTGGAATTCCGGCTGGCACCGCCCCTGCTTGCCACTTTTGCGATGATCGCGGGGGCAATGCTGATCTTTTCCAGCGTCACTCCGACGCCGGATTCCGATCTTAACCTGCTTTCCAGCTATCTGCCGCTGCCGTTGGTGGAAGGCGCGCATTTCCTGTCAAGCATTTTCGGACTTGTGTTGTTCGTCGCTGCGCGCGGCATTGGGCAGAGGCTCGACGGAGCCTGGTGGACAGGGCTGGTTTGTGCCGCGTTCGCTCTTGTCTTTGCCTTTGTACGTGCGGTTGCTCTTTTCGAAGCAGTGTTCTTGATCATTCTTCTTGCGGGGCTAGCTCTCAGCGCCAAACAATTCAATCGGCGGTCTTCGATGTTTGGTCAGGTTCTGACACCGAGCTGGATGACCGCAATGCTGGTCATTGTTGCCGCAGCCGTTACTGTCCTGCTTTTTGTATATCGCGAGGTGCAATACACCCACGAGCTGTGGTGGCAGTTTGAATTTGCCGAAGAGGCGCCACGTGGCCTGCGTGCTGCGCTCGGTCTTACGATCTTTGCGGGAATGCTCTCTCTTTTCAGTCTGCTCCGACCGGCGGCATTTCGCTCGCCACCGTCAACGACCGGCGACCTTGAGGCGGCCATTCGGATTGCGATGTCGCAGGACAACGCCGACGCCAACCTGGTCCGAATGGGCGATAAGCGGCTGATGTTTTCCGAAAGCGGACATGCGTTCATCATGTATGGGATTCAGGGCCGATCCTGGATTGCACTTTTCGATCCAGTAGGAGCCCGAGAGGAAACCGCCGATCTGGTGTGGCGTTTCATCGAGGAGGCACGTGCCCGAGGCGGGCGGGCCGTCTTCTACCAGATATCGCCAGATCTTCTTTCCCATTGTGCAGATGCGGGGCTGAGGGCTTTCAAGCTGGGTGAACTTGCAATCGTCGACCTCACGCGTTTCGATCTCAAAGGCAGTCGCCTCGCGAGCCTTCGTCAAGCGGTTAACAAGGGAGCGCGGGAAGGACTGGAATTTTCGGTGATCGACCAGCCGGAGGTCATGGCTTCGATCGAGGATCTTAAAGCGGTTTCCGATGCATGGCTTGCGGAGCATAATACCCGTGAAAAGACCTTCTCGCTCGGTTCCTTCCGCGACGACTATGTGAGCTCTCAGGCCGTTGCCGTTTTGCGAAAAGAAAATCGTATCGTTGCTTTCGCAACGCTGTCGGTCACTGATACGAAGCAGGAAGGAACCGTTGATCTGATGCGTTTTGCGCCCGAAGCTCCCAGGGGATCTATGGATTTTCTATTTGCGAAGATCATGGAATATCTCCGCGACGCCGGTTATGCGCAGTTCAATCTTGGCATGGCGCCGCTCTCGGGTATGGCTGCACGCGAGGCAGCGCCGGTCTGGGACCGGATCGGCGGCATCGTGTTTGAACATGGCGAACGGTTTTACAATTTCAGGGGATTAAAGGCCTTCAAGTCGAAGTTCCATCCGATCTGGAAGCCACGGTACCTGGCCGTTGCAGGTGGCGTGAGCCCTGCCATCGTGATGATGGACGCGACGCTTCTGATCAGCGGCGGCTTGAGAGGAGTGGTCGGCAAATGATGTCTATACGTTTTCTCGTCATCTCGCTTGCCGCATGGTTGTATATCACGGGGGCTGCCGGTCAGCAGCCAGGCTTCAATACGGGAATGATCCCGGCGCCTCGTATCCTGTTGCCGACCAATAGCGCCGATCTCAACGGTATTGTCTTTCTGATATCCGGCGGCGAAGGTTGGAGCGCTCGCGAGGATGTCCAGGCGCAGGCTGCAGTGGATGCCGGTGCCGCAGTGGTCGGTATCGATTTCCCGTCCTACATCAAATCGCTCGCGGCGGACGACGGCGGCTGCGTCTACATGGTTTCCGATGTCGAAGACCTCTCCCAGCAGATTCAGCGGCGGATCGGCAATTCGAATTATCGCCATCCGATCGTGGCTGGCCTCGGTGAGGGAGGAGCGCTGGCGCTGGCCATGGTCTCGCAGAGTCCCAATGCTACGATTGGCGAGGCGATTGCAGTCGACCCGGTTGCGGGCATACCGCTCTCCAAGGAGCTTTGCACTCCAGCTCCGAAACAGAAAGTCGGTGATCGCACGATCTACGGCTTCGACGGCGGCTCCTTGCCGACGGCGGTTACGATCATTTCGACCGCAGCGGCCGATATTGCCGGAAAGGCGCATGCCCAACGACTGAAGCAGGAACATCCGGAAGTGCAGCTTGATGATTCTGCCTCACCCCCCGAGGCGGCGCTCTCCCAAGCGCTGGCGGTCGGCCTCTCAGCAGCAAGTATGAACGACCTGCCGCTCGACCTGCCGCTGACCGTGCTGGAAGCCAAACCAGCAATAAACACGATGGCCGTGATTTATTCCGGCGATGGCGGGTGGCGCGATTTGGACAGCGAGGTTGGCGGCTATCTGCAATCGCAGGGCATACCAACCATCGGGGTGGACTCCTTGCGCTATTTCTGGTCGGAGCGGTCCCCCCAGGGGACGGCGGAAGATCTTGCAAGGATCATCGAGCACTATCGTCGCCAATGGAATGTTCAGAACGTCCTCCTTGTCGGCTATTCCTTCGGTGCGGACGTGTTGCCGGCCACCTACAATCGCCTCGCGCCTTCGGACCGGGAACGAGTGAAACAGATCACCCTTTTGGGCTTGTCGCACCAGGTTGATTACGAAATTTCCGTGACCGGTTGGCTGGGAGCCGAGGGATCCGGCAAGGGTGGAGATCCCGTGGATGACATTGCGAAGATCGATCCCAAACTCATCCAATGCGTCTATGGCACGGATGAAGATGACGATCCCTGTCCCATGTTGAAGGATCGAGGCGTCGAAGTCGCACCGATCGAGGGTGGTCATCACTTCGATGAAAACTATCAAGCTCTGGGCAAGCGCATTCGCGACAGTCTCCAGACACGTCTTAAATAGCGCCTGCGATTCCGCGCTTATTCTGCCCGACAACAGTGGAAGTTCCTGGATGATCTTGTCTGGCTTTAGGCCGGTCAGTGGGAATATGGGAGTGGCAACAGAGACCTCAACTCAACACTTGAGTTTCTGTCGTCGGGCCGTTAAATCTCACGCCACCAGACCGGGCCCCTCTGGCAGTTCGTCTTGAACTGTGATGTCGGACTGGAATCGTCCAAGTTAGGTGCCTGGTGTTCGTGGCGGTCTCCAACGAAAACGGCAGTGAACCTACGGCAGGCAAAATGTCAGTCGTATGCTCCTGCTGAACTACCATCGCGACATGAGGCATTCCACGCCATAAGAGATTGGGTGCCAAATGATGGAAATCTTCACCGCAGAGGCGTTATCTGCCCTCCTGCAAGTTATCATGATCGATCTTGTCCTTGCCGGCGATAATGCGATCGTCATCGGTCTTGCTGCAGCTGGACTGCCGAAGGAACAGCGGGCCAAGGCAATCCTCGTCGGTATCATTGCCGCGACTGTTCTTCGTATCGGGTTTGCGCTTGCTACCACGCAGTTGCTGCAGATCGTCGGCTTGCTGCTTGCAGGGGGCGTATTGCTCCTGTGGGTTTGCTGGAAAATGTGGCGAGAACTGCGTACACCGCATCAGCAGGAGGACGAGGCGGCTGAGGCGCTCGAAGGGGTGGATCTCAATAAAGACGGCACCATTGCCGGTGGCGCGCCGCGCAAAACCTTCTCGCAGGCTGCCTGGCAGATCGTTATCGCAGACGTCTCAATGTCGCTCGACAACGTCCTGGCTGTCGCCGGCGCAGCCCACGAGCACCCTGAAGTCCTGATCTTCGGTCTGGTTCTGTCGATCGCTCTCATGGGTGTCGCCGCAAGCTTTATCGCGCGTCTCCTCAACAAGCACCGGTGGATCGCTTATGTCGGTCTTGCCGTGATCCTCTACGTGGCGCTCGAAATGATCTGGCGCGGCGCGGTGGAAGTCATGCCCTATCTCGGCGGCTGATTATTCGCGGCGCGGTGAGATCTTCACCGCGCCGCCTTTGCACGACCGGTACTCTTGCTCGCTGCTCGCGAGCCTATCCCCTCCTCAATCAAAACTTATGGCCCTGCAGCAGAACCTATTCGTCATGCCGACGATCTGCTTTTATGCCTTTACCATGATGCGGCGTTCGTCGCCGGCCGCGTTGAGGTGGAGGACGCGGCTTTCGTTTGGAGGAGAAGGCGTCTTTCCGCCTGGCGCCTATGAGCTAACCGCTCGGGACAGACCCAATGACCGAACCCTGTTACGATGTCGCCCATCTGGGTCACGTGGAACTCTACACTGATCGTTTCGATGAAAGTCTGGATTTCTTCACCCGCATCTACGGGCTCACGGAAAATGGGCGTGAAGGCGATAGCGTTTATCTGCGAGCTTTCGACGACTACGAATTCCATACCCTGAAGCTCACCAAGCACCATACCACGGGTGTCGGTCATATCGGCTATCGCACATCGTCCGTGGAAGCGCTTGAGCGGCGCGTCAAAGTAATTGAGGAAAAGGGCTGGGGCGTCGGCTGGATGGAAGGCGATCTTGGCCATGGCCGCGCCTACCAGTTCAAGAGCCCCGACGGTCACCTGTTCGAACTCTACTGGGACACCAGGGAATATGTGGCGCCGCCGGAGGAAAAGCCGGCACTAAAAAACATCGCCCAGCGTTACCATGGCCGCGGAACGTGTCCTCGGCGCCTTGACCACGTCAATCTGCTCGCCGCCGATGTCAGCCTCATGCGAGAATTCATGATCACGGCGCTCGGCAGCCGGGTGACGGAAATGATCCAGCTCGACAACGGCCGTCTCGGCGGCTGCTGGTTCACCATCAACAACAAGACCTATGACCTCGCCTGCTCCGAGGATCAAACCGGTTCGCATGGTCGCTTCCACCATGTCACCTATGCCTGCGACCAGCGCGAAGATATCCTGCGCGCCGCCGACATCTTCCTGGAAAATGGCGTTCACATCGAGTCCGGCCCGCACAAGCATGCGATCCAGGGCACGTTCTTCCTCTATGTCTGGGAGCCGGCCGGTAATCGCGTTGAACTCGCCAATGCAGGCGCCCGCCTGATCTTGCGGCCCGACTGGAAGCCGGTCGTCTGGACCGAAGCCGACCGCAAGAAGGGCCAGGCCTGGGGGATGAAGACGATCGAAACCTTCCACACGCACGGCACGCCGCCGGCTCTGCATAAGTAAATCAAGAGGCATCCCATGGCAAAGACAGCATTGGTCATCAGCGCCCATTCGGCGGATTTCGTCTGGCGTTGCGGCGGCGCGATCGCGCTGCACGAGGAAAAGGGCTATGACGTTACGGTAGTCTGCCTGTCCTATGGCGAGCGCGGCGAAAGTGCCAAGCTCTGGAAAAACCCGGGCATGACGCTCGAAAAGGTGAAGACCGAGCGCCGCAGGGAAGCGGAAAACGCGGCAAAAGCGCTCGATGTTACCGACATCCAGTTTTTCGATCTCGGCGACTATCCACTGGTCGTCGATCAGGACGCCAAGTTCAAGCTGGTCGACGTGATCCGCAAGGTTCAGCCGGAATTCATGCTCTCTCATTCGAAATGGGACCCGTACAATACCGACCACATGTACGCGACACAGGTGGCACTTGACGCCCGCATGATTGCCCAGGCCTGGGGCCACAATCCCGGGGAAAAGGTTCTCGGCGCGCCGCAGCTTTACCTGTTCGAGCCGCACCAGACCGAACAGATGGAATGGAAACCGGATGTTTTCCTCGACATCTCGCCCGTCTGGGAAAAGAAGTGGGCGGCTATCCAGTGCATGGAGGGCCAGGAGCACCTGTGGCACTACTACAAGAACGTCGCGGAAAACCGCGGAAACCATTTCATGCGCAATTCGGGCGGGCAGTCCGGCGGGCGCAAGTCCACCCACGCCGAAGGCTTCCAGTCCGTCTTCCCCCGTACTGTGGATGAACTCTGATGTCGGTTGTCGTTCAGAACATCGAGCGTGCTGATCAGTCGGTCATCGACCGGCTGGCCGCCTGCGGCGTTGCCACGGTGCATGAAGCGCAGGGCCGCAAGGGCCTGCTCGCCAGCTATATGCGGCCGATCTTTCCGGGTGCACGCCTCGCGGCGAGTGCCGTCACTATCTCCGCACCTCCGGGCGACAACTGGATGCTGCATGTGGCGATCGAACAGCTGAAGGCCGGCGACATTCTGCTGCTCGCCCCGACCAGCCCTTGCGAGGACGGCTATTTCGGTGATCTCCTCGCCACGTCTGCGCAGGCGCGCGGTTGCAAGGGATTGATCATCGATGCGGGTGTTCGGGATGTGGCTGATCTGACGGAGATGAAGTTTCCCGTGTGGTCGAAGGCGATCTTCGCACAGGGCACAGTCAAGGAAACACTCGGCTCGGTCAACGTACCGGTTGTATGCGCTGGCGCCTATGTTCGCCCGGGTGATGTGATCGTTGCCGATGATGATGGCGTTTGTGTCGTGCTGCGCGAGGAAGCTGAAGTGGTTGCAAAGAAGGCGGAAGCCCGTGTTGCGGCCGAGGACGACAAGCGCAAAAGGCTCGCCGCCGGCGAACTCGGGCTCGACATTTATGAGATGCGGGGCCGGCTGGCTGAAAAGGGCCTGAAGTATATCTGAGCGCTGCAAAAGAGCGGAGGCGGTCATGAGTAAAACCGAAACCGGCGTCCGATGCATGTGGATGCGGGGTGGCACATCCAAAGGCGGATACTTTCTGGCCGAAGACCTGCCGGCCGATCGCGACAGTTTCCTGCTGCGGGCGATGGGCTCGCCCGATTCCCGCCAGATCGACGGAATGGGCGGCGCTCATCCGCTGACCTCGAAAGTGGCCGTGGTGCAGAAGTCGGAACGGGAAGGGGTCGATGTCGACTATCTCTTCCTGCAGGTCTTCGTCGACCAGCCGATCGTCACCGATGCGCAGAACTGCGGCAATATCCTCGCCGGCATCGGGCCTTTCGCCATCGAGCGCGGGCTGGTGCCGGTGAAGGGCGAGAAGACCGAAGTTTCGATCTTCATGGAAAATACCGGGCAGATCGCCATTGCGACGATCGAGACGCCCGGCGGCCGGGTGACCTACAAGGGCGAAGCCCGGATCGACGGCGTGCCGGGAACCTCCGCGCCGGTGCCGATCGTGTTCGCGGATACGGCCGGTTCCTCCTGCGGCGCGCTGCTGCCGACCGGGAATGCGGTCGATGGGATCGAAGGCGTCGCCTGCACGCTGATCGACAACGGCATGCCCTGTGTCGTCATGCGTGCCGACGTGCTCGGCATAAAAGGCGACGAAGACCCGAAGGAGCTGGAAGCCAACCAGGAGCTTCGCGCCAGGCTGGAGGCGATCCGGCTGAAGGCCGGGCCGATGATGAACCTCGGCGATGTCACCAAAAAATCGGTGCCGAAGATGACCATGGTTTCGGCGCCAACCGCCGGCGGAGCGATTTCGACCCGCACTTTCATCCCGCATACGTGCCACGACGCGATCGGCGTGCTCGGCGCGGTCAGCGTGGCGACGGCCTGCCTCCTGCCGGAAGGGCCGGCTTCGGAACTAGCCGTCATTCCAGACGGTGACGAGAAGCTGCTGTCGATCGAGCACCCCACCGGCGAGATGAGCGTCATCGCCACGATGAGGGATGGCGAGGTGCATCGTGCGGCGGTGCTGCGCACGGCGCGCAAACTGTTCGACGGCGTGGTTTTCGGCGATTGAGAGTAGGATACGGCTATGAGGATCGCATTTCTGGGATTTGGCGAAGCGGCACGCGCCTTTCACGACAGTCTTGCGCCGAAGCTCGATAACGGCGAATTCCGCGCTTATGACCTCCTGCTCGATGATGCCGAGAGGGCGGGCGAGATGCGGATGGCGATGGGGAGCCGTGGGGTCCGGCCGGAAGCATCACCTGCGGGACTTGCGGATGCCGAGTGGATCTTCAGCGCCGTGACCGCCGACCAGAGCCTCAAGGCTGCCCAGTCGATCGCGCCGTATCTCGGTCAAAGCGCGCTACTGATCGACATCAATTCTGTCTCGCCCGGCCGCAAACGGGAGACTGCCACGCTTATCAACGAGACGGGCGCCGGTTATCTCGACATGGCCGTCATGGCCCCGGTCCATCCGAAGGGGCACGCGACCCCGGTACTTCTTGCCGGCAGAGAGGCAGGAAAATTGTTGGGGCACTTTCGCAGTCTCGGTTTCGAGGCGGATTTGGTTGGTGACGCGCCTGGAGCGGCGACTGCCATCAAGATGGTGCGTTCCGTGTTTGTCAAAGGACTGGAAGCGATCACGGTCGAGGCCCTCCTGGCGGCAGAGGCATCTGGCTGTTTCGAAGAGATATTGTCATCCTTGTCTCGGAGCTTCCCTGGCCTCGATTGGTCCAGATTCGCCGACTACCAGTTTGAACGAACCACGCGCCATGGCCGCCGTCGTGCAGCTGAAATGAGGGAAAGCGGCGTGACGCTTGATGCCCTGGGCCTCAACGGCGGGCTTGCCCGGGAAATTGCCGCCGTGCAGGACGAGATGGCAGCAACCGGCCCAAAAACTGCGGGAAATCTCAGGCAGACAGTCGCGCGCGTTCTGGCTGCCCGCCGTCAGTCGAGATAGCGTACTCATCCTCCAGCCCCTGTCTCTGATCTGCCGGTGCTGGGCATGCACAGCCAGGCTGTATACATGGCGCTTGGCCAATTGATCAGATGTGGCTAAGATTTCGGGATCGAGGGGTGGGGCTGTGCCGACCTCGCCGCAGAGCACAGGTGCTGATTTGGAAGAAACTTCGAGAAACACTCATACGATGCGGGCTCTGATGGAGTTGCGCAAGAAGATATTGAGCGGCGATTATCCCGGAGGCACCCGGCTTTTCGAGGTTCCGCTGGCGGAGACGCTGCAAATTTCCCGCACACCCGTCCGCGAGGTTATGTCGCGTCTTGCCGAGGAGGGATTGCTTGATCGGCTCACGAACGGTGGCTTCGTCGTACGCAGCTTCACCTACGCGGACGCCGTGGACGCCATTGAGCTGCGCGGAGTCCTGGAGGGAACGGCAGCGCGGCTTGCCGCTGAGCGCGGGGCGTCGCAGGCGGGAATAGATCAGCTTCATGAAATCCTGGCGCGGCTCGAGACATGTTTCGGGGATGGCCCGGACGAGGTGAACCTGGAAGCCTATTCCGAGGCGAATGCAAAATTCCATGCGGCTCTGGTCGCACTTTCCAACAGCCCAGTCATCCAGCGGGAAGTGGAGCGAGCGACGCGCTTGCCCTTCGCGTCGCCATCGGCATTTCTTTCCAGCCGAACGCATGTTGCGGCGTTCCGGCAGTCTCTGCATATCGCTCAGGACCAGCACCGTTCTCTGGTTGCTGCGATCGTCGGGCGGGAGGGAGCGCGAGCAGAATTTCTCGCGCGGGAACATGCGCGCATTGCCCGCAAGAACCTCGAATACGCAGTCTATGAGAATCCCGAGCTGCTGCTGACCGTCCCCGGCCTCGTTCTGCTCAACTCCTGATGCAGCACCACGTTTGCACTTCCGACGGCGCAGGCCGGAGGCTGCGCTGACCTCGAATATTTTCCCTTGAATTTCCTCCCAGATGGCGTCATGTATACATTAAACTTCATGCCATAGGGAGGAATTCTATGACCAAGGCCAATCTCACCCAAGTTTTGAAGGATGCGGGCAACACGGTCACGCATCTTCGCAATTCCAAAACAGGGATCTATGTATACCCTGTGGTTGCTCCAGAATTCTCCAACTGGCGCTCCGAACAAGCTGCTTGGCGGCAAACGGCTGTTCTTTTCGACCAGTCCCATCACATGGACGAACTTGTCGTCGAAGGCCCCGATGCCGCTAGGTTCCTGGAGAGCCTGGCGATCAACAGCTTCGCCAATTTCGGTGTCGACCGCGCCAAACACTACGTTCCGGTCACGCCGGCCGGTCATGTCATAGGTGACATGATCATCTTCCGCGAAACCGAGGAGAAGTTCGTTCTCGTCGGTCGCGCGCCGACTGCCAATTGGCTGCTCTACAATGCTTCTCTCGGCAAATATAATGTCAAGCTGACACACGATCCGCGATCTCCCTCCCGTCCGGACGGCAAAGAGGTCACCCGCATCCACTATAGGTTCCAGATCCAGGGACCGGACGCGCCGAAGGTCTTCGAAAAGATGAACGGCGGGCCGATCCCGGAGATCAAGTTCTTCCACGTCGACTGGATCAATGTCGGCGGCCGCAAGGTTCAGGCTCTGCGCCACGGCATGGCCGGCGCTCCGGGTCTCGAAATCTGGGGTCCCTATGCGGAGAAGGACGAAGTCCGCGCCGCCATCATCAAGGCAGCTGAAGAAGCCGGCGTCGACCTGCGCCCGGTCGGCAGCCGCGCCTACGCCACAAACACCCTGGAATCCGGCTGGATTCCGTCGCCGCTTCCGGCGATTTACACCGGTGATGAACTGCAAGGATATCGCGACTGGCTTTCTGCCCAAAGCTATGAAGCCAGCGGCTCGATCGGCGGCAGCTACGTTTCCGACAATATCGAAGACTATTACCTGAACCCCTACGAGCTGGGTTATGGCGTCTACGTCAAGTTCGACCACGACTTCGTCGGCCGCGCCGCCGTCGAAAAGCAGAAGGCAACCCCGCAGCGCCGCAAGGTCACCTTCGAATGGAATTCCGACGACGTCGTCAAAATAATTGCCTCGGCCTTCCAGCCGGGCGAACAGGCCAAGAAGTGGATCGACTTCCCACTCTCCAACTACGCCTCCTCGAGCTTCGACAAGGTTCTGAAGGACGGCAAGGTCGTCGGCCTGTCGATGTTCAACGGCTATAGCTACAACGAGCGTTCAATGCTGTCGCTCGGCGTCGTTGATGCTGACATCAAGGAAAACGATATCCTGACGCTCGTCTGGGGCGAGCCCGACGGCGGGACCTCCAAGACCTCTGTTGAGCAAGGCCACGGCCAGGCCGAGATCCGCGTTCGCGTCGCTGCAGTGCCCTACGCACAGGAAGCACGTGAAAATTACGCCGAAAGCTGGCGCACAAAGAAAGCCCTCTGATCTTCAGGCGTGCGAGAACATGGGTCTCGCACGCCGCTCCGTCCATCTTGGCCGGAGGTTCATTCGGATTAGACGGGGGAGGATCGATTATGGCACTTTTGAATCTTTTCAAGGGAAAGCAGGAGGAGAAATCCACCGAGCCGGCTGGCTTCAGGGATCTCATCACTGACTACTCCATCGAAGTCATGCCGCGCACAGCGGCTAAAATAGAAGACTTCAAGGTCCTTCTTCCAAAAGGCACGCGGGTCTATATCGCCCATATCGATGGCACGCCAATCGAAGATATGGTTTTAACGGCCAAGCGTCTGGCCAAGGACGGTTTTGCGGTGATGCCGCACTTCCCATCCCGCATCATTCCAAGTGTCGCAACGCTTGAAGATTGGATCAAGCGTTACAGAAACGAAGCCGGTGTCGATCAGGCGTTGTTGCTCGGGGGTGGGGTGACGACGCCGGCAGGCGATTTCGACAGCTCGATCCAGCTGATCGAATCCGGTCTATTCGATCGCTATGGCTTCAAACGCCTGCATGTCGCTGGCCATCCGGAAGGCAACAAGGACATAGATACCGGCGGCGGTACGAAGATCGTCGACGAAGCGCTGCAGTTCAAGCAGGCTTTTTCCCAGCGCACCGATGCGGAGATGGCAATCGTCACCCAGTTTGCTTTCGATGCCAAACCCGTGATCGCCTGGGCGGAGCGGATTGCTGCGGCCGGCATCAAGTTGCCGATCCATCTCGGCGTCGCCGGACCGACCAAGCTGCAGACATTGATCAAGTTTGCTGTCTCCTGCGGTGTTGGTGCCTCGTTAAGCGTGTTGCAGCGGCGTGCGATGGATCTCAGCAAGCTGCTGGTGCCATATGAGCCCACCGATTTTCTGACGGAGATCGCCGAATACAAAGCGGCTCATCCGGAAAGCCTGATCGACCGCATCCATGTCTTCCCGCTTGGTGGTATTCGTGCCGGCGCCGAATGGATGAATGAACAGATATCCGGGGAGCGCGCGATCACGCCGTGATGGCGTCAGTCGGGCAAGGCATCAATCGCAGATGTCGCAGACACGAGTGTTCTCGGCCGACAGATTGCCTATCACTGGTTGGGGTTCTTGATCCGATCGATATAGCGGCGCGCAGAGCGCGCCACGATATCCTGCCCGCCTTGTCGCACATTCTGGTGAGAGAAGGCGCCGTAGATTCGTTCGAAAGGCCATGGCGCCAATCGTTCGGCGACATCCGCTACCTCCGCGGCACTGAGCGGCAGCATGTTGGGGTAACTCCACATGAATGACACGTGATCTGCTCCCGGAGTTACCTGGACGATGTCTCCAGCAAGCAGCACGCCCTGCCCATCTTCGCCGGCCCAATGCAATACGGTACCGCCGGCGAAATGTCCTCCGCCATGAACAAGCGTGACGGCGGAGGAAAGGACGAGAGCATCCTCTTCCCATAGGCGGATGTAATCAGAGGAACGGCAGATCCATTCTTTATCCGCGGCGTGAAGATAAATAGGCGCGTCGAATGCGGCGGCCCAGTCCTGCATCGTCGTGTAGTAGTGAGGGTGCGAGATGGCAATTGCGCTCAGGCCGCCAAGCGCGTGGATAATTGCTTTAGTTGCTTCGTCAAGCAGAGCAATGCAATCCCAGAGCACGTTTCCGGCCGGCGTATGCAGAAGCAGCGCACGCTGGTTGATGGCGAAGGCCGGAACAGTCTGGATGGCCATCAATCCCGGCTCGAGTTGAAACCACGTATTCCGGTGTGCGAGAGCAAGTTTTTCCGGCGTCGTCCAAACCTGTCCGGAGGTCGGCACATATTGGCGCTCGTCGGCGCAGATCCGGCATGTTCTTGGTGGATGCTCGCCGTCATCGAAGGATGTGCCGCAGGCGGAGCAAACAAAGATCGTCATGGGAATCCTCCTCGATGTCCTGACCGAATCCGCTCGCAAGACAAGAGGAAACGCCATTCACGGCGGAAAGGGAAGACGTTGCGTGCGGGAAGATCTCACCGGTCAGATCTATTCATATTCTTTCCGATGGATTCACGGTTTTCAAAGGCTCATTCCATAAGATGCCGCAAATTGTCCTGTGAGAGGTGTCGATGACGATTGGGAAGACGCCACGTATCCTTAACCTGGATCTGCTGCGCCTCATTTCGGCACTGATGGTGCTGCTGTTCCACTACGGATTCCGCATGCAGATTTCCGGGGAGGGCGGCGGCATCGGTTTTCCGGAGCTTGCGCCGCTGGCCATGTGGTTCGACACCGGCCTCCTGATCTTCTTTGCCATTTCCGGCTATGTCATCACGATGTCGGCAGAAGGACGTTCGGCTTACGAATTTGCGGTCGGGCGGGTGGCCAGGCTCTGGCCGACTTTTATCGTCTGCGCGACGATTACCGCCATCGTTCTGACAGCCATGCCGGTACCGTCCCTCCAGCCCCCGACGCTTGAGCAGTGGATGGCGCATGCTGTCATCCTGTCAAGAGCGCTAGGCCAGCCTTTCCTCGATGGTGCCTATTGGACGATTGCGTACGAGATCATCTTCTACGGTTGGATATTTCTGCTGATTGCAACAGGCTTTTTCGACCGCGGCTGGCGCATGCTCATCCTGCTGTGGCTTAGCATTTCCGCTTGCAATGAAATTGCAATCGGAAGCGGCGTCCTGCAAAAACTGCTGATCACAGAGTATTCCGGTTACTTCGCCTTCGGCTTGGTGCTCTACAAAACCCAGCGGCATCGTTCGGCTGGAAATCTTTGCGTCCTCGGCGCAGCCGCTATCTGGGCCATGTTTACGCCTTTCCTCACCGAATCGGATTTCGTCGAGACCTATGGCCTGAGCCGGCAGGTTGTCGGCCTGGCCATTATAGGTCCGGCAGCGCTTGCGGTCATGACCATTGCCGCGCTCTCGCCGTCACTGCGGATTGCTCCTGGCCTGGCTATGGGCCTGGGCGGACTGACCTACCCCCTTTATCTGCTCCATCAAAACATCGGCTACTCCGTCTTCGCTCATTTCGGCACGGAAGATGATCGTTGGATAGTCGGCGTCGCGTTGGTTGCGGTCCTCTTCCTCCTGTCATGGCTGATCGCCAGGGGGTTGGAACCGGCCGCTCGGCGGGTCATCATCCAATTCGCCCGGCGGCTCGAGGATGGCGTCTCTCGTCTGAGGCAGCGGGCAATCCAAGCCGATTGACCCTGCAGTTTTACCCGGATAAATCATTTCCGAAATGAGGAGAAGCGGGGTGAAGCTCAGTTGGACCGCCTTTCAGGGCGATAAACGCATCGTCGGCGGCTCGCCGGTCGAAGTCGTCACGGCATTGAAAGCCGAGGAAACAAGCGGAGTTCTGATCTTCGATGACGCTACTGGGCGGCCAGTCGATCTCGACCTGCGTGGGGATGTGGAGGAGTGCCTTGCGCGCCTACCGACGGGCGCCGAAAGTTCCGTTGAGCCGACGGAACGGCGGCCGGGGCGTCCGAAGCTTGGTGTCGTCGCTCGCGAAGTGACGCTGTTGCCGCGGCATTGGGAATGGCTTAACCGGCAACCGGGAGGTGCATCCGTCGCATTGCGGAAACTGGTCGAATCTGCGCGGGCTGCCGGTGATCCCGACAATCGCAAGCGACAGGCTCAGGAGGCTGCCGATCGCTTCATGCAGGCGCTCGCTGGCGATCAGCCGGGCTACGAAGAGGCGGCTCGAGCGCTCTATGCAGGGCAGGCTGACCGGTTTGCCGATCTGGTCGCGCCATGGCCGAAGGATATCCGCGACCATGCCAGACATCTGGCCGAAGGTGCTTTCGCGACTTCGAGCCCTGAGCAAGAATAGCGATTGCGGCAATGCTTCGGCAACTGGCTCAGCCAAGCGGGCACGTTTCTGCACATATCCTGTTCGGGATTGAACATGGACCGGCAGCTCCGAGGTGCTTAAGTTGCGTCTCGCCGTCTGGAGGGCGAGCGGGAGGATTAACGCATGGATCGCATGAAGAACAAGATCGTCGTCGTGTTCGGCGCGGGGTCAGTAGGACCTGGCTTCGGAAACGGCAAGGCGGCGGCTGTTGCCTACGCTCGCGAAGGCGGAAGCGTCGTCTGTGTCGACGTCAACAGGGACGCTGCCGAGAATACTCTTGAGGTGATCGAATCCGAGGGTGGCGTCGGTCTGGCGCTTGCCGCTGATGTGACCAAATCCGATGATATCGCTGCCGTAATCGAAAAGACCATGGGGCGGTTCGGTCGCATTGATGTGCTGCACAACAATGTCGGCATCAATCTTCCGGGCGGTGCCGCGGAGGCGACCGAGGAAAGCTGGCGGCGCGTGATCGACGTCAATCTGACCAGCGCTTTCCTGACCTGCAAGGCGGTCTTGCCGATTATGGAGCGGCAGGGAGGTGGTGCTATTATCAATATCTCGTCGCTCGCATCCATCAGGTGGACCGGCTATCCCTATGTTTCATATTATGCATCGAAGGCAGGCCTCAACCACTTCACGCGGGCCATCGCGATCGAATATGCCGCAAAAGGCATCCGCGCCAACACGATCCTTCCCGGCGTCATGGATACGCCTCACATCCAGAAGCAGATAAGTGGCTATTATGGTTCGGCGGAAGAAATGAAAGCCAGACGCGATGCTCTGGCACCTATGAAAAAGCAGGGAGACGGCTGGGACATTGCTTGGGCCTCCGTCTTCCTTGCCTCTGATGAGGCGAAATACATCACCGGCGTGGAATTGCCGGTGGACGGAGGTCTGCATGTCACGGTCTCCGGGAGCATCACCTGAGCTGATTCTTGTTCCATGATATGAACCAGAAAAGAAGATTTTTCCTTCTGTACCGATTTTACGCTTGCCTAGTTGACGAAGCTCGCGCAGAGTTTGGGGAGTTCGGAGAGAACCAGGTCCAGAAAGTGGACTATTGTTGAGGCTGGAGGAGCCTGAGACAGGGAGGAACGGCGACGCCGGTGAGGAGGCGTTGCGGTTTCAAATTCGCGGTGAGCCGCTTTCCCCGTCTGCTTTCGGCCTTCGCGTGCGCCTGTTCGGAGGAGGGTGAGTTGTGACGGCAGCGAACAACGTGATCGAGTCCATGGACGAGGCTTCGTTGCTTGCCGGCCTTGAAGGTGTAGCTCCACAGCAGCGCGGGTCGATCTGGATGCGTCCCGTGGAGTGGGTCGCAGCCATGCTGCTTGTGGCGGTGATTGGCTTGCTTCTGACCGGGGTCGTTTCGCGCTATGTCTTTTCGCTTCCGATCGTCTGGATCGACGAGGTTGCCTCGATTTCCTTCCTCTGGCTCGCAATGCTCGGAGCCGCAATGGCGGTCGACCGCAATGAGCATCTGAGGCTTACCCTGTTCGTGGGGATGCTGCCCGGAAGGCTGCAGGACCTGGCCCATACCCTGACGATGCTATTAATGGCGGTGTTCCTCGCGGCCATGCTGCTGCCCGCCTACGAATATGCAATCGAGGAGTCCTTCATTACGTCTGCTGCGCTCAATATCCCGATGAGTTTTCGAGCAGCCGCTTTGCCTGTTGGTATCGCCCTGATGCTGATCCTGGCGCTGGCCAAGGGGCTTAGAGGGTCAAGCGTCAGGCGCGTTGCCGGTAGTATAATTCTGATCGCGGCAATCACAGGTCTTCTGTGGGTTGCGGGACCCAGTCTCAAGCAGATCGGCAACTGGAATATTCCAATCTTTCTGGTCGGCTTCGTGGGATTGTTTCTGGTGCTCGGCGTGCCGATAGCCTTCTGCTTCGGCCTCGGAACGCTCGCCTTTCTCACCTTCACCACTTCGGTACCGGTTTTCGTGATGATCGGTCGCATCGACGAAGGCATGTCGAGCATTATCCTGCTCTCGGTGCCGATCTTCGTCCTTCTCGGCTGCATCCTCGACGCGACAGGCATGGGCAAGGCGATCGTCGAATTCCTGGCCTCGCTGCTTGGGCATGTGCGCGCCGGCATGTCTTATGTGCTGCTCGGGTCGCTTTTTCTCGTTTCCGGTATTTCCGGTTCTAAAGTATCGGACATGGCGACGGTTGCGCCGGCGCTGTTTCCCGAAATGAAACGGCGCGGTCACAAGCCGCCGGAGATGATTGCGCTGCTCGCGACCGGGGCGGCCATGGCCGAGACCGTGCCTCCTTCGATCGTGTTGATCGTGTTGGGATCAGCAGCCGGAGTTTCCATCGCGGGCCTGTTTACGTCCGGCTTTGCAATCGCCATGGTGCTGCTCCTGGTGTTGGCTGTCCTTGCCCGGTGGAAATCGCGGCATGAATCCATGGCCGGCGTGCGCCGGGCGCCGTTGCCGGTCGTCAAGAAAGCCCTTCTGGTCGCGGCGCCGGCCCTCGTGCTGCCTTTCCTGATCCGCACGGCGGTCGGTGAGGGCATTGCAACCGCTACCGAAGTTTCGACCATCGCCGTGCTTTACGCCATGATCATTGGCGTCCTGCTTTATGGCGGCATCAGCTATGGCCGGCTATATTCGATGCTGGTTGAGACCGCGGCACTTTCCGGTGCAATTTTGATGATCCTGGGAGCTGCTTCGGCCATGGCGTGGGCGCTGACGCAGACCGGTTTTGCCGCCCAGCTCGTTGATGCGGTGCAGGGACTGCCGGGCGGCTGGATGACCTTCATGGGCGTCACCATCCTCATCTTTCTGGTGCTCGGCTGCGTGCTCGAAGGGCTGCCGGCGATCGTGCTGATGGCACCGATCATGTTCCCCGTCGCTCGCTCGCTCGGCATCAACGACATTCACTATTCCATGGTGGTGGTGACGGCGATGAATATCGGTCTCATGACCCCTCCGATCGGCATCGGTTTCTACATCGCGTGTAAAATCGGCAATGTTTCGCCGGACGAAGCCATGAAGGCCATCTGGCCCTATATCGGCGCGCTGATGATCGGCCTTCTGGTGATCGCAGCTGTGCCCTATTTTTCCACCGCCTTTTTGTGAGAGGGCAGGAAACGCATAACCGGGAACTGAAATCGGAGGAGGATTTCATGAACGTCAATCGCAGAACTATTCTTTTGGGCGCGGCCACGACCGGTCTCGCCACCACATTTTCGATCCGCACGCGGCCCGCGAATGCCGCCGAGTTCACCTACAAGTTCGCGAACAACCAGGCTTTGACCCACCCGATGAACATTCGCGCCAAGGAAGCGGTGGCGAAGATTCAGGAGGAGAGCGGCGGCCGCATGGCGATCAACATCTTTCCCTCGAGCCAGCTCGGTGCCGATACCGACATGCTGAGCCAGGTGCGTTCCGGCGGCGTCGAAATGTTCAGCCTGTCGCCGATCATTCTTTCGACGCTCGTCCCGAATGCGTCGCTGAACGGTGTAGGGTTCGCGTTCCCCAGCTACGATCAGGTCTGGCCGGCGATGGACGGCGAGCTCGGCAAATACGTCCGCGGAGAGATCGAGAAGAAGGGCCTGCTGACGCTTGAGAAGATCTGGGACAACGGTTTCCGCCAGATCACTTCATCCAAGGGACCGATCGAGTCTCCGAAAAACCTCGAAGGGTTCAAGATTCGCGTGCCGGTCAGCCCGCTCTGGACCTCGATGTTCACCGCCTTTGGTTCGGCACCGGCATCGATTAACTTCGCAGAGACCTATACGGCCCTGCAGACCGGCATCGTCGATGGCCAAGAAAATCCGCTTGCCATCCTTGCGACTGCGAAGCTTTACGAAGTGCAGAAATATGTCTCGCTGACCAACCACATGTGGGACGGTTTCTGGATCCTGCTCAACCGCCGCTCCTGGCAGGCGCTACCTGAAGACCTGCAGCAGATCGTCGCCAAGCACTTCAACGCGGCAGCCGAGCTGCAGCGCAAGGACGTCATGGCACTGAATGCCACCGTCCAAGTGGAGCTCGAGAGTAAGGGTATGAAATTCAACAAGCCGGACGGTGCGCTTTTCCAGGAAAAGCTGCGCAGCGCGAATTTCTACAAGGACTGGAAAGCCAAGTATGGTGACGAAGCCTGGGCGATCCTGGAAAAAGCCGTCGGCAAAACGCTGGGCTAAGCAGGACTAACCAGGCGCCAGATAGAGGCTCATCTATGGAGCGGAATGTGGAAATCCCGTCGATCCTGTCGGAGAGCGCGGCTTCGGGAACCGGCGCGCAAGCGGTGGAACGGGCTTTGCAGCTACTTTCCATCGTCGGCCGCCGTGCGGAAAAGGGCATTGCCCTTGGCGATGTGGTTTCCGAAAGCGGATTGAACAAACCCACCGCCCGGCGATTGCTCATGGCGTTGATGCGGTCCCGCCTGGTGGAACAGGATGAGCTAACCCGCCGGTATTATCTCGGAGGGGAGCTCTACGTGCTCGGCATGCTGGCTTCGCGCCGGCATGGCCTGCTGGAAATGGCTGGCGAAAGCCTGAAGCGGCTTTCCGCCGCGTCAGGCGACACCAGTTTCGTTTCCATGCGGCGCGACGATTATGCCGTCTGCCTGCATCGCGAGGAAGGGGCGTTTCCAGTCCGAACGCACGCTCTTCTCGCGGGCGATCAAAATCCACTGGGTGTCGGTGCGGGGTCGCTTGCTATGCTCGCGGCTCTGCCGGATGCAGAAGTGGCGGCGATAATCGACCGAATAGAAGGGGTCGTCGCGGCCCAGTATCCCGGCTATTCTCCGGAAATCATCGGCAGAGATGTCGCCCGGACGCGCGAACAGGGCTACGCCTTGAACCCAGGAAGAGTGATTGCCAATTCCTGGGGAATAGGAATGGCGATCCTGCTGCCGGATGGCCGTCTCGCCGGGGCGTTGTCCATAGCGGCCATCGACAGCCGCATGAATGAAATGCGGCAGAAAGAACTGATGGCACTGCTGCGCCAGGAGGTGGAGCGAGTCCAAGGCAAGCTGAAGGCGCTTTTCGGCGGCGAAAAAGCGCCGATTCCAAAGCCGCAGCTGGCGGCGCGCACACGGGCGCCAGAACGGGTCTGAAACAAGGGAGAAGGTCATGGCAGGAGCACAGATCGTCGGTTGGGCTCATTCGAAATTCGGCAAGTCCGAAGCCGGATCGACCAGGGAGCTGATGGCCGAGGTGATCAATCCGGCGCTCGAACACGCGGGGATCACGGCAAGGGACGTCGACGGGATCTTCGTCGGGGTGTTCAACAACGGCTTTTCCAAGCAGGACTTTCAAGGCGCTCTCGTCGCGATGGCTGCCGACGGATTGGACCACGTGCCTGCGGTGCGGATGGAGAACGCCTGCGCAACGGGTTCGGCGGCCCTTTATTCAGCGCTCGATTTTATCGCCTCCGGCCGAGGCAAGATCGCCCTCGTCGTGGGCGCGGAGAAAATGACGGCGCTCCCGACAAAGGAAACGGGCGATATATTGCTTTCCGCTTCCTATCGCGAAGAGGAGGCGGATGTCGAAGGGGGGTTTGCAGGCCTCTTCGGACGCATCGCCAGCCACTATTTTCAGCGGTACGGTGACCGTTCAGAAGAGCTGGCGATGATCGCCGCGAAGAACCATGCAAACGGCGTGAAGAACCCTTATGCGCATATGCAGAAGGACTTCGGCTTCGATTTCTGCAACACCGTGTCGGACAAGAATCCTTACGTAGCAGCGCCGCTGCGCCGTACCGATTGTTCGCTGGTATCGGATGGAGCAGCCGCATTGGTCATCGCGACACCCGAAGTTGCCGCCGGCATGAAACGGGCTGTCGCCTTCAAGGCGCGCAACCATGCCAACGACATCCTCGCCATGTCGCGGCGCGATCCGATCGCCTTCGAGGGAGCGCGCAGGGCCTGGCAGAAATCGCTTGGTGAGGCGGGTGTGTCGCTCGACGATCTAGATTTCGTCGAAACGCACGACTGCTTCACGATCGCAGAACTCATCGAATATGAAGCCATGGGACTTGCGGCACCCGGAGAGGGTTATCGGGTTATTCGTGAAGGCATTACCCGCAAGGATGGCCGTTTGCCGGTAAATCCATCGGGCGGGCTCAAATCCAAGGGGCATCCGATCGGCGCCACTGGCGTCTCCATGCATGTGATGGCGGCAATGCAACTCTGTGACGACGCAGGCGAGATGCAGATTCCGAACGCCACCCTTGCCGGGGTTTTCAATATGGGCGGTGCGGCTGTCGCCAACTACGTCTCCATTCTGGAGCGGACGAAATGAACGCCGTCACTTCGGTGTCTGCCAGTAATCCTGCCGAGCCGAAGGGAGGGCTTGTGCCCTGCTCGACACGAGTCATGAATCTCGCGCATTTCGTGACGCAGGCCAGGCGCCGCGATCCCCGGGGGGTGGCACTCGTCTGGGCGGAGAAGACCTGGACATGGGAGGAATTCGAGACGCGTATCGATGCCATGGCCGCTGCCTTGCAACAGCGCTTTGGGGTCTCCAAGGGTGACCGCATCCTGGTTCAGTCGCAGAACTGCAACCAGATGTTCGAATCCATGTTCGCCTGTTTCCGGATTGGCGCTGTCTGGGTGCCGACCAATTTTCGGCAGACCCCGGAAGAAGTGGCCTATCTCGCCAAGGCCAGCGGCGCCAAGGGCATGATCTGCAACGTCTCTTTTCCCGATCACGCGCGCGTGTCGCGCGAGACGAGTGCCCAGATCGGGTTCGTGATCGCCATCGGCGAAGCGGAATTCGGTCCCTCATACGACGAAATTGTCGAGGAATTTCTTGGACGGGCGGCTCTCGATGAGCGGGTCGAGAGAGATGATCCTTGCTGGTTCTTCTTCACCTCGGGTACGACGGGGCGGCCCAAGGCGGCGGTGTTGACCCATGGCCAGATGAATTTCGTGGTTAATAACCATCTCTGCGACCTGATGCCGGGCGTTACTTCCGCCGATGCGGCTTTGGTCGTCGCGCCGCTGTCGCATGGGGCCGGCGTGCACCAGTTGACCCAGGTTGCGCATGGGGCGAAGACGATCCTGTTGCCGACCGAAAAGTTCGACATCGATGCGGCATGGGCGCTGATCGAGAAATGGCGCGTCTCGACCATGTTCACCGTGCCGACGATCCTCAAGCTCCTGGTCGAGCACCCGGCGGCGGAGAAATACGATCACTCCTCGCTGCGGTATGTGATTTATGCGGGTGCGCCGATGTACCGCGAGGATCAGAAACGGGCGCTGAAGAGCCTGGGATCCGTCATCGTGCAGTATTTCGGTCTCGGTGAGGTAACGGGCGCGATCACCGTTCTGCCGCCGGCTCTTCATTCGGCGGAAGACGGGGAAGGCGTGAAGATCGGGACCTGCGGTATGGAACGTACCGGCATGCAGGTGTCGATCCAGAATGATACAGGTGAAGAGGTCCCGCCCTTCGAGACTGGGGAAATCTGCGTCGTCGGACCGGCGGTCTTCGCCGGATACTACGATAATCCAGAAGCGAACGAAAAAGCGTTCCGCCACGGTTGGTTTCGAACGGGTGACCTTGGCCACATGGACGATCAAGGCTTTCTCTATATCACCGGGCGTGCATCCGACATGTACATATCCGGCGGCTCGAACGTCTATCCCCGCGAGATCGAGGAGAAGCTGCTCACCCATTCTGCGATCAGTGAGGTGGCGGTGCTCGGCGTGCCGGACCCGCTTTGGGGGGAGGTGGGTTATGCGGTCTGCGTCGTAAAGCCCGGCACGACCGTTACAGAAGCAGAGATGCTTGCATTCATCGACGGCAAGATGTCTCGCTACAAGATCCCGAAACGCTTCATCTTCTGGGATGTGCTGCCGAAATCCGCCTATGGCAAGATCACCAAGAAGATGATCCGCGAAGAACTTCAGGCGAGAGGCGAGCTTGATCACAAGCCGGCTCATGAAAAACCGATGCTGCGTCAGCTCAAACATCCGGGACCTGTAGCGCCAATCCGGCATGAGGCGGTGCGGACTGAATTGAGGCCTGTCGAAGGCGAGCTGCGACCGGGCGAAGTCTTTCTCGCCGGCGTAGCGCGAGTTTTTGCAGATGCGGGCTGCAAAGGCGGTTTCGTCAATATCGAAGGCGGAGCCTGCGACCCGTTCAGCTACGTGCTTCCGGCCTTTTCCCCGGACGAGGACCATGCCGCCTGGTACAGCGCGACTTTTGCGCCGTCGGCGGGCGGCAGATTCGAGAAGGCCACCGCCATATTCGGCGAACGCGATGGTGTGCCCTTCCTTCATTGCCACGGTATCTGGGATACAGGCGAGAACAGGCTTCGAATGGGCCATGTCCTGCCGTTCGACAGCGTGGTGAGTGAGCCAGTCACGGTCAAGGGCTACGGCAGCGCAACCGCTACCTTCGATTCGATCCCCGACCCGGAAACAAATTTCACCCTGTTTTCCGCCAAGGGCGAAAGCGGGTCAGGCAATGGCATGCTGCTGCGGGTGCGGCCGAACGAAGATATCGCAACGGTAATCGAGGACGTGTGTCATCAGCACGGGATTGAAAGCGGGAGGATCTTCGGCATCGGCAGCATCAATGAGCCGGTGTTCGAGGATGGGAGACGAGTTGCCTGCCTGGCGACCGAGATCGCTGTCGAGACGGGGCTGCTGGAACAGACAGCCGAGGGGCCGCGCGCAACGCTGGATGCGGCGGTCGTCGATACGGACGGCGTCATCTACCAGGGGCGGCTTGCGCGCGGCGATAATCCGGTTGGCGTCACCTTCGAATTGGTCATTGTCGGAAACTAGGAGAATGGCATGCGAAGTGTCGTCGTGACGGGTGCGGGATCGGGTATCGGCCTTTCGACGACGGAGCTTCTGATTGACGCCGGCTGGCATGTCATTGCCGCCGACCGGGATGCCTCGGCCCTCGCGCGTCTGGGCGAGCGGCTTAGCAATCGTCACGCGATCACGCTTGCGCCGCTTGATGTGACGGACGAAGCGGCGGTCGCGCAGTTGGCCGACCGATGCCGAACGCTCAATGCGCCGCTGGCCGCGCTCGTCAATAGCGCAGGTATTGCCGCCAATGCGCGTTTTGCCGATACGACGACCGACATGCTGCGGAAGATCTATGAGGTCAACGTTATCGGCGCCTTTGCGCTATCGCAGGCGCTGGCCCCGGTTCTCAGGGAGAATGGCGGCGGTTCGATTGTCCATATTGCCTCGGTTTCCGGGATAAAAGGCAATCTCGGTCGCTCGGCTTATGGCGCTTCCAAGGGCGCGTTGATCACGCTGACGAAGATCATGGCCGTTGAACTCGCTGACGACCTGATCCGCGTCAACGCGATCGCACCCGGGCCGATAGAAACCCCGATGGTCAAGGAAAACCATACTGCGGTGACACGGGAGGAATGGCAGCGCACGGTTCCATTGCGTCGTTATGGTCAACCGGAGGAGATTGCATCGGCTATCGCCTTCCTCGTTGACGGCGAACAGTCCTCCTATGTGACCGGCCAGATCCTGGCCGTAGATGGTGGTTTTACGGCAGCCGGACTGATGGCCTGATCCGATCCGGCACAGTTTTCCTGTATGACAATATCTTCATGAAAAGGGGTGCGTGAACCGCCTTAGTTTCGTTTGACAAGTTCCCGCACACATCGGAAAACTGGCGCATTCAACGACAGCCATTGGGGGGACGGTTCATGTCCAGGCGCGCGTTTTTCGGCTTTTCCGCTCTTCTCTTTTCCGCATTCGCTCTCGCCTTGCCGTTGACGGCTGCGGAGCGGCGTATCGAGAGCACACCGGATAGCGACTATCTCGGTTTCGATCTCAGAACCGTGAAGAACGTCAGCCAGCCGCAATGCGAGGCGGCGTGCATCGGCGACAATGCATGCAAAGCCTTCACCTATAACGTCAAGGCCAAGTGGTGTTTCCTGAAGACGGACTACGGCCAGCTCAATCCCTTTCCCGGCGCCGTGGCGGGCAAGATCGTTGACGTCGCCACGGAGCCGGACATAGGCGCACCACAAAAGCTCTCTTTCCTGTCCGAGGACCTGCTGCAGCAGGCCAGGGAGCAGAAAGAGGGCCTGACGCTCGGGGATAACCAGCAGGGTTATGGTGTCGAAAACCTGAAGACGATCGCCCAGGCGGAACTCCTCCGCGGCAATGTCGATACCGCGATCTACAATCTCAAAGGTGCGCTTACGTTGACCCCCGATAATGGTGCGCTCTGGATCGAGCTGGCGCGTGCTGCCGGCACCGCAAGGGACGATAGCGAAGGTACCCTTGCTGCGATCAACGGCTACCAGCTGTCCCGCACGGCCCAAAGCCGCGCCGATGCACTGGCGGTTCTTGGAGCAGCGCTTACCAAGCAGCAGAATTACCGCTCTGCACTGAATGCCTATAAAGCGAGCCTCGCGTTGGTGAAGGCCCGTACCGTGCAGACGGCCTACAATGACCTTCGCGAGCGCCAGGGTTTCCGCGTGACGGGTAATACGGTCGATGCGGACAGCGCCAATCCGCGCGCCTGCGTGCAATTTTCCGAGCCGCTGGTGAAAGCCGGTGTCGATTACGCTCCGTTCGTGGTGCTCAACGGCCAGGCGCCGAAGGCTATGGAAGCCAAGGACAACCAGATCTGCGTCGAAGGTCTGACGCACGGCCAGCGATACAAGCTATCGCTCCGCCGCGGCCTCCCGTCATCGGTCGACGAGCCGCTCGTCGCCCAGATCGATCTTGATCTCTACGTCAAGGACCGGTCGGCGACGGTACGCTTCACCGGCGACAGTTTCGTCCTGCCTTCGACGGCCCGCCGCGGCATTCCGATCGTTTCGGTCAATACGGAAAAGGCAGACCTGAAGCTCTACCGGATAGGCGACCGGAATATCGCCTCGCTTCTCGCCAATTCGCAGTTTCTCACCCAGATGGACGGCTACAATGCCGGCCAGATCGAGCAGCAAAGCGGCGAGCTCGTCTGGCAGGGAACGATTGATATTGGCACCGAACTCAACAAGGATGTGGTGACGAGCTTGCCGGTCGATGAAGCGTTGCCCGCCCGAAAGCCGGGCGTCTATGTGCTGACGGCGGCCGCTTCCAATACGGTCTCGCAGGAATGGGACAGCAAAGCGACGCAATGGTTCGTCGTTTCCGATATCGGTCTTACCACCTATGCCGGTACGGACGGCCTGCATGTCTTCGCCCGCTCGCTTGGTTCCGCCAAGCCGATCAGCGGCGTCGATCTTCAGCTTCTTGCCAAGAACAATGAAATCCTTGGCACCGCGAAGACGGATGCGGATGGCCGCGCGGTTTTCACTGCCGGCTTGATGCGCGGCACCGCAGGGATGGTGCCGGCGGTCCTGACGGCACAGAACAGCGGCCAGGATTTCGTCTTCCTCGATATGACCCGCGCCGGTTTTGATCTCTCGGACCGCGGCGTAACAGGCCGCCCGGCGCCGGGTGCCATCGATGTCCTGCCTTGGACGGAACGGGGCATCTACCGCCCCGGCGAAACGGTTTACGCCAGTACCCTCGCCCGCGATGTCGATGCCGCGGCCATCGAAAATCTACCGCTCACCTTTGTCTTCCTGCGTCCGGACGGCGTCGAGGATCGACGGATGGTCAGCAATGGTTTGCTCGGCGGCTATGCCGTGAGCCTGCCGCTGCAGCAGACGTCCATGCGTGGCACCTGGACAATGCAGATCTTCACGGATCCGAAGGGCTCCGCAATCGGCGAAAAGACGTTCCTCGTCGATGACTTCGTGCCTGATCGCATCGAGTTCGAGATGGCGAGCGATGCGAAGGAGATCGAAGCGGGCAAGCCGGCGTCGATCAACGTCGACGGGCGCTTCCTTTATGGTGCGCCCGCAGCCGGTCTCAATCTGGAAGGTGAGATTGCGCTGAAGCCTACCCGGGAAAATTCGGCGTTTCCCGGCTATCAATTCGGATTGGCGGATGAAGAGGAAACCGAGACGGTAAGGATACCGCTCGATGAGCTGGAGCCGACCGATGAGGATGGGAAATCGATCATCGAAGCGCTGGTGAGCGAAATCCCATCGATCACGCAGCTTGTCAACGCAGATATTGTCGTGCGGATGCAGGAGGCAGGTGGCCGGGCCGTCGAGCGCACGATGACCTTACCCGTCAAGTCAGAGGGCTCTCGTATCGGGATCAAGCCGGAGTTTACGGGAGATCTGGCAGAAAATTCGGTCGGCAATTTCACGGTCATCGTCGTGGGCGCCGACGGCAATAAGCAGGTGATGCGCGGCCTTTCGTGGAAGCTCATCAAGGTCGACCGCGACTACCAATGGTATCGCGACGGGTCTTCCTGGCGTTTCGAGCCGGTAACGCGCACGAGCCAGATTGCCGATGGTGCCGTCAACGTCACCGCCGATGGCGGCCGGATCTCCGTCCCGGTCGGCTGGGGACGTTACAGGCTCGAGGTCGAGACTGCCGATGTCGGCGGACCCGCGTCGAGCGTGGAATTCGACGCCGGCTGGTTCGTGACCGCGACCTCGACCGAAACGCCGGATGCACTGGAAATCGCTCTCGACAAGCCGAGCTACAAAATCGGCGACACTGCGAAGCTCAAAGTCTCCTCGCGTTATGCCGGAGAACTGATGCTGACGGCAGGCTCTGAAGAGCTGATCACCGTGCAGGCGGCGAGCATGGGCGAGCAGGGCGGTGAGGTGGAAATTCCCGTCACGGCGGCTTGGGGCGCCGGCGCCTATGTAACAGCTACGCTCTATCGTCCGGGCGAGGCACAGCAAAGCCGGATGCCGATGCGCGCGATCGGTATCACATGGTTGAAGGTCGATCCGGAAAATCGGGACCTGCAGGTCTCGGTTGATGCGCCTGAAAAGACGCTGCCGCGTCAGCCGCTCGATATTTCCGTGCAGGTAGCCGGAGCCGGGGCAAATGAAAACGCCTATGTAACGGTCGCCGCGGTCGATGTCGGTATCCTCAACCTGACGCGCTACGAGCCGCCGGCACCGGACGACTGGTATTTCGGCCAGCGCCGCCTCGGGATTGAGATTCGCGACATATACGGCCGGCTTATCGACGGCTCGCTCGGCGCCACCGGCCGCCTGCGCACCGGCGGTGATGGCGGCAGCATTGCCCTGCAGGCGAGCCCGCCAAAGGAGAAGCTGGTGGCCTTTTTCTCAGGCCCCGTAAAACTCGACGCCGAGGGCAAAGCAAAAGTTTCCTTCGATATTCCGCAGTTCAACGGCACCGCCCGCATAATGGCGGTCGCCTGGTCGAAATTGGGGGTCGGACATGGCGTCAAGGATGTGATCATCCGCGACCCGATCGTGGTAACCGCAAGCATGCCGCGTTTCCTCGCCCCTGGAGATCAGGGCAATCTGCGTCTCGATATCGCCAACACGGATGCGCCGGCCGGCGACTATCAGCTTACTGTCATGACGACCGATCCGGTCTCAGTCGGGCAGAACGGGAGCAAGAACCTAAAGCTCGCAGCAGGCGGAAAGGCAAATCTCACAATCCCGCTTTCCGGTATCGAACCGGGCAATGGTGAGGTCTATGTGCGTCTGGCGAGCGTTTCAGGACCTTCCGTGTATCAGCAGCTTGATATCCCGGTGCGGCCGGCGTCGATGCCCATTACGGAGCGTCGGCTTGTTGAGCTTCGGCCCGGGGCGAGCCTCACAGTTGATTCCAACTTGCTTGCGGACAGTGTCCTGCCCGGGGGCTCCGTCAGTGTGAATGTCAGCCGGTCGAACGCCTTCGACATTCCGGCGCTGCTGATGGGCCTCAGCCGTTATCCATACGGCTGCGCCGAACAGACCACGAGCCGCGCGCTTCCGCTTCTTTATCTCAGCGAAATGGCGGTGCAGAACGGGTTGGCCGACAATGCGGATATCAAGAAGCGGGTGCAGGACGCCATCTATCGCGTGCTTTCGTACCAGTCCTCGGCCGGCAGTTTCGGCCTCTGGGCTCCGGGCGGCGGCGATTTGTGGCTCGATTCCTATGTGACGGACTTCCTCTCTCGTGCCCGAGAGCAAGGTTACGACGTTCCGGAAAAGACGTTGGTTCAGGCGTTGGAGAACCTGCAGAATACGCTCGGCTATACCAACAACATCAAGGACCAGGGCAACGAAATCGCCTATGCGCTCTACGTGCTCGCGCGAAACCGGAAAGCCGCGATCAGCGATCTGCGCTACTACGCGGACACGGCGCTCAATGACTTCCCGACGCCTCTCGCCAAAGCCCATATTGCTGCGGCGCTGGCGCTTTACGGGGATGCCCAGCGCTCAAAGAGCATTTTTGCAGATTCCCTGCAGATGTCGGAACAGGCGCAGATCCATAAGGTGAGCCTGGCTCGCTCCGACTATGGTTCGTCGTTGCGGGACGGCGCAGCGGTCCTGGCACTGGCCGCCGAGAGCAAACCCGTGTCGCCGATCGTGCCGGCGCTGGCGAATATCGTTGCCAAGGAGTGGGCCGCCAAGAAATATACCAGCACCCAAGAACAGACCTGGATGCTGCTCGCCGCCCGTGCTCTGCAGAACGGCGACGACAGCCTGCGGCTTAACGTCAATGGCGCTTCTCACCGCGGGACGCTGATGTCGCAGATGACGGGTGACGCGCTGATCGACCATCCGGTAACGATCAGGAACGACAGCGGCGAAACCCTTTCCGCGGCGATCACCACGGTTGCGGCGCCTGCCCAGCCGCTTCCTGCCGGTGGCGAAGGTTTCGAAATCTCCCGAACCTATTACAATATGGATGGCGAGGAAGTGAATGTCAGCGAGGCGCAGCAGAATGAACGTTACGTGGCGGTGCTGACCATCACCGAGACGAACGAGTGGCCGTCGCGCATCGTCGTGACCGATCTGCTGCCGGCCGGTTTTGAGATCGACAATCCGAGCGTCGTCAACAGCGCCAACCTTTCGAATTTCGATTGGCTGGAGGAGGTTCAGGCTGCGCATACGGAGTTCCGCAACGACCGTTTCGTTGCCGCATTCGATCGCAGCGCCGGCGATAATCGCCAGATCACGCTCGCCTATGTCGTGCGCGCCGTGACGCCGGGCGTTTATGACCATCCGGCGGCGCAGGTCGAAGATATGTACCGGCCGCAGTTCTCGGCGCGGACTGCAACTGGCAAGATGGAGGTGCTCGCCGCGCAATAGCGGCGGCTCGATCCCATGAAACGCAGGTGGAAGCTCTCGATCGGCATCGGTGCCGGCTTGGTCCTCGTGGCCGGGCTGGTCGCCGGTCTTGATGCCGCCGACCGGGCCTTCCCGCCGCCGCTTGAAAAGGCGCAGGTCGTCTCGACCGAAGTGCTGGACGCGGATGGTGTGCTGTTGCGGGCCTTTGCCACGCCGGAAGGTCGCTGGCGACTGAAGACCGCAGCGGAGGACGTCGATCCTCGGTTTATCAAAATGCTGGTTGCCTATGAAGATCAGCGTTTCTACGACCATGCAGGCGTCGACCCTCTGGCTCTCGGCCGGGCGGCGCTGCAATTCATCACGAACGGCCGCATCGTTTCCGGAGCCTCCACGCTTTCCATGCAGGTGGCTCGGCTGATAGAGCCGCGCGAAACCCGTTCCTTTTCTGCAAAGCTCATTCAGCTTGTCCGTGCTCTGCAAATAGAGCGGCGCTTGAGCAAGCAGGAGATTTTCGAAATCTATCTCACCCACGCGCCTTATGGCGGCAACCTGGAAGGGATTCGTGCCGCAAGCCTCGCCTATTTCGGCAAGGAGCCGCGCCGATTGACGGTGGCGGAAGCAGCCCTGCTCGTGGCCCTGCCGCAATCGCCTGAAGGCCGGCGTCCGGATCGGCATGCCCAAAGCGCGAAGGCAGCGCGTGAGCGGGTGCTGGTGAGGTCGGCCGTCGCGGACTTGACGGGCGAGGGCGAGGCGGAGCGTGCCCTGAGCGAGGCAATCCCGCTGCGGCGGCTGCAATTGCCGGCCTATGCCGCGCATCTTTCCGAAGCGGCTACTCGAAAGCGACCGGATATCAAACAGCACAAGACGACGCTCAGACGCGGCATCCAGCAGGGACTGGAACAAGTCGCCCGCGAGGCGACCTCCAGGCTCAGCCCCCGGGTTTCGCTCGCGATGGTCATGGCGGATGTGACGACCGGCGCAATCGTCGGCGAGGTGGGTTCCGCGGACTATTTCGATGCGAGCCGTTCAGGCTGGATCGATATGACGCGGGTTCTGCGCTCGCCTGGCTCGACCCTGAAACCATTCATCTACGGACTAGCCTTCGAGCAGGGGATCGTCTCCCAGGAGACGATCATTGAAGATCGGCCGGCGGATTTCTTCGGCTACCGGCCGAAAAATTTCGACATGAGCTACCAGGGCGACGTCAGCATACGGCAGGCACTTCAATTGTCGCTCAATGTGCCGGCCGTGCGTCTGCTCGATGCGGTCGGGCCGTCACGGCTGATGATCCGTTTCCGGCGAGCCGATATACGGCCGGTCCTGCCACCAAATGAGGCACCCGGTCTGGCAATCGGGCTTGGCGGCGTCGGCATCACGCTCAAGGATCTCGTGCAGGCTTATGCCGCGCTGGCAAATCAGGGACAGCCCGTCTTGCTCGGAAACGGGGTCGATCGGGCGCCGGGTCTCATCGAGGGCGAGCCATTGCTCGAGCCGCAGGCTGTCTGGCACGTCGCAGATATTCTGTCGGACGTTCTGCCGCCACAGGGGAGCCCGAGACTCGGCATCGCCTATAAGACTGGCACGAGCTACGGCTATCGTGATGCATGGTCCGTTGGCTATGACGGTCGTTATGTGCTCGGAGTCTGGGTCGGTCGGCCGGACAATGGGGCGGTGCCGGGCATTGCCGGCTATCAAACCGCTGCGCCGATCCTCTTCGAAGCCTTTTCCAAATCAGGCGTTCCGATCGCGCCTTTGCCGTCGGCTCCTGCTGGTGTCGTGCGGCTTGCGCAGGCCGATCTTCCGATCAGCCAGCGACGCTTTTCGATGACGGCGGCCGGCCTCATCTCGGCCTCAACTCGAGAGCCGCCGCCGCAGATCGTCTATCCCCCCGAAGGGGCAAGGGTCGATCTTGGCGCTCGGTCCGGGCAAATCTCGCCGCTGGCACTGAAACTGCAGGGCGGGCGGGCGCCCTTCCGCTGGCTGGCGAATGGAAGACCGCTCACCGATTTGTCGCGTCGGCGAACCAATCAATGGATGCCGGAAGGGGCAGGCTTTTCGACACTGACGGTGATTGATGCCGTGGGAAGAGCCGCGAGCGTCAGGGTATTCGTGGAGTGAAAGCTGTAACCTTCCCCGAAGGGGAGGTCGCCGCGAAACGGTGGGTGGGGTGTAATCTTTCAGATGGATCACCCCACCTCCTTCAGGGGAGTAGTCAGGCCGCGGCCATTGCCTTCTTTTTCGCAATACGCTGGCGAATAGTTTCGACGTCCGCGCGAGGTGTCGCTGCAAACAGTGTCCGGGTATACTCGTGCTTGGGGTCGGAAAAGACCTCATCGCGCGTACCGTATTCAACCGCCTCTCCGAAATACATCACCATGACCTCGTCAGCGATATAGCGAACGACGGAGAGATCGTGGCTGATGAAGACGTAGGTGAGATTGAACTCGTCCTGCAGGTCGGCAAGCAGGTTCAACACCTGTGCCTGGACCGAAAGATCAAGCGCCGAGACCGGCTCGTCGAGCACGAGGAGCTTTGGATTCAGCATCAATGCGCGCGCAATCGCGATACGCTGGCGCTGACCACCAGAGAACATATGCGGATAGCGGTTATAATGCTCCGGCCCCAAACCGACCTTCTTCAGCATCTCGTTTGCGCGATGCCGCTGTTCTTCCGCCGACATATCCGTATTGATCGCTAGCGGTTCACCGAGCACATCGCCGATCTTCTGGCGCGGATTGAGCGAGCCATACGGATTCTGGAAGACGATCTGCACCTTCTGACGCATTTCATGGGTGAGGCGCCCCGGGCGCGTATCGACCTTCTTTCCGTCGATCAGGAGGTCGCCGGCAGTCGGCTCGTCGATGAAGGTGATCATGCGAGCAAGCGTCGATTTTCCGCAGCCGGATTCGCCGACGATTGCCAGCGTCTTGCCGCGTTCCAGCTTGAAGGAGACACCCTTCACCGCGTTAATGATCTTCTTGGGCTTGAAGAGACCGCTGGAGAGTTCGTAATCGCGCTTGATGTCGCGCACCTCGAGCATGGTGTTATCGGTCATGCATTTACTCCCAATCCCGTTTCCTGGGCAGGTTCCGGAGTTCCGTCAAAGAAAGCGGAAACGGTGGTGAGGCGGTCGCCGGTGGCGTTTTCCGGCAACGCCGCCAGCAGGGCTTTCGTGTAATTGCTCTTCGGGTTTTCGAAGAGGGAGAGCACGTCGGCTTCCTCCATCTTGCGGCCCTTGTATTGCACCACCACGCGGTCGGCTGTCTCGGCCACGACGCCCATGTCATGGGTGATCATGATGAGGCCCATGCCGTTCTTGGCCTGCAGCGACATGATGAGGTCCAGGATCTGCTTCTGGATCGTCACGTCGAGAGCCGTGGTCGGTTCGTCGGCGATCAAGAGCTTCGGGTTACAGGCGATGGCGATGGCGATCATCACCCGCTGGCACTGCCCGCCCGACATTTGGTGCGGGAAGCTGCCCAGCCGCTCTTCCGGGTTAGGCAGGCCCACTTGCTTGAAGAGTTCGATGGCGCGGGCGCGGCGGGCTTGTCTGTCGAGGCCGAGGTGGACGCGTAGTACCTCCTCGATCTGAAAGCCCACCGTAAAGCACGGATTGAGGCTGGCGATCGGTTCCTGAAAGATCATGGCGATATCCTTGCCGATCAGCTTACGCCGCTCGGCCGGGCTGATCTTCTGGATGTCGCGGCCTTCAAAGAGCATGCGGTCTGCGGTGATCTTCGCAGTCCAGGGGAGAAGCCCCATGACCGCAAGCATGGCGACCGACTTGCCGGACCCGGATTCGCCGACGATCGCCAGCACTTCACCCTTTTGGACCGACAGCGAGACCCCGTCCACGGCTTTGAACCAGCCGGTTGCGGTTTCGAATTCGACTGTGAGATTGTCTATTTGCAGAAGCGCCATGATCAGGACCTCTTCAGTTTCGGGTCGAGCGCATCGCGCAGGCCGTCGCCCATCAGGTTGATGGCAAGGACGGTGATGAGGATCGCCAGGCCAGGGAAGGTGACCACCCACCAGGCACGCAGGATGAATTCCCGTGCTTCTGCGAGCATCGTGCCCCATTCCGGCGCCGGTGGCTGAGCACCCATGCCGAGGAAGCCGAGGGCAGCCGCATCCAGGATGGCGTTCGAGAAGGAAAGGGTTGCCTGAACGATCAGCGGCGCGGTGCAGTTCGGCAGGATCGTACGGAACATCAGGCGTAACGGGCCGGCACCGGCAAGGCGGGCCGCAGTCACATAGTCGCGCGTCTTCTCGGCCATCACAGCCGCGCGGGTGAGACGCACGAAATGCGGCTGGAGCGTTAGCGCGATGGCGATCATTCCGTTCGTCAGGCTGGGTCCCAGGATGGCAACGAGCACCAGGGCGAGCAGCAGCGACGGAAAGGCCAGGATGATATCCATCAGGCGCATGATAACTGTGTCGACCCAGCCACGGAAATAGCCGGCGATCAGACCAACCAGTATACCGCCCACCAGCGACAGTGTGGTTACGAAGACGCCGATGAACAGCGAATATTGAGCGCCGTAGATCAGGCGTGAAAGAATATCGCGTCCAACAGGATCAGTGCCCAGCAGGTATCCGGCGCGGCCACCTTCGGTCCAGATCGGCGGCACCAGTACCGCATCGCGATACTGTTCAAAGGGTGAGTGCGGCGCGATGATGGGTGCGAGTACCGCGATCACGACAAGCGCCAGGAAGACGAAAAGCCCGATGACGGCGCCGCGGTTTTCGGAAAAATAGAACCAGAACTCCTTGAGCATCTGGCGGCGCATGGCGGCGGTCGAAACGGCCGCGGGCGGCTTGTCGATGATGGTATCGGCCATGGGATTTTCTCCTTCTTAGTGCCGTATACGGGGGTTGATCAGGCCGTAGAGCAAATCAACGATGAGATTGACGAACATGATGATGGCGGCGATGAGCAGCAGGCCGCCTTGGATGACCGGGTAGTCTCGGCGGAAGACGCTGTCGACCATCCATTTGCCGATGCCGGGCCACGAGAAGATCGTTTCGGTCAGGATCGCGCCGGCGAGCATGACGCCGATCTGCAGGCCGATGGTGGTGATGACCGGGATCATGGCGTTGCGCAGAGCATGGATGCCGACGACGCGGAAGGGCGAAAGCCCCTTTGCCCGGGCGGTGCGGACGTAATCTTCAGACAGGACCTCCAGCATGGCCGAGCGCGTTTGCCGCGCAATGACTGCCAGCGGGATCGTGGCCAGCACGATCGACGGCAGCGCCAGATGGCTCAGTGCCGATGCGAAAGCACCCTTCTGGCCAGACAGCAGCGAATCGATCAGCATGAAGCCCGTCACCGGCGGAAAGAAGAACATCAACGAGATGCGTCCGGAGACCGGGAACCACTGCAGGGTGCCCGAGAAGAGGATGATCAGTAGCAGGCCCCACCAGAAGATGGGCATCGAATAACCGACGAGAGCGACGCCCATCAGCGCCTGATCAAAGAACGATCCCCGCTTGATGGCCGCGATTACGCCAGCCGGAATGCCAAGTGCAACCGCGATGATGATTGCGCAGAGTGATAGTTCGATCGTGGCTGGGAAGAGGGCCAGGAACTGGTCGAGGATCGGTTTCTTCGACACGATCGAAGAACCGAAGTCGCCGGTCACCACGCCGCCTAGATAATCCAGATATTGGACCACCAGCGGCCGATCGAGACCCAGTTGCTGACTGATAACGGCATGGCGCTCCGGCGACATGACTCGTTCACCCGAAAGAAGGGCCACGGGATCGCCCGGCAGCAGCCGGATAAAGGCAAAGGCGATGATAGAGACCCCGATAAAAGTCGGGACCAGCACGGCGAGGCGCCGCAAAAGGAAGCCAAACATTCTAAAACCTTCGATGGTTTCGGTCTTGGCCGGTTCAAGGCTTTGTCAAGCCATGGAAGCGGCGATTGAGGCGTCTGTGCCACATTTTTTGGCGTCTCATAAGAAAATGCCGCGGGAAACGCAACGCGCCCCGCGGCAAAAACATTGTGAGCCGCTAAATTACTCGGTGATATCGACGGCTTCGAAGGTGAAGTCGCCGAGCGGGCTCTGGGTGAAGCCCGTCACGCCCTTGCGCATCGGAACGATGGAGAGGGAGTGATCGAGTGTGGCCCAGGGGGCTTCCTTCTTGAAGATCACCTGTGCCTGCTCATAGAGCTTCGTACGTTCCTCGTCGTTGGACGTGACCTTGGCCTTCTTCACGAGTTCGTCGAACTCCTTGTTGCACCACTGAGCGCGGTTGTTGCCGCCCACGGCATTGCAGCCGAGCAGGGTGTCGAGGAAGTTGTCCGGGTCGCCGTTGTCGCCGGTCCAGCCGAGAATGACGGCGCCGTCACGGTCCTTGGCCTTGGAGCGATCGAGATATTCGGCCCATTCATACGAAACGATCTCGACCTTGACGCCGATCTTGGCGAAATCGTCCTGCATGATTTCCGCTGCGCGGCGGGCGTTCAGCATGTAGGGGCGCGAAACCGGCATCGCCCAGAGCTTCATCGAAAGATCCTTGACGCCGGCGTCGGCGAGCATCTTCTTTGCAGCGTCCAGATCATAGGCGTCGTCCTGGGTGGCCTCGTTGTAAGACCACATGGTCGGCGGGATCGGGTTTTTCGCCGGGGTCGCCATGCCTTGGAAGACGGCATCGACGATCGCCTTCTTGTTGATCGCCTTGTTCAGCGCCTTGCGGACTTCGACCTTGTCGAATGGAGCCTGGGTTGTGTTGTAGGCGAGATAGGCGACGTTCAGGCCTTCCTGCTCCAGAACCGTGAGGTTCGGATTGGATTTCATGGACTGGACGTCGGCTGCGTTCGGATACGGCATGAGGTGGCATTCGCCAGCCTGCAATTTCTGATAGCGAACGGCTGCGTCGGTGGTGATTGCGAAGACCAGATCGTCGATCTTCGGAGCCGGACCCCAGTAGTCGGCATTCTTCTTGTAGCGGATAACCGCGTCCTGCTGATAGCCGACGAACGTGAACGGACCGGTGCCGACCGGCATCTGGTTAAGCTGTTCCTTCTTGCCGGCCTTGTCGAGGCTGTCGGCATATTCCTTCGACATGATCGATGCGAACGGCATGGCGAGGTTGGCGAGGAAAGGCGCTTCCGGCTTGTTCAGCGTGATCTTGACGGTGAGGTCATCGACCTTTTCCACCGACTTGATGAGTTCCGGGAAGCCCATGCCGGCGGCATATTCCCAGGCGGCACCCGGGATATACTGGTTCCAGGCGTTTTTGGTATCGATCTGGCGGCCAATCGAGAAGACAACATCGTCGGCGTTCAGGTTGCGACTCGGGGTGAAGAAGTCGGTGGTCTGGAATTTCACATTCGGGCGAAGCTTGAAGGTGTAGACAGTGCCGTCACTGGAGATTTCCCAGCTCTCGGCGAGGCCTGGCTCCGGCTGCGTCGTGCCGGGCTTGAATTCGAGAAGGCGGTTGTAGATCGGATGAGCCGAAGCGTCGAATGTGGTGCCGGCCGTGTAGATGCCGGGGTCGAAGCCTTCCGGGGAACCTTCGGAGCAGTAAACGAAGGTCTTGGCGCTGGCAGCGCCCGCGAAGAAGGTCGCCGACAGCAGCGCCGCGGCAAGGGTCAGTTTGTATTTCATGATAGTCTCTCCCGTGTGACCTGTGGCCTCTTGCGGCCCAGGTAATCTGTCATTGAACTAGATGCGCAACGGTGCGCTTCAAGCTTGATATTCTTGTTATTTACCTCCCGGTGGGCGAATTGGACCCGCGTGTGCTTCGATTGTTCCTTCCGGCGGATGTCATTTTACGTCCACGTAATTCCAGAGCGCCAAGTTTTCGCAAGGCTACAGCTCCGTCTATTTTTGTAGCGACAGCGTTTCTTAGAAAATTTTCCGCAAGTTCGACACAATCCCCATGTGTTCTTACCATTTTTGGCCCGATCTTTAGATTCTCGACCGGCAACGGCGCGGGAGCATAGCGATTATCATTCTGTTGTCGAGATGCGAAAATTCGCCTTTTCGGTCACTTTTTCATTTCAGATGTGTGATCCTGACGAGTGCTGCATTGGCGCATTGCCATCGGGTGAGAATGGAGTACGGTTCGGCCCTCCAATCAGCATTACTTGCATCGAGGCGATGGTTCATGAGGACAGGCAATTCCAATCTCCCGCTTATCTGGGATTTCATCGACCGCAAGACCGAGGTTTTTATCGATTTGGCGGACCGGGTCTGGGAGACGCCTGAAACCTGCTACATGGAGAAGCTGTCAGCGTCGGCGCATCGGGAAATGCTGGAAGCTCAAGGTTTCGCCGTTACTGAAGATGTGGCCGACATACCGACAGCACTGATCGGGGAAGCGGGTGAAGGTGGTCCGGTCATCGCCTTCCTCGGGGAATATGATGCATTGGCAGGACTGAGCCAGAAGGCGGGACTTTCCCACCACGAGCCGATCGTTGCTGGCGCAAACGGGCATGGCTGCGGCCATAATCTCCTCGGCTCCGCCTCGCTTCTTGCGGCGACGGCGCTCAAGGATTGGCTGGAAGAGACGGGAACGCCCGGCCGCGTGCGCTACTACGGCTGCCCCGCGGAGGAAGGCGGTGCGGCCAAGGCTTTCATGGTTCGCGCCGGCGCCTTCGAAGACGTGGATATTGCCATCAGCTGGCACCCCAGCAACTTTGCAGGCGTGCAGCGCGAGACTTCGCTCGCCAATTGCAGGATCGATTTCAGCTTTACTGGACGCGCCGCTCATGCAGCCGCGGTGCCGGAGCTTGGGCGCAGCGCCCTCGATGCGGTGGAACTCATGAATGTCGGCGTCAACTATATGCGTGAACACATGCCGTCCGATTGCCGCATACATTATGCGGTGCTTGATGCCGGCGGCATTTCGCCGAATGTGGTGCAGGCTTATGCCAAGGTTCGTTATGTCGTCCGCGCGCCGGAACTGCCGGGCCTCCTCTCACTGATCGAGCGCGTGAAGAAAGTCGCGGAGGGCGCGGCTCTGATGACCGAGACGAAGGTCGAGAGCACCATCCTTGCGGGCGTATCCAACCTCATCGTCAACACGCCGTTGATGGACGTGATGCAGGACGTCTGGGACAGCATTGGCCCGCCTCCATTCGATGAGGAAGATCGAATATTCGCGGAAAAAATCCGCGCAACATTAACCCCGGAGGACATTTCGGCGAGCTGGAACCAGGAGCGGCTGGAGGAACGGGATGTCCCGCTTGCGGATTTCATCCTGCCGGCTCACAGCGAAAATCGCCAGATGGGCGGTTCCACCGATGTGGGCGATGTCAGCTGGGTGGTGCCGACGGTGCAGGCCTACGGCGCAACGCTTGCCGTAGGGACCCAACTTCACACGTGGCAGGTCGTCGCGCAGGGCAAGAGCCCGCTTGCCCATAAAGGAATGATCTCTGCAGCCAAGGCTATGGCTGCTACCGGTCTTGCCGCGATCGAGAGCGAGCAGCTCCGCGAAGCCGCTTGGGCCGACTTGAAGAGACGGCGCAAGGGACAGGTTTATACAAGCCCAATTCCGCCGGGTGCCGAGCCGCCAGTCGCGGCGATGACGGTGAAATAGCCAAATCCATTGATCGAACCGTCAATTCTTTTGACCGTTCACTGGGCTGAAAACGGCAATTGGGACTGTCCAACGCCGTGGTTTGCTCCTATGAAAATCCATCTATCGTGGTATGTCTCAAAGGAGGTCACCCGTGACTATTCAGCCGAACTCCATCGAAGCCCGGGACAAGGCTTATCACCTTCACTCCTATACCAATGCCCGCGCATTGGAACGGGACGGTTCCCTGGTGATGGATCGCGGCGAAGGCATCTACGTCTACGACAACAACGGCAAGAAATACATTGAAGCGATGGCAGGGCTTTGGAGCGTCGCCGTCGGCTTTGGCGAAAGCCGTCTCGTTGATGCGGCCACCAGGCAGATGGCGAAGCTGCCTTACTATCATACTTTTACGGCCCGCAGCCACGGACCTTCCATTGAGCTCGCCGAAAAGCTGATCCAGATGGCGCCGGTTCCGATGTCGAAGGCTTACTTCACCAATTCCGGCTCGGAGGCCAACGATACCGCGATCAAGATGGTCTGGTACCGCTCCAATGCGCTCGGCAAACCGGAAAAGAAGAAGATAATCTCCCGCATCAAGGGTTATCACGGGGTGACGATCGCAGCTGCGAGCCTGACCGGCCTACCGAACAATCATCGTTCCTTCGATCTTCCATTGCCCGGAATTTTCCACACGACCTGCCCGCATTATCGCACCTTCAAGCAGGAAGGCGAGACCGAGGCAGCGTTCGTGGAGCGCTGCGCAAAGGACCTTGAGGATCTGATCCTGAAGGAGGGCCCGGAAACCGTGGCGGCCTTTATCGGTGAGCCGGTCATGGGTGCCGGCGGGGTCATCGTGCCGCTGGCCGGCTATTGGGAAGCGATCCAGAAGGTGTTGAAGAAATATGATGTTCTTCTGATCGCCGATGAAGTGATCTGCGGTTTTGGCCGGACTGGCGAGATGTTCGGCACGACGACATACGGGCTTCAGCCGGATATCATGACGTTATCCAAGCAGATTTCCTCATCCTATCAACCCATTTCGGCACTGCTTATCAACGAGAACGTCTACCAACCGCTCGCCGATGAATCGGCGAAGATCGGCACCTTCGGCCATGGGGTGACGGCCGCGGGGCATCCAGTGGCGGCCGCCGTAGCGCTGGAAAACATCGCGATCATAGAGGAGCGCGATCTCGTCGGTAACGTGCGGGCCTTGGCGCCGAAATTCCAGAGCCGCCTGAAGGCGCTGGAAGGCCATCCGCTGGCGATCGAAGCGCGCGGCGTCGGCCTGATCGGCGCATTGGAGTTGAAGCCGCGTGACGGTTTTGCCGCCGGACAGCTTGGTCCGAAGCTGTTTTCGATCATGGTGGAAAAGGGCCTCATCTCCCGCGCGATCGGAGATTCCATGGCACTTTGCCCACCGATGATCGTCAACGAGCAGCAGGTAGACGCCATTTTCGACACCTTTGAAGCTTCGCTTGACCTGTTCCAGAAACAGCTCGCCGCCTGACATCGTACCGGATCTGGATAACCTCTTGATCCGGCTCGATTGCGGAAAGCACTTGCGCTCCTATATTGAGCGTTATGCTTGATCTCGCCGAGGGCTATTGGCCGCACATCCTCTTCACTGCATCGGTCCTGGCGGGGGCGGCGGCGGCAATTCACGCCGCGATGACAAAGGAGGAAGTACGTTCGGCCGTGGGCTGGGTCGGCGTCATCATCCTTTCCCCGATCATCGGAGCCCTGCTTTACCTGATTGCTGGGATCAACCGCATCCGACGCACCGTCATCAGTGATCGCCGCGCGCTGCTTCAGGGGGAGATTCGTGCCCATTTCGCTTCTTATGATGCTACGGACGACCTAGTCGCCGACGGATTCGGCCGCCGGTTCGTAGCCATGAAGACGCTTGGCGATCGTGTGACGCATCATCGCTTGACGACCAGCAATCTGATCATTGCGCTTGATACCGGGGACGAGGCCTATCGCGCGATGCTCAGTGCCATCGACGGTGCTCAGCGAAGCATCATCCTGGAAACCTACATATTCGATCGCGACAGGATCGGTGAGCGTTTCGCCCGCGCCTTGATCGAGGCCGTGAAACGCGGCGTTGAGGTCCGTGTCCTCATTGATGCGGTTGGCGCTCGGTATTCCGTCCCGAGCGTTCTCGGCCGGTTGCGCGACGGCGGCGTCATCGTCGACGTCTTCAACGGCAATGTCATCATGGGACTTAGATTGCCCTATGCCAATCTCAGAACGCACCGGAAAATATTGGTGATCGATGGCAAGACAGCCTTTACGGGCGGCATGAACATCCGCGAAGGCTTTTCAAGCGAATTCAGCGGAGACATGTGCTCCTTCGATACGCATTTCAGGGTCACCGGTCCGGTCGTGGCCGATCTCTTCGCGATTGCGGCAGCCGATTGGCGGTTCGCTACCGACGAGATGTTGGACGAGGAGGCCTGGGCTCTTGATCCGCCGGAAACGGAGCCGGGAAAAGCCGTCTTCGTGCGAGCTGTGTCATCCGGCCCCGACCGCAGCGTGGAGACGAACCACAAGATGTTGATGGGCGCCTTTTCGGTGGCGCGGTCCTCCGTCCGTATTGTCTCGCCTTATTTTTTGCCGGATCGGGAGCTGATCACCGCGCTGGTCACTGCGGCGCGACGAGGTGTAACGGTTGATATAGTGGTACCGACTGCCAACAATCTCGTTCTAGTCGACCGGGCGATGACTGCGCAATTCGACCAGATGTTGAAAAACCATTGTCGGATCTGGCGAGCTTCCGGTCCCTTCAATCACTCGAAACTCATGGCCATCGATGGTCGGTGGGGCTATGTCGGCTCGTCCAATCTCGATCCCCGCTCCCTTCGGCTTAATTTCGAGGTGGATCTCGAAGTTCTGGATTGCGCGTTTGTGGTAGCTTTGGAGCGAAGGATCGACCTGGCGATTTCCTCCGCAACTGAAGTGACGCTTGAGGCGTTGATGGCAAGACCCTTTGTGGTACGTCTCATTGAGCGCGTGCTATGGCTCGGGTCACCCTATCTTTAGACTGAGCTGGAAATGCTAGATCAATGAGCGGATTGTCGTATAATCCACCTCTTTGCGAATAACCTTCGGAACCATGCGGGAAAAGCGCACCAATCTTCCCACAAACATCCTGGCATCAATCCGCGCCCGCAAGGACCGCGGAGCCGGCGTCCATGCACCGCATGACCGGGCCAAGGGCATGCTGGTTGCCTCCTATAACGTGCATAAATGCGTGGGCATCGACGGCAAGTTCGATCCCGCTCGAACCAGCCATGTCATCCGCGAGATAGGCGCCGACGTGATCGCTCTTCAAGAGGCGGATACCCGCTTCGGCGAACGGCGCGGGCTGCTCGACCTCGCCTGGATGGAGCGTGAAACCGGGCTCTTTCCTGTTCCGATCAGCGGCGTTGCCAAGGCGCATGGCTGGCACGGCAATGTTGTCTTCTTTCGTGAAGGGCTGGTGCGCGACGTGCATCAGGTCAAATTGCCGGGGCTCGAGCCACGAGGGGCCCTTATCACCGAACTGGAATTGAAGGACGGCAGTGCCTTCCGCATCATCGCCGCCCATCTCGGGCTTCTCAACCGCTCGCGACACCAGCAGGCCCGCGTCATCATCGACATCCTGCGATCGCGTGATGAACAGCCGACCGTTCTGATGGGCGATCTCAACGAATGGCGGCTGGGAGACCGGTCCTCCCTCAACACGCTCGCGAGCGTGTTCGGTTTGCCGGCGGCTGTGCCGAGCTTTCCGTCGCGTTTGCCGGTGCTGGCTCTTGATCGAATCATGGCGAACCGGCCGGGTCTGCTGGACACCGTAGAGACCCACGACACGCCCCTCGCAAGGCTTGCTTCCGACCACCTGCCGATCAAGGCAGTGTTGAAGCTCGGCATGCTGCCTGCCAGCGATCACGCTGAAGCCGGCTGATATGTTCTACAGCCTTTACCAGGACGGAAAGCGTCGATAGGCTGTCGGCCATCTGCTTCGTCTTTCCTTGGAATTTCCATATGACCGATATCAGCATGATCGAAGCCGCGCAGGCCCGATTGGATGGGCAGGTGCGCCGCACGCCGTTGCTGTCTTCTCCATTCCTCGATGAGATTGCAGGGCGGCGCATATTCGTGAAGCCGGAATGTCTGCAGCATACCGGTTCCTTCAAGTTCCGCGGCGCCTGGTCGGCGATATCGGCTCTCTCGCCTGAGGTGCGTGCCAAAGGCGTGATCGCCTTCTCTTCAGGTAACCATGCGCAAGGCGTCGCGCTGGCGGCGAAGATCCATGGCGTTCCGAGCGTTATCGTCATGCCGTCCGACGCACCTCGCATCAAGATCGACAACACCCGCGCCTATGGCGCCGAGGTGGTGCTTTACGATCGCGCCAGCGAGGATCGAGATGCTATCGGCGCTCGATTGTCGCAGGAGCGTCAGCTCACCCTCATCAAGCCTTTCGATGAGCCATATGTGATTGCCGGGCAGGGCACTGCCGGATTGGAAATCGCCGAGCAGGCGAAAGAACTGGGCATCGACAAGGCAGATGTGCTGGTGCCGACCGGCGGCGGCGGGTTTATTTCGGGTGTCTCCTTGGCCCTGGAAGCCAAAGCCCCCGATTTTGTGGTGCATCCGTGCGAACCGGAAGGCTTCGACGATGTCACGCGTTCCCTGGCGTCCGGGAAGATTGAGCGTAATTCTACCCAGTCGGGCTCGCTTTGCGATGCAATCATCACCCCCCAGCCAGGTGCCATTACTTTTCCAATCATGTCGCGGCTTTGCGGTTCGGGCCTTGTGGTGACGGAAAGTGAAGCGCTTCATGCGGTGGCGCTAGCCTTCAACCGCCTTAAGATCGTCGTGGAACCAGGAGGTGCTGTAGCCTTGGCCGCAGCGCTGTTCCATGGGGAAACGCTGGGGGAAACGGTGATAGCCATTTGCTCGGGCGGGAATATTGACCCGAATGTCTTTCGTCTGGCCCTCGACCAGAGTGCAATTTAGAAGCGATACGAGGCTCAGGGAATAACAAACCGTTAATCCCTTGGAATGCTCGTTAAGAAAAAAGGATTTTCTACGGAACGCATAGCTGAGTGAAACATTATCTCTATCGGGTTTATCGAGATAAGGTAGCATAGAGAACGCTCGCAAAGGGCGGCACCAGAACCCGGGAGGCATTTATGCGCCAGCTACAACATCAGACACGGTCCTTTCCCGTTGGTAGCGCCAGCAAATGGCAGTGGGCAGCCAATACCGCACTGGTTTCCGCAGCCTTCATCTTCGTCGGCGCCGTAGTGCTTGGGCTCTTTCCGTAAGCTTCCGGTCTTCCCAAGACTGTGCGACACCTCCCGCGCTCCGCCGGCTCGGGAGGTGTTTTGTTCTTCAAGGCTATTTCGCCGGCAGATACGCTTCCGCGAGTTCTACCCAAAAGCTTGTCCCGATCGGCAGCGCCTCATCATTGAAGTCGAACTGGGGATGATGCAACGGCGGGTCATTGTCGGTCCGCTTCGTGCCCAGCAGGAAATAGCTGCCGGGACGCTCTTTCAGCATGAAACCAAAATCTTCGCTGCCCATCGATGTCCTTTCCAGATCTTCGACATTCTCTTCCCCGAGAATCCCTTTTGCCAGCTCGCGGACAAAGTCGGTTTCGGCCGGATGGTTGATCGTCGCGTCGTAACCGCGCTCGTAGTCGATCGTGACCGTCATGCCGAAGCTTGCGGCCTGGCCTTGCGCTATCATGCGGACACGTTCCTCCAGTCTGTCGCGCACCGCAGGGTCATAGGACCGGATCGTAAGGCGCATCTCGGCGCGTTCCGGAATCACGTTGCTCGCCATACCACCACGAAAAGACCCGACGGTGATTACCACCGGGTCGAGCGGATGGATATTCCGGGAGGCAATTGTCTGGAGAGCCATGATGATGCTTGCGCCGCAGACGATCGGATCGGATGTCGATTGAGGTTCCGCGCCGTGGCCGCCCCGCCCGTTGATGACGATATGGCACTCGTCGGCAGCGGCCAGTATCGGTCCTTCCTTCACAACGATCTTTCCGAATGGCAAAGTAGGGTCGTTGTGAAGGCCGAACACTGCATCGCAGGGGAAGCGATCGAACAGGCCGTCCTCGATCATCAATTTTGCGCCGGCGAAATTTTCCTCTGCCGGTTGAAAAATCAAATGGATCGTACCGTCGAAATTCCTTCGTTCAGCGAGAATCCTCGCCGCGCCGAGCAGCATCGCCGTGTGGCCGTCATGCCCGCAGGCGTGCATCAGACCCTTGTTCCTGCTGGCGTATTCGGCGCCTGTCTCTTCTTCGATCGGCAAGGCGTCGATATCCGCGCGGATACCGACCGACCGATTACCTGTGCCGTTTTTCAAGGTCGCTACAAGTCCGGTCTTGGCGAGGCCGCGCGTGACTTCGTAGCCGAACTCCGTGAGCTGCCGGGCCACGAAATCGGACGTGTTGAACTCCGAAAGTCCCAGTTCCGGATGCTGATGAAGATAGCGGCGGGTTGCCACCACCTCGGCCATGTAGTTTGAAAATTGTACCGTCATCGCAAAAACTGCCTTCGCTAGTTTGTCTGCGGCGCTTGAAAACCTTCCGCTCCACCATGGATAGCAGCGCCGTCGTACGGAGGTAACCCAGTTCCGGATCAAATTTCGTGTGGGCGGCCCGTGGTCGTCGCCGAAGGTGAATCTTCCGTCTTATCAAGGCCCTGCTGTTGTTCAGCTTTCATTCAGGCTTGCGCCATTAGAGGCGTTGATGTGTTAATCCGCCAGAAGCGGGCAATAGATTTTGGTCAGTTATTTGCAATATCGTTACTGCCCTCTATTTCCCCTCTTCGCGAATTTGCGTCGGGCCAGTCACCATAATCAAAATGATGACTGGCGCTTCCAATGCAGGCCGAGTAAGGCGAGGCCGACGAACCCTTAAAGTTTTCTCACCCAGAAGCCCGTGTCCATGTCCTTTCAGAATCCGCAGCCAGCTTCCTCGCGCGATACCGAAGCCAAGCAGATCGATCATAACGATTCGATCCGTTCGACTTATTTCAACATAGACGCGTTGAGGGAGTGCGGCGAAAAGCTCGGCAAGGAGGGCACTTCCAGCCTACCCGGTTTCCTGGAGTTCGACTTCTTCAAGCGCCATCAGGAGAACGAGAAGGAAATCTTCCGGGTCTACCGCGCAACCGCTGCGGATGTGGATGCCGGAGCGTCGATCACGCCCGCCGCCGAGTGGCTTCTCGACAATTATTACATTGTCGAGGAAGCGATCCAGGAAGTCCGCCGCGACTTCCCCAAAAAGTTCTATCGGCAGCTTCCGACGATGACGGTCGCGGGGCAGGAAATTCCCCGCGTGCTCGCGGTGGCATGGCTCTATGTCGCCCACACCCACAGCAGCGTTTCACAGGACGCTCTGGCTGCCATGGTCGACGGATTCCAGGTCGAAGAGCCGCTCGAGATCGGTGAACTCTGGGCTCTGCCGTCTTTTATCCGCTTCGTTCTAATCGAAAACCTTCGTCGTATCGCCACCCGCGTCGACCGTTCCCGCAACATGCGCCGTCGTGCGAACGATGTAGCCGACGAAGTCATCAGGCTGAACGACGAGGCCGCCAGTGCGGATGTGCTCAAGAGCATTGAGGCGCTCACCAGCGACAACACGTTCATCACCCAGTTTCTTTATCGTCTGCGCAATGCCTCCCAGACCTCAGGTTTTGCGGTAACCTGGCTGGAGCAGCGGCTCGAGCAGGCCGGCACCGATGTCGAAGAGGTGATGCTCGCCGAACAGAACCGGCTTTCGTCCGGCAATGTGACGATGGGCAATATCATCAAGAGCCTGCGTCACATCGATGACACGGAGTGGAGCGTCTGGTTCGAACAAGTTTCGCAGATCGACAAGATCTTCCGAGACCGCACGGATTACGAAGCCCTCGATTTCGGTTCGCGAAACGCCTACCGCAACCGTATCGAACAGATCGCCCGCCGCTCCCGCAGGAGCGAAAGCGAGGTCGCCAATGCGGCCATCAGCCTTGCAGAGCAAGCAGCCGGGGAAAGCGACGATCCACGCGAAAGCAATATCGGCGCCTTCATCGTCGGACGCCGGCGCAGGGAACTGGAAGCTGCAGTCGGTTACAAGCCGCTTATCGTGCAGCAGACGGTCCGTCTTGTTCGACGGCTCAACTGGTTCGCAATTGCGGGTCCGGTCATATTCCTGACCGTGCTGGCGATGGCAATTGCCGGCTGGTTCCTCGTCCAGGCGAATATGCCGCTGCCGGTCGTGTTCTTCTTTCTGCTGATGTTCGCCCTCCCTGCTTCGGAAGGTGCCACCGGCCTCTTCAATACGCTCGTGACCTATGTGGTGCGTCCGGCCCGCCTTGTGGGCTATGAATTCAAGGAAGGCATTCCTGACGACGCCAGAACGCTCGTCGCCGTGCCCTGCCTGATCACCGACCGCGACACGGTTGACGAGCTCGTGCGCAACCTCGAAGTCCATTATCTCGCCAACCCGCGCGGTGAAATCTACTTCGCGCTTTTGAGCGATTGGCGTGACAGCAAGCTCGAGGAGACGGATGCGGATCTGGAAATCCTCGACTATGCCAAGCGCGAGATTGCGGCACTCAGCGCCAAATATGCTCATGACGGCAAGACGCGTTTCTATCTCCTGCATCGGCGTCGCCTCTTCAATCCGAACGAAGGCGCGTGGATGGGCTGGGAGCGCAAGCGCGGAAAGCTGCACGAACTGAACCTGCTGCTTCGGGGTGACCAGGATACAACCTATCTGCCGGGCGCCAACATGGTTCCCGCGGACGTCCAATACGTCATGACGCTCGACGCCGATACGCGCCTGATGCGGGATGCGGTGACGAAGCTCGTCGGCAAAATGCATCACCCGATCAACCGGCCGGTGCTCGATCCGAAGAGCAATCGCGTGATCCATGGTTATGGGCTGATGCAACCGCGCGTCACGCCATCGCTGACGACCGGTAAGGAGGCATCCGTCTTCCAGCGCGTCTTCTCTGTCGGCCGAGGGCTGGATCCCTATGTCTTCACGGTGTCCGACGTTTATCAGGATTTGACCGGCGAGGGCACGTTTACCGGTAAAGGCCTCTATCATGTCGATGCTTTCGAAGCATCGCTCAAAGGCCGGATCGACGAAAATTCCGTCCTTTCGCACGACCTTCTGGAAGGTTCGTTCGCGCGCTGCGCGCTCATCACCGACGTTGAACTGGTCGAAGACTTCCCGGTTCGATACGAGGTCGAGGTTTCCCGTCAGCATCGCTGGGCCCGTGGCGACTGGCAGTTGCTTCCCTATATTCTCGATCCGACGCGCGGCGTGACTGCACTCGGCCGCTGGAAAATGATCGACAATCTGCGTCGCTCGCTTACTCCGATCGCCTGGTTCTTCGCATCGGTTCTAGGCTGGTATTTCATGGACCCGCTCGGTGCGTTGATCTGGCAGATCCTGCTGATTTTCCTGCTCTTTGTGGCACCGACGCTTTCTCTGGTGACTGGTCTGCTGCCTCGCTCGACTGATATCGTGCCCGGAGCGCATTTCTATTCGCTCTGGTCGGATATGCGCTCGGCCAACGCTCAGGTTGCGCTTCGCATCGTCTTCATTGCCGATACCGCCTGCATCATGACGGACGCGACCGCTCGCTCCCTCTACCGGTTGTTCTTCAGCCGCAAGCTGATGCTGGAATGGCGTACGGCCGCATCGATCCAGTCGAGCGCTCAGGGAAGCCCTCAGGATTACTATCGCGCGATGTGGCACGCGCCCACGATTGCCGTTCTCAGCATCATTCTCTCAGCTTTGCCCGGCGACAACGCGTTCCTGGTGGGCATTCCCTTCGCGGTGCTCTGGATCTTCTCGCCGCTCGTTGCATGGTATGTGAGCCAGTCGGCGGAAACGGAAGATCGCCTTTTCGTTCCGGATACGGTCTCCGTTGAACTGCGCAAGATCGCTCGCCGCACCTGGCGGTATTTCGAGACCTTTGTAACGCTCGAGCAGAACTACCTGCCGCCGGACAATTTCCAGGAACGCCCGGATCCGATCATCGCCAAGCGCACTTCGCCCACCAATATCGGGGTCTACTTGCTGTCGACGATCTCGGCGCGCCATTTTGGCTGGATCAGCTTCACGGATACGATCGAGCGTCTCGAGCAGACGATCTCGACGATCGAAAAAATGGAGAAATTCCGTGGGCATCTGTACAACTGGTATCATAGCGATACGCTGAAGCCGCTTGGCCAACCCTATATCTCGGCAGTCGACAGCGGCAATCTTGCCGGTCATCTGATTGCGATTTCATCCGCCTGCCGCATGTGGGCCGAAGCGCCGTCAGCTCACCTGCAGGGCAATCTCGATGGTATCGGCGATGTCGCCGGCATCCTCGCCGAAACGTTGACCGCTCTGCCCGATGACCGCAAGACAGTGCGCCCGTTGCGCCGCCGGCTTGAGGAGCGCATCGCCGGCTTCGGAAACGCGCTTGCCGCCGTCAAACGGGAGCACGAGTTTGCTTCGATCCGGATCATCAACCTGACGGTTCTGGCGCGTGAGATCCAGAAACTGGCGACCAATCTCGATCATGAGGTTCGTTCGGTTCAGAGTGACGAGGTAACCCGCTGGTCAGCATCCCTCGTCAACGTTTGCGAAGCGCATATCGCCGACAACGTCTTTGATAATTCCAATATGGAGTCACTGCGCGGGCGGCTGGCTGCGTTGAGGGACCGTGCCCGGACGATCGCGTTCTCGATGGACTTCAGCTTCCTGTTCCGCAAGGAACGCCGGCTGCTTTCGATCGGTTATCGTGTCGACAGCAACGAATTGGACGAAGCTTGCTATGATTTGCTGGCGTCCGAATGCCGCCTGACTAGCCTGTTTGCGATCGCCAAGGGTGACCTGCCGACGGAGCACTGGTATCGCCTGGGTCGTCAGGTCGTGCCGATCGGTGCGCAGGGGGCCCTGGTCTCCTGGTCGGGCTCGATGTTCGAATATCTGATGCCGCCGCTCGTCATGCAGGAGCGGCAAGGGGGCATCCTGAACCAGACCAACAATCTCGTGGTCAAGGAGCAGATGAACCACGGCAAGCGGCTTGGCACGCCATGGGGCATTTCGGAAGCGGCCTTCAACGCCCGCGATCATCTGTTCAACTATCAGTACACGAATTTCGGTGTGCCGACGCTCGGTCTCAAGCGAGGGCTCGGCCAGAACGCCGTTATCGCTCCCTATGCCTCGATCCTCGCCAGTCAATATGATCCAATCTCGGCTGCTGAAAACCTGGCGGAGCTGCGCTCCCTCGGCGCGCTCGGCATGTTTGGCTTCCACGACGCCGTCGACTTCACGCCGACCCGCGTTCCGGAGGGGCAGCGTTGTGCGGTGGTGTATAACTACTATGCGCACCATCACGGCATGTCGATTGCTGCGATCGCCAACGTCGTGATGAACGGTCTGCTGCGCGAATTCTTCCATTCCGATCCCGTGATCGAGGCAGCCGAACTGCTTCTGCAGGAAAAAGCTCCGCGCGACATACCGGTCATGAGCGCAAAGCACGAGGAAACGCCTGGCAAGGGTCAGGGCGAGCTGCTGCGTCCAGAAATCCGCACGATCACCAATCCGGCGACCAAAGACCGCGAACTGGTTCTTCTGTCGAATGGTCACTATTCGGTGATGCTCACCGCAACCGGCTCCGGCTATTCCCGCTGGAACGGCATGTCGGTTGCCCGGTGGAAGCCGGATCCCACGGAAGATCGATGGGGCCAGTTCCTGTTCCTTCGCGATACCGCGACCGGCGAATGGTGGTCTGCAACGTCGGAACCCCGTCGTGCGGAGGGCGAGACGAGCAAGGCGATATTCAGCGACGAGCGCGCTGAGTTCCACAAGACCATCGGCGATTTTACCAGCACCGTGGAGTGCATCGTCGCGACCGAGCACGATGCGGAAGGTCGCCGCCTGACCTTGCTGAACATGGGCACGGAAGACCGCTTCATCGAGGTCACCTCCTATATGGAGCCCGTGCTGGCGTCAGAAGATGACGACAATGCCCACCCGGTCTTTTCGCGGATGTTTGTCCGCACCGAGATCGGCAAACGCGGCGATGTGATCCGGGCGTGGCGCAACAAGCGAAATCCCGGCGATCCCGACATGGTGATTGCGCATCTTGCTGCCGACAACGCAGGGTCTGCACGGCCCACGGAGTTCGAGACCGACAGACGGAAGTTCCTCGGCCGTGGTCGCACGCTTGCGGAAGCGGCAGCCTTCGACCCCGGCGCGACGCTTTCCGGAACGGACGGCTTTACGCTCGACCCGATCCTGTCGCTGCGCCGCGTCGTGAGGGTACCGGCGGGCAAGAAGGTGAGCGTCATCTTCTGGACGATTGCCGCTCCCAAACGCGAGGAACTTGACCAGGCGATCGAGCGGTATCGTCATCCGGACGCTTTCCAGGCTGAACTGACGCAGGCTTGGACCCGTACGCAGGTGCAGATGCGCCATCTCGGCGTATCGTCCCAGGATGCCGCGGCCTTCCAGCATCTGGCGCGTTACCTGATCTATCCGGATATGCAGCTCCGGGCGGACCAGGCGACGATTCAGACTTCAATGCAGCCGCAATCGTCTCTGTGGCCTTCGGCGATTTCGGGCGATTTCCCGATCTTCACGCTGCGTATCAACGACGATGCTGATATGGCGGTCGCGAAGGAGGCGATGAGCGCTCAGGAATACCTGCGTTCGCGTGGCGTCATCTCGGATCTGGTGATCTTCAACGAACGCGCGGCCTCCTATGCGCAGGAAATGCAGCACGCGATCGAGTATCTGTCGGAGAATGCCCGTCGTCTCGGTCAGCAGGAAGGGCAGCGTCAGCATGTCTTCTCCCTTCGCCGCGACATCCTGGACGAGACGGCGTCGGAAGGTCTTGTAGCCGCATCGCGCGTCGTTTTGCATGCGCGCAACGGCAAGATCAGTGACCAGCTCAACCGGACAGCATCCATTTTCGCACCCGCCAAGGATCAGGTAATCGAGATAGACCGGCGTCCGCTGCTGAACGGCGAAGTCTTCCAGCCGCCCGCTGAGGCGGAAGCACCTGCCGACCTTGAGTTCTGGAACGGATATGGCGGCTTCTCAAAGGACGGCGGCGAATATGTCGTGCGCCTCAGGGGCGGGCAGGCAACCCCGCAGCCGTGGATCAACGTGATCCCAAACGAAAAGTTCGGCTTCCATGTGTCGGCGGAAGGGGCAGGCTTCACCTGGGCTCGGAACTCTCGCGACTACCAGCTTACGCCGTGGAGCAACGATCCGGTCATCAATCGGCCGGGCGAGGCCTTCTACGTCTGCGACCAGGACAGCGGCACTGTGTCGACCCCCTTCGCGGCTCTGTCGCGCAAGCCGGAAATAAAATTCGAAGCCCGGCACGGGCTCGGCTATTCGGTGTTCGCATCAGAAGACAACGGTTTGAAACTCGAGCTGACGCAGACGGTTGACCGCACGCGCCCGGCAAAGCTCACGTCGTTCTTCCTCCGCAATATCGGTTCCGAAGTTCGCAGGCTGCGCGTGTACGGATATGCGGAATGGCTGCTGGGTAACAATCCTGCCCGGACCATCCCGTTCATTCTGTCTACCCGCGACGAGGAAGCGGGCACGCTCTTTGCCACGAATCCCTACAGCATCGACCACCGCCGCTTTGCCTTCATGGCCATGCGGGAGATGCCATCCGGCTTTACGACAAGCCGGCGCGAATTCATCGGCCGCTTCGGTTCGGTACAGCTGCCCGCGGCAGTCGTGTCCGCTTCCGCTCTTAGCGGTTCTCTCGATCTTGATGGCGATCCGTGCGCGGCACTCTCCTATGACATCGAGTTGGCGCCCGGCGAAGAGAAGAGGATAACCTTCTTCCTGGGCGATGCCGAGACCCAGGAAGACGCTCGGGCGCTTGTCGCCGAGCTGCGGGCAGAGGATTTCGAAACGGTTCTCGACGCAAATCGCGAGTTTTGGAGAGGATTTACCGGTCGCCTGAAGATTTCCACGCCGGACAAGTCTCTCGATAACCTGGTCAACCACTGGCTTCCATATCAGGCGCTCGGTTGCCGCATCATGGCGCGCACCGCCTTCTATCAGTCGTCCGGAGCTTATGGCTTCCGCGACCAACTGCAGGACACTTTGGCCTTCTTGGTTCAGGAGCCGTCGCTGGCGCGGCATCAAATCCTTCACGCCGCGTCGCGCCAATTCCACGAAGGCGACGTGCAACATTGGTGGTTGCCGAATTCCGGCGCCGGTGTCCGCACGATGATTTCGGACGACGTGGTCTGGCTCGCCTATGCGGCGCATCAATACGTCTCGGCGACAGGCGACAAATCGCTGCTGGATGAGCCGGTTGCTTTTCTTGAAGGTCCTATTCTCGAAAAACACAAGCACGACTCGTTCTTCAAGCCGGAGATATCCTCAGAAACGGCTACCGTTTACGAGCATGCCGCCAAGGCACTCGATATTGCCGTTGCCCGCACCGGGGAAAAAGGCCTGCCTTTGATCCTCGGCGGCGACTGGAACGACGGCATGAACCGTGTCGGTATAGGCGGCCGCGGTATGAGCGTCTGGCTAGGCTGGTTCCTGGCAAGTGCCTTGCGGAGCTTCCTGCCATACGCTTCCGAGCGAAACGACCAACCGCGTGTCGAAAGCTGGACGGCGCATCTGGAGACTCTGAAGCAGGCGCTGGAGAAAGCGGGCTGGGACGGGAGCTATTACCGCCGCGGTTACTTCGACGACGGTTCTCCGCTTGGCTCGATTTCGAGCGACGAATGCCGGATCGATTCGCTGGCACAGTCCTGGAGCGTGCTTTCGGGCGAAGGCGATCCCGAGCGGGCGAGCCAAGCGATGAACGCCGTTCTGGAAAAGCTCGTTGACGAGCAGGCAGGGATCATCCGTCTCTTCGCCCCGCCTTTCCAGGAAACGCGCAAAGATCCCGGCTATATCCGCGCCTATCCGCCCGGCGTCCGCGAAAACGGCGGCCAGTATACGCACGCGGCGATCTGGGTGGTGCTGGCTCTTGCTGCTTTGAAGCGGGGAGAGGATGCCTGGAAATGCTTCCAGATCCTCAATCCGATCAATCACGCGCTCAGCCGTGAGGCGGCTGATACCTATCGCGTGGAACCCTATGTGGTTGCCGCCGACGTCTATGGGCACGGCTCCTATACCGGCAGAGGCGGCTGGAGCTGGTATACGGGTTCCGCCGGCTGGCTTTATCGTGCTGCAGTCGAAGGCATTCTCGGCATCCGGCGCCAAGGCGACCGGTTGTTCGTGAATCCCGTGCTGCCGGCAGGCTGGAACGGCTTCACTGCTGAAATCACCATTGATGAAGTCGCGCACAAGATCGCGGTGGAAAGTGGCAAAGTCACCATCAATGGGCAGTCCGTCAGCGAGGGAGAAGGGTTCCTCCTCAATACGTCGTCGACACGAGTAACTGAGTTCACCAACTGAGATCAGGTCACGGTGAAACAAAAAAGCCCGCCGCCATGGAAATGACGGCGGGCTTTGTCGCGTCGTCCGCTACGGTTCAGGCCGTTTGCGGCAGCGGCCCTTCGGGCTGTTTCTCATCCTCGTCATTGAGAATACCGCTGGCCTTGAGAAGCGAAGCAAAACGGCCACCGCTCTGGCTGAGCTCGTCATAGGTGCCCATCTCGATGATCCGGCCATTGTCGAGGAAGATCACCTTGTTGGCATCGCGAACGGTCGAGAGCCGGTGGGCGATGATGAAGGTGGTACGGTCCTGGCGCAGCCTGTCGATCGCGGCCTTCACACGTGCCTCCGTCTCCACATCCAATGCACTGGTTGCCTCGTCGAGAACGAGGATAGGTGCGTTCTTGAGGATGGCGCGGGCAATGGCAATTCGTTGCCGTTCGCCGCCCGAGAGGCGATTGCCACGCTCTCCGACCGGGGTCTCGTAACCGACCAACCGGCTTTCGATGAACTCTGTCGCCGCCGCTGCTTCGGCCGCTCTCGCGATATCCTCCTCGGTGGCGCCCTCGCGCCCGAGGCGAATATTCTCGCTGATCGAACGGTTCAACAGTCCCGCGTCCTGGAACACGGTGGCAATGGACTGGCGGAGCGATTTGCGCGTGATCTTGCTGATATCGGTGCCGTCGATGAGGATCTTGCCCTCCTGGGGATCGTAGACCCGCTGCAGGAGGTTGATAAGGGTCGTCTTGCCGGCACCTGTCGGGCCGACGATCGCAACCGTCTCCCCGGCATTTGCGGTGAAGGAGATGTTGTGGACGCCCTGGCTCGTGCTGGCGAAGCCGAAGGAGACGTTTCGAAACTCCACCTCGCCTCGAACGTCGGAGAGCTCACCGGCATCGACCGGTTCAGCGCGTTCCTCAACCGAATCCTCAAGTGCGAAAAAATCTTCGAGCTTGGCGCGGGCTTCAAAAATCTGCGTGGCGAACTGGCGCAGAAGATCGAGGCGCCCGATGAGAAGATTTGCAAAGCCGATAAAGGCGACGACGTCCCCGACACGCAGTTCGCCCTGTTGGACGAGCACGGTGCCGATCACAAGAATAACACCCATCGATACTGTCGAGGCCGTGCGATTCAAAGCACTGGCAAGAGCCCACCAATCGAGCACCGGATACTGGGCGGCGAGCAGGTCTTTCGTGTAGTTCTTTAGCGCCTTGGTTTCTGCTTCAATTCGATTGTAGCTATGCAGCACCGAGACGTTGCTGATGGCGTCGCTCACATGTGAAAAGACTGTGTGGTAGTGGCTTTCAACGGAGGCTTGCCCTTCCTTGGTGCGATTCATCACCGTCACGCCGATGATCCAGTAGAGAATGCTCAGCACCAGAAGCACGAGGCTCAATCGCCAGTCCATGGAGATGGCTGTCGGAACCAAGAGAACCAAAGCGACTGCCGTGGCAAGATGCGTGCGCATGAATTCGAGCCATAAACCGAACAGGCTTTCGGCGGCACGCAGCAGGGTGTGCAGAGCATTCGACGTACCGCGTTGGCTGTGCCACGCGAGCGGCATGGAGATGATTCGGCCGAAGGCTTCGGTCAGCAAGGATGCGCGGCGGCCATGGGCAAGCCGGTCAGCTTCCCTTGCAACAAGCACATAGGCGATTGTATTGAAAACACCAAATCCAGCCCAGAGCATCAACACAGGGGTAACGTTGCCACCTGAGGAAATGGCATCGATGATTCGGCCGAAAAGGATCGGCTCGGCGATAGTAATGATCGCGAGCACGATATTGGCGACAACCACTGCGGTAACCCGCCATTTGTTCTTCGCCAGATATTTCAGTGCTCGGGCGTAAACCTGGAACAGCGTCAACGAATACCACCTCATTCTTATGGAGCCGCAACTGCGGTCGTGCTTGGTACTTAAAGATCGGAAACGGCAATTCCGCGACGAAGCGGGCGATTAATAGCCCTTCTGCCAGAAATGTTCCTTATACGGCAAGCCTTTGTAAACCTGACCTCCCGGCTAACCCCGAAGTAACTCTTTTCAAGCCGTCAAGAGGCTAAATTTTGCGGTATACCTTCAACGAATGATAACTATGCTGGTCAACTATGGCCCGGGGAATTAACTGAAATTTCACGCAAGCAAAGACGCCAGATGGGCATTTCGGGGGCAGTCTTGAACATTCAGCTGATCATACAGCTCCTGGTATTGGCAGGCGAGACCAAGGCGGAAGCGGAGTTGACGGCCCAGCTAGAATCCCTGCTGGCCGCCTATGGCTTTGAATACTATGGCGTGCTGATACAGCCCCGGATCAACGAAAATCCTATGGACCTGCTGTTGGCAGGCCGTTGGCCCAGCGGTTGGCCGCAGGTGTATGTCACCCGCAGATATGTTCTCATTGATCCGACCATCCGGATGTTGAGCATCGCCCAAAGGCCGTTCCGCTGGCGCGACGCGCTTTTTACGCTCAGGAACGATCCGCACCGGCAGCGCATGCAACGAATGATGCAGGAAGGAATTCGTTACGGTCTACAGGACGGCTACATCTTTCCGGTCTATGGTCGTAACGGGCTTCTGGGAACGATGACGGTCGGTGGCAGGCCCGTCGATCTTTCGCCTGCGGAGATAGCGCTTTTCGATGCGGCAGCGAAAAAGGTCTTCTGGCGCTTTATGGAGATGCGGGGTGAGGCTGCAGCGCTTGAGGCCGCAACCCAAGTCGACACGCAGCTTACGCGCCGAGAGATGGAAGTCGTCGGATTGCTTGCAGAGGGCTTGACCTCCAACGAAATCGCAAAGTCGCTGGAGATATCCAGCCATACCGTCGACTGGTATATCAACGGTTTGCAGGAGAAGCTGCGGGCAAAGAACCGTCAGCATGTCGTTGCCTCTGCCTTCCGCATGGGATTGGTGACTTGAGCAACCGCCGATGACCGAATTATGACATTAATTTAGCGCCAGGCTTCCAGGGAAATTGCACTGAGGCGATTAAGGCGATATGGGTTCTTCGCAGTGCAGCATTTCGATGGCGCCTGGGGAGGTCCGTTTTGCCGATTTCGAAGATTCTCGTTGCCAACCGGTCTGAAATTGCGATCCGCGTTTTTCGGGCTGCGAACGAACTGGGTATTAAAACGGTTGCGATCTGGGCGGAGGAGGACAAACTCTCGCTGCACCGTTTCAAAGCCGACGAAAGCTATCAGGTTGGCCGCGGCCCGCATCTTCCGCGGGACCTGGGCCCGATCGAAAGTTATCTCTCTATCCCCGAAATTATCCGCGTTGCCAAATTGTCCGGCGCGGACGCCATCCATCCCGGATATGGGCTTCTTTCGGAGAGCCCGGAATTTGTCGAAGCCTGCGACGCTGCCGGTATCACCTTCATCGGCCCGAGGGCCGAGACGATGCGTCAGCTCGGCAACAAGGTGGCTGCCCGCAATCTGGCGATTTCAGTCGGCGTACCGGTCGTTCCGGCAACGGAGCCCCTGCCGGATGACTTGGCGGAAGTGGCCAGAATGGCAGCGACGATCGGCTATCCGGTGATGCTGAAAGCCTCTTGGGGCGGCGGCGGGCGCGGAATGCGCGTCATCCGCGCCGAAGCAGATCTCGCCCGCGAGGTGACTGAAGCCAAGCGCGAGGCCATGGCTGCCTTCGGCAAGGACGAGGTCTATCTGGAAAAGCTCGTGGAGCGGGCACGCCACGTGGAGAGCCAGATTCTCGGCGATACCCACGGCAATGCCGTGCATCTTTTCGAGCGAGACTGTTCGATCCAGCGGCGCAACCAGAAGGTCGTGGAACGTGCCCCGGCCCCCTATCTGTCGGAAGCGCAGCGGCAGGAATTGGCCGACTATTCGCTGAAGATCGCCAAGGCGACGAATTATATCGGCGCCGGCACGGTCGAGTATCTGATGGATGCCGAAACCGGCAAATTCTACTTCATCGAAGTCAATCCGCGTATCCAGGTCGAGCATACGGTGACCGAAGTTGTCACCGGCATCGATATCGTCAAGGCGCAGATTCATATCCTCGAAGGCTTTGCGATCGGCACGCCGGAATCGGGCGTACCGACCCAGGAAAATATCCGCCTCAACGGTCATGCGCTCCAGTGCCGCATCACAACGGAAGATCCCGAGCACAATTTCATTCCGGACTACGGCCGTATCACCGCCTATCGTTCGGCGGCCGGCTTCGGCATCCGCCTCGATGGCGGCACGGCCTATTCGGGCGCGGTCATCACCCGCTATTATGACCCGTTGCTGGTCAAGGTGACAGCCGCCGGCTCGACGCCGCAGGAGGCGATCAGCCGCATGGATCGGGCGCTGCGCGAGTTCCGGATTCGCGGCGTGGCGACCAATCTCACCTTCCTCGAAGCGATCATCGGTCACCCGAAGTTTCGCGACAATTCCTATACGACGCGGTTCATCGACACGACGCCTGAGCTCTTCGAGCAGGTCAAACGGCAGGATCGCGCAACCAAGCTGCTGACCTATCTTGCCGACGTAACGGTGAACGGCCATCCGGAAACCAAGGGCCGGCCAGTGCCTTCAGAACAGATGGCAAAGCCGATCATCCCTTACATCAACGGTGATATCCCAGACGGCACGAAACAACGCCTCGATGCCCTTGGTCCGAAGAAGTTCGCCGAATGGATGCGAAGTGAACAGCGCGTGCTGATGACCGACACGACGATGCGTGACGGACATCAATCGTTGCTCGCGACCCGGATGCGCACGTATGATATCGCCCGCGTCGCCGGCGTATATGCACGGGCGCTTCCCACTCTCTTTTCGCTGGAGTGCTGGGGCGGGGCGACCTTCGATGTCTCGATGCGCTTCCTGACCGAAGACCCCTGGGAGCGGTTGGCGTTGATCCGCGAGGGGGCTCCGAACCTGCTCCTGCAGATGCTTTTGCGCGGAGCCAACGGCGTTGGCTACAAGAACTATCCTGATAACGTCGTCAAATATTTTGTCCGCCAAGCGGCGAAAGGCGGCATCGATCTCTTCCGCGTTTTCGATTGCCTGAACTGGGTCGAGAACATGCGTGTCTCGATGGATGCCGTTCAGGAGGAAAACAGGCTCTGTGAAGCGGCGATCTGCTATACGGGCGACCTCCTGAACTCTGCCCGGCCGAAATACGACCTCAAATATTACGTCGCTTTGGCCGAGGAACTGGAAAAGGCAGGTGCCCATATCATCGCGCTGAAGGATATGGCAGGCCTTCTGAAGCCCGCCGCCGCTCGCGTCCTGTTCAAGGCGCTGCGCGAGGCCACCAGCCTGCCGATCCACTTTCATACGCATGACACGTCCGGCATATCTGCTGCCACCGTGCTTGCCGCAGTCGACGCAGGCGTCGATGCCGTCGATGCCGCCATGGATGCGCTATCTGGCAATACCTCGCAGCCGTGCCTCGGATCGATCGTCGAGGCGCTGTCGGGCACCGAGCGTGACCCGGGTCTTGATCCGGAATGGATCCGCCGCATCTCCTTCTATTGGGAAGCGGTGCGGGGCCAATATGCAGCCTTTGAAAGCGATCTCAAGGGACCGGCTTCCGAAGTCTATCTCCATGAAATGCCGGGGGGCCAGTTCACCAATCTCAAGGAGCAGGCCCGCTCGCTCGGCCTTGAAACGAAATGGCATAAGGTCGCCCAGACCTATGCCGACGTGAACCAAATGTTCGGCGACATCGTCAAGGTGACGCCGTCCTCGAAGGTCGTCGGCGACATGGCGCTGATGATGGTCTCCCAGGACCTGACGGTGGCCGATGTCGAGAACCCAGCCAAGGATATCGCCTTTCCGGAATCGGTCGTTTCCATGCTGAAGGGCGATCTTGGCCAGCCGCCGTCCGGTTGGCCGGAAGCGTTGCAGAAGAAGGCGCTGAAGGGCGAAGAGCCCTATACAGCGCGTCCGGGCTCGCTGCTGGCGGAAGCCGATCTCGATGCAGAACGCAAGGTCATCGAGGAGAAGCTCGGCAGAAAGATCGACGACTTCGAATTCGCTTCCTATCTTATGTATCCCAAGGTGTTTACCGACTTTGCCTTGGCGATCGATACCTATGGACCGGTTTCCGTCCTGCCGACACCTGCGTATTTCTACGGGCTGAAAGATGGCGAGGAACTGTTTGCGGATATCGAGAAAGGCAAGACGCTGGTCATCGTCAACCAGGCGATGAGCGCTACCGATGCGCAGGGCATGGTGACGGCCTTCTTCGAACTGAACGGTCAGCCGCGCCGCATCAAGGTGCCGGACCGGGCGCATGGCGCATCCGGGGGCGCGATTCGCCGCAAGGCTGAGCTTGGCAATGGTCTGCATCTCGGCGCGCCCATGCCTGGCGTGATCTCGACAGTCGCCGTCTCCACCGGCCAATCGGTCAAGGCTGGCGACGTGTTGCTCTCTATCGAAGCGATGAAGATGGAGACCGCGCTTCATGCGGAAAAGGACGGCGTGATCGCTGAGGTCCTTGTCAAGGCTGGCGACCAGATCGATGCAAAGGATCTGCTGATCGTTTACGGCGGCTGATTCTTTTACTGACGTTATTTCTTGAAATGCATCGAGGCCAGAGGCGCCATCCATTCGGAATGGCGCCTCCAATCTTTTGTCCTGCGGCCAATCCTGAGAACCTTTTGGATCGTCGCCGGTTTCGTTCGCACATAATTTGTGAGAGACGGGCCGCCAATGCGCCGTTGCAATTTCAATCGATTTAAATATGGTCGCGACAACCAGAAGGATTGGACGTATGGATACTCGCGCACCTCTCAACCCTCCTATTCGGTCTGAAAAATTCATTACCCGCGAAAGGGTAGGCGTATCGCTGCTGTTCCTGATGAACGGCTTCATGGTGGGCGCATGGGCTCCAAAAATTCCGGAATTTGCAAGCCGTCTCAGCCTGGACGAAGGGGCTCTCGGGTTGATGATCCTGACATTCGGGCTCGGATCGATCGTGATGATGCCGCTCGCCGGCAGCCAGATCGCCCGCTTCGGATCGAGCCAGGTTTCCAAATGGACGGCGGTTTTGCTCACGCCGACGTTGCTGTTTCTCACCTGGGTCGGCGGGATCTGGACCGGGGCAATCGCCATCTTCCTTTTTGGGGGCCTGATCGGGGCAATGGATGTCGCGATGAATGCGAATGCGGTGTCGGTCGAGAAGCGCATGCGGCGTGCCATCATGTCCTCCTGCCACGCCTTCTGGAGCTTAGGCGGCCTGATCGGCTCCTCGACCGGCGGCTTCCTGATCGAGCATATAGGGGTTTCCCCCCATGCGATCCTCGTCACAGCACTGGCGGCGCTGATGATCGTCGCGGCTTGGCGGACGGTGTTGCATGACGCACCGCATCCCGACGAGGGGCATCATGGCAAGAGTCGCCTGCCGCTTTCGCCGCTTCCCTGGCTCCTTGGCATCATGGCCCTGTTCTGCATGATACCGGAAGGCGCCATCCTCGACTGGGGTGCGCTTTATCTCCGTAACGAACTTGCGGCCTCCGTCACGCTGTCCGGTTTCGCGTTCGCTGCTTTCTCTCTGACCATGGCGGCGATGCGTTTTGCGGGTGACCTCATCCGCGACCGGTTCGGCGCCGTCATGACGCTTCGCGTCTGTTCAGTGATTGCAATCCTTGGTCTGCTGTTGATCGGCTTTGCCGAGAATACGGCAATGGCGATCGCGGGCTTTGCGCTGACGGGTATTGGCATTTCCAACATTGTGCCGATCGCCTTTTCCGCCGCCGGCAACCTGCCCGGGATGGCACCCGGTGTCGGTCTCTCGGTCGTTACGACGATGGGATATTCCGGCATTCTCGTGGCGCCGTCGGCAATCGGCTTCATTGCCGAGCACACCGGGCTTGCTGTGATCTTTGCAGCCCTCTCCATCCTGATCGCAGTGGCCTTGCTGCTGTCACCGCTTGCAAGGCACGCCGACAACGCCCATCACTAAAAAGGCGCAATCGCGCGCTGATGGAAGAAGAGCGCCTGCTGCGATAAAGTGCGTGGCGGGCCGGTTGACAACCCGCAAACCATACGCCACCTGAAAGGCGCTCCTATTTTCAAGGCGACGAGAAGCTCCATGTCCTCACCCGTCGATTATGATCCCAAGCCGCGGCGTGCCACCGTTGCGGTCGATGTCGGTGGCGTCATCGTCGGCGGCGGCGCGCCCGTCGTCGTTCAGTCGATGACCAATACGGATACTGCCGACATTGATGCGACGGTCGCGCAGGTCGCCGCGCTCTACAAGGCTGGTTCGGAAATCGTCCGCATCACCGTCGACCGTGACGAGAGTGCTGCAGCGGTACCAAAAATCCGCGAGCGCTTGTTGCGGCTCGGCATGGACGTGCCGTTGGTCGGCGATTTCCACTATATCGGCCATAAGCTGCTTGCCGACCATCCGGCCTGCGCCAAAGCGCTGGCTAAATATCGCATCAATCCGGGCAATGTCGGTTTCAAGGACAAAAAGGACAAGCAGTTCGGCGACATCATCGAGATGGCGATCCGCTACGACAAGCCGGTGCGCATCGGCGTCAACTGGGGTTCGCTCGACCAGGATCTCCTGACCACGTTGATGGACCGCAACGCCACCGAGGGTTCGCCGCTTTCCGCCCGTCAGGTCATGCATGAGGCCATCGTCCAATCCGCGCTAATTTCCGCAGAGCTTGCCGAGCAGATCGGCCTGCCACGCAACCGAATCATTCTGTCGGCTAAGGTCAGCCAGGTGCAGGACCTGATCGCTGTCTATTCCATGCTTGCCGAGCGCTCCAACCACGCGTTGCACCTTGGCCTCACCGAAGCCGGCATGGGATCGAAAGGCATCGTCGCCTCGTCTGCGGCAATGGGTTATGTGCTGCAGCATGGGATCGGCGACACGATCCGGGTCTCGCTGACGCCGGAGCCGAACGGCGACCGCACCCGCGAGGTTCAGGTGGCGCAGGAACTGCTGCAGGTCATGGGCTTCCGCCAGTTCGTGCCGGTGGTCGCGGCCTGTCCCGGTTGCGGCCGCACGACGTCGACAGTTTTCCAGGAGCTGGCGCAGAACATCCAGAACGACATCCGCAAGAACATGCCGGTCTGGCGCGAGAAATATCCAGGCGTCGAAGCGCTTAACGTCGCCGTCATGGGCTGCATCGTCAACGGGCCCGGCGAAAGCAAGCATGCCGATATCGGGATTTCGCTGCCCGGCACCGGCGAGACGCCGGCGGCACCGGTTTTCATCGATGGCCAGAAGGCTATGACGCTGCGCGGCCCGAATATCGCCGCCGATTTCGAGAAACTCGTCATCGAGTATATCGAACAGCGCTTCGGGCACCGCTCGGCTGCAGAGTAATTTGGTTCCCAAGAGCCGCCACGCCAACACGTTGCAATCGTCGACGAGGTTGGTCAGTCCCGGAATGCCAGCTGTTGGACAAAAGGGGCTACCGAGTGCCGAAGCCTCTCCTCGCTATTGCCGCAATTCGTGGTAAATGAGATGTCACCATTGACGACGGGGACTTCAACTTCATGCTCAAGAAAATCGCAATCGTCGCACTTTGCGCGACCTATCTCTCTGCCTGCACCACAACCGACCCGTATACGGGTGAACAAAAGGTTTCCAACACCGCTGGTGGTGCCGTGATCGGTGCCGGCCTGGGCGCACTTGCCGGCGGGCTGACGGGAGGACGCCATGCGGGTCGCAATGCTCTGATCGGCGCCGGTATCGGTGCGCTGGCCGGCGGCGGGATTGGCGCCTATATGGACAATCAGGAAGCGGAATTACGTGCCGAGCTTCAGGGCACGGGCGTTTCCGTGACGCGCGTCGGCGATCGCATCATCCTCAACATGCCGTCCAACATCACCTTTGCGACCGACCAGGATCAGGTGATCCCGCCATTCTACAGAACCCTCGATTCGGTAGCGGTCGTGCTGAACAAGTTCAACAAGACCTTTATCGATGTAAACGGGCATACCGATTCGACCGGCAGCCTCTCGCATAACCAAGGGCTGTCGGAACGCCGTGCTGCGTCGGTTGCGAACTATCTGGCAGGCCGCGGGGTCGACCAGCGCCGCATGTCGACGATGGGTTTTGGTCCGTCGCAACCGGTTGCGTCTAACGCGACCTCGGATGGTCGCGCGCAGAACCGCCGCGTCGAAGTGGCGATCGCTCCGATTACGCAGGGCTGATTTTTGAAAAACTCTGACGAGTCGTCTAGATGCGGCTCGTCAGAAGCTTGAACCCGGCAACGCTATAGAAGACGGCCATCGTGCCTTCGATCCAGCGCCGCGCCCCCCTGTAGCCGCGCAGCGCGCGGGACGTCGAAAACACCATTGCATAGCTGGTGAAGACCGTCAGGCTGGATATCATACAGACGGCAATGATCAGGATGATCGCCGAAGTCGACGCGTTTTCGGGCAGACCCAGCGAAATGATCGCCAGCCAGGCAAAGATAGCCTTCGGATTGGTCAGGTGGATCATGTAGCCGCGCAACCAAAGCTGGCGTGCCGTATAATCCGTCCGGGCATTGCCGATTGCGGCTTTTGCATCCGGTGAGCGTGCGGATTTATAAGCCTTCCAGGCGAGATAGATCAGGTAGAGCCCGCCAAGGATTTTCAGGATCTCCAGTGCAAGCGCATAGTTGCGCAGCAGCGCCGCTAGGCCAAGCGCTGCGGCGCAGGCCCAGGTGAAAGAACCGCATCCGATACCGAGTGCGGTGATCAACCCGGCGCGGCGGCCTTGCGAGATCGAGGCGCCGATGATCGCGAAATTGGCCGGGCCGGGGCTTGCGACGTTGATGATATAGGCGACATAGGCGGGCCACATATAGATCAGGATCTCAGGCAAGGTCTTCCCTCGGGGTCAATTGTCTCGGCTGGCGATGAAGCGCGCCGCTTCCTGCAGAATAAGCGCCTTTTCTCCGTAGGGCGCAAGAAGGCCGATAGCTTCATTGGTCAGTACTTCGAGCCTCTTTTCAGCCCAATCCCTGCCATGGAGGCCGACCAGCGTTCCCTTGCCGCGCGCGGCATCCTTGCCAGCCGCCTTCCCCAAGGTGGAGGCATCGGAGGTGAGGTCGAGCAGATCGTCGGCGAGCTGATAGGCAAGGCCGATCTTTTGGCCGAAAAGACGAAGTCTTTCCCGATCGGCCGCCGGCGACCCGGCGACGATGGCGCCTGCCTCGCAAGCAAACCGCAGCAGCGCACCGGTCTTCATTGCCTGCAAGGTCACGATACCGGCTTCATCCGGCGCTGATTTTTCTGCGGCAAGGTCAAGAGCCTGTCCGCCTGCCATGCCGCCAGGGCCTGCTGCCCGCGCCAGTGCCAGCACAAGCTCTGTCTTGAGCCTGTCCGCAAGCGTGGTTTCCGGAGCCGCGATGATGTCGAAAGCATAGGTCAGAAGACTATCGCCGGCGAGGATAGCTGTCGCTTCGTCAAAAGCCCTGTGAACGGTCGGCTGGCCCCGCCGCAGATCGTCGTCGTCCATGGCCGGAAGATCGTCGTGAATCAGCGAATAGCAGTGAAGGCATTCGAGCGCCACGCTGACACGAAGCGCGGCATCGGATGACCCGCCGAGAAGAACCGCGCTTTCGCGCAACAGAAAGGGCCGAAGCCTTTTCCCACCGTTCAAGGAGCCGTGCCGCATGGCTGCCATCAGGTGTGCCGGGCGTGCGATCTCATCCGGCAGGGCGGCATCGGAAAGCACCGAAGCAAGCAAGGCTTCCGTCTCGGAAGCGCTTTGTCGTAAGCGCTCGTCAAATGCAGGTTTGGTGTCCGTCATGGCCGCTGTTTGGCATGCCAACCGTTGGCAAGCAACGGAGATTTACCAGTACACCGGAAGTTTCGGCGCCGGACTCGCCTTGGAAGCATTCACCGGTTATGAAATTGCTAAGCATGGGATAAGCGGGATATTGGACATTTCACCCGAACAGCACGCGGACGAAGAGGAGTCCGTCATGAGGACGCGGCGGGACCGTCTGTTGTCCAATAGGCTGACGCGTCGCTTTCTCTCAATTGCGGTCGTCGTCCTGGTGCTGCCCTACCTGTTGATCCTGGTCTACGCCATACCGTTTACTCGCCCTGTCTCGACCTTGATGCTCTCAGAACTGATCCTTTTCCGTGGCTATGATCGGCGCTGGGTTAGTCTCGACGACATCTCGCCCAACCTGGTGCGTTCGGTCATGATGTCGGAAGACGGACAGTTCTGCTTCCATGGTGGCGTTGACTGGGCCCAGATGCGCGGTGTGGTGGAGGATGCCCTTGACGGCGAAGCGACACGCGGAGCCAGCACGATTCCCATGCAGACGGTCAAGAACCTGTTCCTCTGGAATGGTCGTTCGTTCATCCGCAAAGGTCTCGAACTGCCTCTCGCAATCGGCGGCGACTTCGTGTGGTCGAAGCGTCGGATAATGGAGATTTATCTCAATATCGCTGAATGGGGCCCTGGCATCTACGGGGCAGAGGCGGCAGCCCAATATCATTTTAAAGTGCCGGCCGCAAAGCTCAACGCGCGGCAGGCAGCGCTTCTGGCTGTGGCGCTTCCCAATCCCATCACCCGGGCCGCGGGCAAGCCCGGCCGCGGAATGCAGCGCTTGGCCGCAGTCGTCGAGCGGCGTGCCCGCAGCTCCGCCGATTATATCAAATGCATTTATGGCTGACTTCGCGCAATTTCATTGGTTGTTGTCCGGCGGGCCGATTATAGGCAGGTAAAACCTGCTGGAGGCGCCGTCGTGGAAAAGCTCATCCTTTATATCGGCAACAAGAACTATTCGTCATGGTCCTTCCGCCCATGGATTGCGATGACGGGAGCTGGGATTCCGTTCGAAGAGGTGCTGATACCGTTCGATTTTCCAGCAGGGAATCCGAGGTTCAAGCCGATATCGCCAACCGGCAAGGTGCCCGTGCTGCATCATGGGGACCTGCGCGTCTGGGAGTCGCTGGCGATCATTGAATATGTCGCCGAGCTTTTCCCCGAAAGGCGCGTCTGGCCAAAAGCGGCGCCCGACCGAGCGATAGCCCGGTCGATTTCGGTTGAGATGCTTGCTGGGTTCAGAGCGTTGCGCAACGCCTGCCCGATGAATATCCGACGGCCAAAGCGCAAAATTGAACTGGCCGAAGGCGTGATGGACGACGTAGCCCGGATTTCCGCGATCTGGCGGGAACTGCGCGCGACGTCCGGCGGGCCATTTCTATTCGGCGAGTTCTCCGCAGCGGATGCGATGTTCGCACCGGTCGTTAATCGGTTTGACGTTTATGATCTTGTGTCGGATGCAGATACGCTCGCTTACATGGCGGCGATGAAATCCCATCCCGCTTGGCTCCAATGGCAGGAAGCGGCGCTTGCCGAAACTTGGATCGTGCCGGAAGACGAGGCGTAAGCCTCATATTTACAAAAAATCCCGCTGAGGACTGGTCAAACCCCTGCAGGGCATGTATAAGCCGCCCAAATTTCCGAGATCGAGACATGCCCAATCGGCCTCAGTTCCGGCCGGGGATCATGTTTTGCACGAAAGTGGAGTAACGAAAATGGCTGTACCGAAGAGAAAAACGAGCCCGTCCAAGCGCGGTATGCGCCGCTCCGCCGACGCGCTCAAGGCTCCGACCTATATCGAAGACAAGAACTCCGGCGAACTTCGCCGTCCGCATCACATCGACCTGAAGACCGGTATGTACCGTGGCCGCCAGGTTCTGACGCCGAAGGAAAACGCGTAAGCGTTTTAGCAGGCAGTTTGCATGAGGGCCGGCTTTGCCGGCCTTTTTTGTTTCAGCGATGTCTTGCGGAAAGCGCGAGCAGCCATCACAGTCCGGCCGACCAATCATTGTTTGGAGTCTGCCATGCTCGCTGCCCTGCCGTTGATGATCATTCCGTTCGTTCTCTACAATCTTGCGATGTTGGGAACGATGGGCGGGGGCGGAGTGGCTTCGCTCGACAATGTCTTGATCTCGCTGCGGATGCTCTCCGGCGCGGAGTGGACGATGACGCTGGGCGACGTTCTGATCGTGGTTGCGTTGTTTTTTCTCTTCGTGGAAATCCTGAAGGCGAGCCGCAACGGTCGCGGCTCGCTTTTCAATCACATGCTCTCAATGCTGACCTTCGTCGGATATCTGACGGAATTCCTGTTGGTCAGAGATGCTGCAACGCAGATATTCTTCATCTTGATGATCATAACATTCATCGACGTCATCGGCGGCTTTGCAGTCGCGATCCGTTCGGCCGGGCGGGATGTATCGATCGGGCTTTAATCAGAGATTGTCGAGCCGGCTTTGAAGGTTGCGAAGCTGTTCTTTCAGTTCGTCGATATCCTTCGAATCCGCCTTCTTTTGAGCTGCGGCTGGTGGCTGGCCCGTGAAGGGGGAAAACATCTGCACCGCCTGACGGAACATCTCAGTGTTCCGACGCACCTGCTCTTCCATCAATTGCATCGGCGCCTGCAGGTTTTTGCTGAGCGGCGTATCGCCAAAGGCCTTGGCCATCTGCTCCCGCATCTGCGTTTGCTGCTCCGTAAAGGTCTTCATCGAGTGTTCGAGAAAAGTCGGCACGACCATCTGCATCTGGTCGCCGTAATAGGAAATCAACTGCCGGAGAAACGAGATGGGCAGCAGGGTGTTCCCCGTCTTTGATTCCTGCTCGAAGATGATCTGCGTCAGAACGGAATGGGTAATGTCCTCGCCGGTCTTGGCATCCTGAACCAGGAACTCCTCTCCTTTCTTGACCATTTTTGCCAGGTCCTCCAGCGTCACATAAGTGCTGGTGCCTGTATTGTAGAGGCGTCGGTTGGCATATTTCTTGATTATGATTTCGCCTTCGGTCTTCGCCATAATTGCCTCCTGCTCCCGTCAACGTGGTTGTTTTTTGTCGATGGCGTTGCGCTCCCAAGAGGAATGTAAGCCTAAATGAAGCAGGCTGACAATCGATTTGTGCGGCGCGGCGATTGCTTTGTTGCGCAGCAAATCCGCGAAATCTCAAGGCCAATTTCCAACACAGCCTGCTGATGCGCCCCGGCGTTTGACTCTGCGGCCAAGCTTTGCCAGTCTCGTGAGCAATATCGAATAAGAGGAGACCTCCCATGGCTAATCCATCCATCGTGATCGCATCGGCTGCCCGCACTGCCGTCGGCTCGTTCAACGGTGCCTTCGCCAATGTCCAGGCCCACGAACTCGGCGCTGCGGCGATCAAAGGCGCGCTTGCCCGCGCCGGTGTCGATGCGTCCGACGTGGACGAGGTCATCCTTGGGCAGGTGCTGCCGGCGGGCGAAGGCCAGAATCCGGCGCGCCAGGCTGCGATGAAAGCCGGTGTTCCCAAGGAGGCAACCGCTTGGGGAGTGAATCAGCTTTGCGGTTCGGGCCTGCGTGCCGTGGCACTCGGAATGCAGCAGATTGCTTTGGGTGACGCAAAGATCATCGTCGCAGGCGGCCAGGAGTCCATGTCCATGGCTCCGCACTGCGCTCATCTGCGCGGTGGCGTGAAGATGGGCGATTTCAAGATGATCGATACGATGATCAAGGACGGGCTCACAGACGCCTTCTACGGCTATCACATGGGGATTACGGCGGAGAACATTGCGCGCCAGTGGCAGCTCTCCCGCGAAGAGCAGGATCAGTTTGCCGTCTCTTCCCAAAACAAGGCAGAAGCGGCGCAAGCTGCAGGCCGTTTCAAGGATGAGATCATTCCCTACGTCATTCAAACGAGAAAAGGCGACGTGACCGTCGATAACGACGAGTACATCCGTGCGGGTGCAACAATGGACGCGATGACAAAGCTCCGCCCGGCTTTCGACAAGGAAGGCACGGTCACTGCCGGCAACGCATCCGGCCTCAACGACGGTGCGGCGGCCACCGTGCTCATGACAGAAGAAGAAGCCAAGCGCCGAGGCATTGCGCCTTTGGTCCGCATCGCTTCCTGGGCTACCGCCGGTGTCGATCCGCAGATCATGGGTACCGGCCCGATTCCTGCTTCCCGCAAGGCGCTGGAGAGAGCCGGCTGGTCTGTCAATGATCTCGATCTTGTCGAAGCGAATGAAGCCTTTGCGGCGCAGGCTTGCGCGGTCAACAAGGACCTCGGCTGGGATCCCTCGATCGTCAACGTCAATGGCGGTGCCATTGCCATCGGCCATCCGATTGGGGCATCCGGTGCCCGCGTTCTTAATACGCTTCTCTTCGAAATGAAGCGTCGCGGCGCCAAGAAGGGTCTCGCAACACTTTGCATCGGTGGCGGTATGGGCGTTGCCATGTGTCTCGAAGCAATGTGATTTTCGCGGGATAGCTCCGCTTGCTCGAAGCCGGAAGGCGGAGTTGTTCCTGGCGCGAGTCTGTCAAAATCCGTAAGCATTTGGTTACGCAGAAGGACCGTATCACAAAGGGAAGGGAAGTGGCATGAGCAGGGTTGCATTGGTTTCGGGAGGAACGCGTGGTATCGGGGCGGCGATTTCAATTGCGCTCAAGGCCGCGGGTTATCGGGTGGCGGCCAACTTTGCCGGCAATGAGGAGAAGGCAAAAGCCTTCTATAACGAGACGGGAATTCCGGTCTTCAAATGGGACGTATCGAGCTACCAAGCATGCGCTGAAGGTATCGCCAAAGTCGAAGCAGAACTCGGACCGATCGATGTCCTTGTGAACAATGCCGGTATCACGCGCGATGGCATGTTCCACAAGATGACCCCGGAACAATGGAACGAGGTGATCGGTACCAATCTTACAGGACTTTTCAACATGACGCATCCGGTCTGGGCCGGGATGCGTGACCGCGGGTTCGGTCGCATCGTCAACATATCTTCCATCAATGGCCAGAAAGGCCAGATGGGGCAGGTGAATTACTCCGCGGCCAAGGCAGGTGATCTCGGCTTCACCAGGGCGCTTGCTCAGGAGGGAGCGGCGAAGAACATCACCGTCAATGCGGTTTGCCCGGGATATATCGGCACAGAGATGGTGCGAGCTGTTCCGGAAAAGGTGCTCAACGAACGGATCATTCCGCAGATTCCGGTCGGTCGTCTTGGCGAACCGGAGGAGATAGCCCGCTGCGTCGTTTTCCTTGCTTCCGACGAAGCAGGCTTCATTACCGGGTCGACGCTTTCGGCAAACGGCGGCCAGTTTATGGCCGGATAATTTCCGCCATTAACCGTCTGCCGTGACTAGGGGCCATATTGGCAGGCGATCCCGCCTGCCAATATGGTTAACGTGTTGTTATAATACGAGATATTGTGGTGAACAAACCGAGAAGCAGCCGATGTCGCCGATTCGTCAGCGATTTGTTCCGGCTTTACTCCAAAGGTTGACGCCAGCGCGTTAAGGCAAAGAAAAACCGGCGTCGGTTGCCCTACGCCGGTCGCCAATATCTTCCGCTCGTGCGGCTTAGCGGCAGCGAGCCTCGTAGGTGCGGCCGTAACGGTCGCGGTAGACGCAGTAGCCGCGCCGCTTTTCGGACTCGCCGATTGCCGCGCCGACGAGACCGCCCGCGACAGCGCCGACCGCTGCGCCGCCCCAGCTGTTGGTCACAGCACCGCCGATAACGGCACCGGTGCCTGCACCGATTGCCGTGCCCCGTTCAGTGGACGTGCAGGAGGCGAGCGTGCCGATCATGCAGCCTACTACCAGAATCTTCTTCATGTGATTTTCCCTTCCCTTTTACGCACGGCTACGCCGTTTTAGATCCTGCCCATCAATAGCAGGATGATGATGATCAGTACTACGAGGCCCAATCCGCCGGACGGACCATAGCCCCAACCTCGGCTATAACCCCAATTCGGCAAAGCGCCAATGAGCAGTAGGATGAGGATGATAAGCAATATGGTTCCGAGCATGGCTTTTTACTCCACTGGGCAATCCGGTTCGGATGTGGCGAGGAAACGTGGCTTGGCGTTTTTTGTTCCAAGAGGCGGAAGCGCAGTCTCTCACGTGTGATTAACGGATGTTAGGCGGGGTTAACACCCGCATCGGAGACCACCGTTAACGATTAACTGCGCCTCGGATTTTTAGAGTCGGACGCGGCTTGGCAGATACTAGATGTTGTGAGAACAAAACCGGAAAGAAGATCGGTCTCTGATTCGTCAACGTTTCGTTCTGGCTTTGACCCGAACGTTAATTCGGGCGCTTTTAGGAGTGGAGTCATGCGTTGCTGGTTTATCAAAAATTAACTATATCAATATGTTGACTCCGGTCTTTCTCTGTGAGTGACGGCGATTTCGCCGGAGCATCCATCAAAAGCGGTAGGAATCGGCACGAGATTCAGGATGTCGTGTGTGCGAGCAGGTGTGCATCAATATATAGCCGTGAACAAACGTTGAATCCTGTGGAGTCTGCGATTCGTCTCCGATTCGTTCGCGTCTGTTCTTTGCTACGATTTTCCTTGTGGAAGGAGATGATTAAATCGCGCGGAAAACCCCGTACCTGGCGTGCAAAACCGCAATGGAGGCTTGCCTTTATCGGCAGGGATCGCCATGTGTGGCGTGGCCGGCTTTTTCTCATGTAATGACCGGTCCACATATGCGCGGACCTAGGCTTTGAATTTTCAGCCCTTGATTACAAGTGGGCGCGGCGTTACCGCCGTGCTCGGACCCACCAATACCGGCAAAACGCATTACGCCATCGAGCGAATGGTCGCCCATGGTTCGGGTGTGATCGGTCTTCCGCTCCGGCTTCTGGCGCGGGAGGTCTATACGCGCCTGGTGGAAAAAGTCGGGATCTCCCAGGTGGCGCTAGTGACCGGCGAGGAAAAGATAACTCCGCCGAACGCCCGCTTTTCCGTTTGTACCGTCGAAGCGATGCCGCGTGAGACGAAAGCGTCGTTTGTCGCAATCGATGAAGTGCAATTGGCCGGCGATCTCGAGCGCGGACATATCTTCACTGACCGGATCCTGCATCTTCGCGGGCGCGACGAGACCCTTCTGCTGGGTGCCGCGACGATGCGTCCGATTCTCGAAAAGCTATTGCCGGGCGTGACGATCGTTGAGCGACCGCGCCTGTCTCAGCTCTTTTATGCGGGCCAGAAGAAAATCACCCGTCTTCCGCAGCGTTCTGCCATCGTGGCGTTTTCGGCTGACGAGGTCTATGCCATCGCAGAACTCATCCGGCGCCAGCGCGGCGGCGCGGCCGTCGTTCTCGGCGCGCTCAGTCCCCGTACGCGCAATGCTCAGGTCGGTCTTTATCAGTCAGGCGATGTTGAATACCTGGTTGCGACGGATGCGATCGGCATGGGTCTCAACCTGGACGTCGATCATGTCGCGTTTGCCCAGGACCGGAAATTCGACGGTTACCAGTTCCGAAATCTCAATCCTGGGGAGCTCGGCCAAATCGCCGGCCGCGCCGGGCGACATGTCAGAGACGGAACCTTTGGTGTCACCGGTCAGGTTGCACCCTTCGACGATGAACTGGTCGAGCGAATCGAAGGGCATCAATTCGATCAGGTGAAGGTGCTTCAGTGGCGTTCGAAGAACCTGGATTTTTCTTCGCTCAAAGCTTTGCGAGAAAGCCTCGATGCGGCGCCCACGGTTTCCGGTCTTACCCGAGCATTGCCCGCGACCGATAGCCAAGCCCTTGATCATCTTTCGAGATATCCGGAGATTCGGGACGCGGCGACAACGCCGGAACGCGTGGAGAAACTATGGGAAGCCTGCGCTCTTCCCGATTATCGGCGGATTGCGCCGGCGCAGCATGCGGACCTCATTTCGACTCTTTTCTCCGATCTTGTGCGCTTCGGTACTGTGAACGAGGACTTCATGGCGGAGCAGGTCCGCCGTGCCGATCGGACCGATGGCGAAATCGACACGCTGTCGGCACGCATTGCGCAAATTCGGACCTGGACCTATGTCTCGAACCGTCCCGGCTGGCTTGCCGATCCGACACACTGGCAAGAAAAGACGCGGGAAATTGAGGACAGGTTGTCGGACGCACTACATGAACGGTTGACGAAACGCTTCGTTGATCGCAGGACATCTGTGCTCATGAAGCGCCTGAGAGAGAATGCTATGCTGGAAGCTGAAATCAGTGTGAATGGTGATGTCTTTGTGGAAGGACATCACGTCGGGCAGTTGGCGGGATTCCGCTTCACACCCGTCGCAGGGGCCGAGGGGCCGGATGCCAGGGCGGTGCAGGCGGCTGCCCAGAAGGCATTGGCCCTCGAATTCGAGGCCCGCGCCGCAAGGCTCTATGCCTCCGGCAACGGCGATCTCGCCGTGGGATCCGATGGTTTCGTGCGTTGGCTGGGCGAACCTGTCGCCCGTCTTACAGCGAGCGATCATATCATGCGTCCGCGCGTTATCCTGCTGTCGGACGAACAGCTCACCGGCAATGCCCGCGATCATGTGGTTGCCCGCATCGAGCGCTTCGTCAATCATCATGTCGCCACGATCCTGAAGCCGCTCGATGATCTGTCGCGGGCCGAAGACCTTCAGGGTCTTGCGAAGGGGCTGGCTTTCCAGCTTGTCGAGAATCTGGGTGTTCTCTTCCGGCGCGATGTCACAGAAGAAGTCAAGTCGCTGGATCAGGACGCGCGCGCTTCGATGCGGCGCTACGGTATCCGCTTTGGCGCCTATCACGTCTTCATGCCGACGCTTCTGAAACCGGCTCCAGCCGAACTGATCACGCTTCTCTGGGCCTTGAAGAATGACGGCCTCGACAAGCCGGGTTACGGCGACCTTATTCCGGCACTTGCCGCCGGCCGTACTTCGGTTGTCGCGGATCCGGCTTTCGAACGCATGTTCTACAAACTGGCAGGCTTCCGCTTCCTCGGAAAACGCGCGGTTCGTATCGATATTCTCGAGCGCCTGGCAGATCTGATCCGTCCGCTCCTCCAGTGGAAGCCCGGCACCACCCCACGTCCGGAGGGCGCTTATGACGGCCGCCGGTTCACGACGACGACCGCGATGCTTTCCATCCTAGGCGCCACACCAGACGACATGGAAGAGATCCTCAAGGGGTTGGGTTACCGTGCGGATGCCGTCAAGGCGGAAGAGGCGCAGGCTTTCCTGGCTGCTCAAGGCGGGGCGTCTGCCGATAGTGTAGCGCCGGCATCTGCCGAAGCCGCACAGGAGACCGGAGAGGCTGACGACGCGGACGCCTCCGAAACGGCAGAGGCTTCGCCCGATACGGCTGTTGAAACGGCGCAATCCGAAGCGGTACCGGAGGCAGTAGAGGAAACGCCTTCGGCAGACCCTGCTGATGCGGCAAAGGCTGATGAGTCCGAGGAGCCGAAGCCCGTTCTTCTGTGGCGGCCTGGTGGTGGTCGGGACAACAATCAGCGAACTGGACGCCAGCAACACGGTGATCGGCGCGGCCACGGCGGTGGCCAACGCCAGGCCGGCGGTGAAGCGGCTCAGGGTGCTCAAGGGCGCCGTGACGATCGTCGCGATGGAGAGCGCAGGGAAGGGCGCCCAAGCGGCGACCGGGATCGTGAGCGCCGCGACGGCGGCCGGCAGAACCGCGACAACAATCGCCGACCTGACAACAACCGTGGCGATCGGCCAAACCGCGGCGAACGCCCGGAGGGCGGCCCACGCCAGGATCGTAACGAGCGCGGCAAAGGGTCGCAGCCGACGCGTTTTGAGGCTAAGCCCCCGCGCAAGGAGAAGCCGATCGATCCGGATTCGCCCTTTGCAAAGCTCGCTGCTCTCAAGGAGCAAATGAAGAAGTAAGGCTATGACGGAAAAGGAGCCACAAGCGGCGTCGTTGAGCGGTTCGCGCCAGCGCATCGACAAGTGGCTCTTTTTTGCCCGCATGGCGAAATCACGCTCCATCGCTCAGGACCTTATCCGCTCGAACCATGTCCGGGTGAACGGAGAGCTTGTTTCCCAGCCGAGTTCCCAGGTGAAGCCGGGGGACCGCATTGAGCTTGCGCTTGAACGTCGCGATGTCGTGCTGGTAGTGAGGTCGGGCGGCGAGCGGCGCGGCCCTTTCGAGGAGGCGCGTCTTCTTTACGAGGATCTCAGCCCGCCACCGGAAGGGAGGCAGCGGCTGACGCTCTTCGAGCAGGCGCAGCGCATGCAGGGAAGCGGACGGCCCACCAAGAAGGAGCGTCGGGAAACCGACCGGCTGCTTCCGGACGCAGATAGCGATTAGATTAGAAAAATCGCCTGCCGAGCTGCGGTTTTCAGGACGCTTTATCCTTGCTAAGCAAAGCCAAAGGCTTTACCTGACAGTCGAAAAGCCGGAATGCCTGCCTCCTGTCCTCTTTGCAGTTAGGGTTTCGCCTGTCCCGGCTTTCCGGCATGCTGGCACTCATCCTGTTGCCGGCGTGTTGCTGATCCGAGATATTGCTGGGGTGCCGCATGACGTATGTCGTGACCGACAATTGTATCCGTTGCAAATACACCGACTGTGTCGAGGTGTGCCCGGTCGATTGTTTTTATGAAGGTGAAAACTTCCTCGTCATTCACCCGGATGAATGCATCGATTGCGGCGTCTGCGAGCCGGAATGTCCCGCCGAGGCAATCAAGCCGGACACCGAACCGGGGCTGGACAAATGGCTCAAGGTGAATGCGGATTTTGCGCAGGTCTGGCCCAACATCACCGTCAAGCGCGATCCTTTACCGGAAGCCAAAGAGATGGACGGCGTGGCTGGCAAATACGAGCAATTCTTCTCGCCGGAGCCTGGCAAGGGCGATTGATCCATACCTTCCTCGCATGGCTCGGCAGCCATCTGGAATCATATTGCCTTTTTGTTGAGCACAGGACGAATGTGGCCTTGTGTGCACATGCAAAAGCAAATTATTGATTTCCGCACTTTTTTGTGGTAGGTAATAAGAACTGTTCCACAAGGCGGCACTCGCGTGCCCAAAAAACATCACGAAAGCAACAGATCATCCAAAACGCGGTACAAGTGACATTGCAACGCTTGAATGTTGGCGGTCGCAGTTCGCGATGGGGTTTGTTTTTCGCTAGCGTTGGTCGGACCAGTATGGAGTGACCCGACGGTTTCCCCCGTCTCATCCGGGCCTGACAGACCCGGTTTCCCCGACCCGAAACACGGGTGAGTAATAGGGAGTTTGTGAAACGAATGACGACTCAGCAGAAGAAGAATTCTCCCGCGCGCCAGGGCTTCAAGACCGGTGAATCGATTGTCTACCCCGCTCACGGCGTGGGAATGATCACGGCCATCGAAGAGCAGGAAGTGGCGGGCATGAAGCTCGAACTTTTCGTAATCGATTTCGAGAAGGACAAGATGCGCCTTAAGGTGCCTGTTGCCAAGGCCGTGAACATCGGCATGCGCAAGTTGTCCGAAACGGATTTTGTCGAGCGTGCCCTCAAGGTGGTCCAGGGCAAGGCACGCGTGAAGCGCACCATGTGGTCGCGCCGCGCTCAGGAATATGATGCCAAGATCAATTCTGGTGACCTGATCTCGATCGCGGAAGTGGTGCGCGATCTTTATCGTGCTGAGAACCAGCCCGAACAATCCTATTCCGAGCGCCAACTCTACGAAGCCGCGCTCGACCGCATGGCTCGTGAAATCGCTGCCGTTAACAGAATGTCTGAAACGGAAGCCGTTCGCGTTGTCGAGATCAATCTTGCCAAGGGTCCCAAGCGCGGCAAGACAATCGAAGAAGACGAGGCACAGGAAGAAGCCGCCTAAGCTTCTATTGCGCCTGTTTTTAAAACCCGGCCTTCCAGCCGGGTTTTTTATTGGAACTTTTTCCGTGCTGCAGCGTTGTCCCGCCGGGATGGCGAATTGCGTTAACGGCATCATTCGCGTCCGCGGGAAGCAGTGCGGGCGGATTTTTGGCTTGTCGGCCGGATGAATCCCCGCGGAATTCAACGAGGGGAGAAAAGCGCAGCCTTAAAATCTTCATCGCCGTTCGAAGGCACGGTGCTGGAGTTGGGCTTTGCTTTTTGTCGGATCAGACCGTTCACGGAGAGCACGATGACAGCCATGTCCGCAGACCGCACTATGATCAAGATAGCGATGTCGGCACCCTATCTTGCACGAGATGAAGAGCGAGATCTGGCGGTACGGTGGAAGGACGATCAAGACCAGAACGCTCGCAACCGGATCGCGCTTGCTCATATGCGGCTCGTAATCGCCATGGCTTCCAAGTTCCGCGGCTTTGGATTGCCGATGAGCGACCTCGTACAGGAAGGTTATGTAGGGCTGCTCGAGGCTGCGGCAAGGTTTGAACCGGAACGTGATGTACGTTTTTCCACCTATGCTAGCTGGTGGATCCGCGCTTCCATGCAAGATTATATCCTGCGCAATTGGTCCATCGTTCGCGGCGGCACCAGTTCGGCGCAGAAGGCCTTGTTCTTCAATCTTCGTCGGTTGCGTGCGAAGCTTGCCCGTGGGGATTCCAATCTGACGGCGCGCGCCATCCACGAGGAAATTGCCGTAGCTCTCGGGGTTAGTGTCGCGGATGTTCAGACCATGGATGCCCGCCTTTCCGGCAATGACGCTTCGCTACAGGCTCCGTCCATCGCCGGCGACGCCGACAGCGGCGAACGGCTGGACATGCTTGCCAGTGCCGAGCCGCTGCCCGATGAACAGGTTTCCGGAATGATAGACGGCGAACGGCGCCTGAAATGGCTTCAGGGTGCACTTACCAAGCTCAATGATCGCGAAAAGAAGATCATCCGGGCACGCCGCCTCACGGATGAAGGTGCGACGCTGGAAGCGCTCGGTGCCGAACTCGGCATTTCCAAAGAGCGCGTACGTCAGATCGAGAGTCGCGCGATCGAAAAACTCAAGATGGCGCTGGTTTCAGCCAACCCGCAAATGGCCGCTGTCTGCTGATATTCGGCGGGCTATTCGGAAATGATCTTCAGCTTCTGGCCTGGCGACAGAGTGGCGCCGGCCGATAGCGCGTTGATCAGCTTAAAAAGATCGAGTTTCCGGTCGGTTCCCATCATGCGGGCGGCGAGAGAAGCCACCGTGTCGCCTTGAGCGGCAGTCACGATCCGGACCCGCAGAGGTTTCAATGTTGCGGTCTCCTCCGGCGTCATTCGCCTGAACGTGCTGCGCAGCAGATCGGCCGTGGTCTGCAGTGAAGCGCTGTTCTTCGGCACCGCGGTGAGAAAGCGAAATATCTGCTCGCCCACCCGGACGACCGTAACGTCAAAGTCCCAGCGGTCGGCTGAAGCGCGAGCGGTTGCCGCGGGCAATCCATTGACCTGGATTTCCCGCACCGTCTCGGGCTGCAGCCCCGCCACCCAACCGCTCGTCAGGTAATTGGTCAGGCTGTTGTTATCGCCGGCGGCGACCCCATCGAACCGGATTGCCGTTTCACCCGGCCCGGTCGCCAGTACCGCTTCCACTTTGTTGTCGATACGGAAGTCGGGTGGCACGTCGAAACGGATGCCGAGCCCACCATGCAGGAAGGTCTGGCCGCGCACATAACCTTCCTGTGGGCTGTCCCCGTAGAGAAGGCCGTCGATGCCGGCGAGATAATAGTCGCGGCCCTTGTCGCCGACTGTGCCCTCCTGGCCGAAATTGCGCGCATGGCGGCGCGCAAGATCGACACGCTGCGTGGAATTGGGATGACTTGACAGAAAGTCCAGGCTTTGGTCGCTGTCAGGGTCGACGGATGAATACCTGGCATAAGCTGCCATGGAATCCAGAAAACGCGCCGCCGCATAGGGGTCATATCCTGCCTCGCCTAGCATTCGCACGCCAATCACGTCAGCCTGCAGCTCCTGCTGGCGGGAAAATGCTGCAAGCCTGAGCTTGCCGCGGGCAAGCGCCTGCTTGCCGGCAAGATCGCTCGAAAGGACCTCGGCGACAACGCGGCTGGCGATCACTTCCGCCTCCTCGCGCCGTTGCCGTTCGATACCGTGGTTAGCGGTCACATGCCCCATTTCGTGGGAGAGGACCGCTGCGACTTCCGAAGCGTCATTTGCCAGGGCGAGAAGCCCGCGGGTCACATAGAGATAGCCGCCGGGCAGCGCGAAGGCGTTGATCGCCGGCGAATTCAGGATAGTGATGCGGAAAGACTGGTTGGGATTTTCCGAGACAGCGGTCAGGGCGCCGGCTATCCGGGCGACCAGCCGTTCGGTCTTGGCATCGCGATATTCTCCGCCATAGCTCGCGACGATGCGGGGATGCTCCCGCGCTCCCATTTGCGCTCGGGGATCGTTCTTCTGGACTTCATCGACGATCTGCGGCGAGTCGGAAGGAGAGACGTTCGGAGTATAGGCCTGCTCGAAGATGGACTGACAGCCGGCCAGCAGGGTTCCCCCGAGCAGCAAGGCGCCCGCAGTCCGAAAGCCCAGCATGAAGCGAGCCCTTGGCAAGACCATCGAACCAGCCGTATCGCGCCTCATCGTCCTCGTTTCACGCACCGTCATTTCCAAGGTCTGCCATCCGGCTTTAGGATGGCTCTCTCGAACCAAAGCGAGTTTGTTCTCCATGTTCGCTTAGCGATTTTCGCACCACATGCACAGACATTATTGAGATATGTCTTATCGGCGTGTTTGCAAAGAAAATCCCCACAGCCAGTTCGCGATGCCATTGCGCCACGTCCAAATTGTGGCGGCAAATGTAACGGAGCTTTTGCAAGAGTCTCCGGGCGTGATCGGTCAAAAAGGTCGATAGACACTCCTTCAAGAGAGCCGGGAGCGATCAGCTCGAAAGAAATTCGAGGAGTGACGGGATGTCGCGACGGCCCAGAAATTCCTCTGCCGGTGCCTCCAGCGTGATCTGTCCCTGCTCAATAAATAGGGCGTGATCGGCCAAGCGGTTCAGTTCTTTCGGATCATGGGTGACGATCAGCACGGTATTGCCCGTCTCCCGATGCAGGTCGAGCAGAAGGCCCGCCATCGAGATGCGAAGACCCGGATCGAGCGCAGCAAACGGTTCGTCCATCAGCAGTACGGGCTTGTTGCGCACCAAGGCGCGCGCAAAGGCGGCTCTCTGTCTCTCGCCCCCGGAAAGCGTGCCTGGCATGCGTTTTTCGTATCCGCCTAACCCCACACGTTCCAACGCCTGCGAAATTGCCTTTCGGTGTTCGGGCGAAAGGGTCAGCGAAGGACTGATGCCGAGACCGATATTGGTGAAGAGGTTCAAATGAGCGAAAAGATTGTGGTCCTGGAAAACCAGCGAAACCGGTCGTTCGGACGGATGTTTTTCCGTCACGTCCTCTCCAGCGACGAAGACGCGGCCCATGTCGGGAACTTCGAAACCCGCAATGATATTGAGAAAAGTGGATTTGCCCGACCCTGATGGCCCAGTAATGGCTGTCACCGCGCCGGAGGGAAGAGCGCAATCAAACCGGAAATCCGTGGTGCCGAGCCTCAATTCGACATTCTCCAGCTTGATGCCGTCAGCCATTCTCCGCCCCTCTCCGGCCGGTCGTTCCCAATATGGTCAGCAGCAGGCAAATGATGCCCAGCATAAGCGCCAGGCCATCGGCGTCATTGGTCCGGTAGCTGGATAGCCGGCTGTAAACGAGCCAGGGCAACGTGACGAGATCGTTGGAACCGAATAAAGCCACGGCCCCGAGATCACCGAGCGACAGTGCCATGGCGAAGGAAAGTGCCGTCGCCAGGGGCTTTAAAAGCACAGGGAGGTCGATATGCCAAAGCCGCGAAGGACCGGAGAGGCCGAGACTTGCGGAAAGCCTGGCTGTCCGCTGACGATGGGTCTCGATGGCCGGCTCCAGCACCCGCATCACAAAAGGCAGCGCCATCAGCATGTTGATCACCGCGACCAGCAGAGGGGCAAAGCGACCAACATCCCCAAGGGGTCGTAGCACCAGGAACCAACCGGTGCCGAGGACGACCGGCGGCACCAGCAAAACAAGCGAGGACGTGCCCGCAAGCATTGCAGCGAAGCCCCGAGCGCTCGCCGCGGGCTTTTTCATGTCTGCCACCGCTTCCCTTCCTGCGATTATGGCGAGCGCGGTCACAATCGTCAGCATTCCGGCACTCAAAGCGATGGAGAAGCTCGTCCAGGCGGCGGTAAGAAAGGCGGCGCTCGATGCGAGGTTCCAGAGATTTGCTCTAAGCCCGGCGGCAAGGATCGAAGCCAGTGGCATGATCAGGAATACCGTGGCAGCAAGTATGGCAAATGAATCCCAAAGACGTACAGACAACGCCTGACCGTCGAAGCGGCGGCTTGTACGGCCCGAGGCTGCACCCGGGTCATCCGGCGTCGGCAATAATGCCATGCCGAGCAGAATAACGCCTGTTATGACGATTTGCAGCAGCGCCAGGGCGACCGCCCGCGGCGGGTCGAAATCGAAACGCAGCGATTGGTAGATCGCCACTTCGAGCGTGGTCGCTGCCGGTCCGCCGCCCAGCAGCAGCACCAGCGTAAAGCTCGTGGCACACAGCATGAAGACGAGCGCGCCGATGCCTGGGATGACGTTTTTAACGGCGGGCCATTCCACAAACCGGAAGACCGAGAGCGGTTTCATGCCGAGGCTTGCGGATAGAAGCCAGTATTCCGCCGGCTGGCGCTCCAGTGCCGCGAGCAACAGCCTCGTGGCGAGCGGCAGGTTGAAGAAGACATGTGCGAGCAGGATTCCGGAAAGACCGTAGATGCTGATGGGCTGGTCTAGGCCGAGCGTCAACAGCAGGCCGTTGATCAGGCCCTGACGCCCCCATATACCGATCAACCCTAGCGCGCCGATCAAAACCGGCAGCCCCATCGGCAGCGCCAGGAGGCGGACGATCCAGGTTCGGCAGGGAAAGTCGGGCCGGCGGGCAAGAGCGAGTGCCACGGGAAGTGCAAGCCCTACGGAAAGCAATGTCGACAGCATCGCCTGCCAAAGCGTAAAGCGCAGGATTCGCCATGTGTAGGCCGTAAAGAGCCGGGATTGGGCGCCGTCGGCATCCCAGGAAAGCAATGCAACAACGGCAATGGCGACGAAGAGGGCGATAGAGGCGAAGCTCATAAGACCCCAGGCGATGCCCCTTCTTCGCTCTCCCCGCGTCAGCAACATGATCTTCTTAATTCATGCTCATGGCAGTCAGCCACTCGTCTATCCAGGCTTGGCGGTTCCTGGCGACCTCGTCCGATCCCATGAGGAAGGTCTTCTGCGGCTGGACCAGCTTGTTAAAGGCGTCCGGCAGAGCGCCGGATATCTTCGCGGCGGGCATCATCCAATTGGTGGTGGGAATGATATCCTGGAAGGCAGGCGAGACCATGAACTTCAGGAACTCTTTCGCCAGTTCTTTTTCCGAAGCGCCCTTCAGGATGCCGGCCACCTCGATCTGGATGTAGTGGCCTTCGGCAAAGGACGCTGCTTGATAACGTTCGGTCTTTTCCTCGACCATGTGATAGGCGGGAGAGGTCGTGTATGAAAACACCATCGGGACTTCGCCTTTGGTGAACAAGCCGTAGGCTTCGGACCAGCCGGGCGCTACCGTCAGAATGCGGTTCTTGAGCTTTGCCCAGGCCTCCGGGGCCTTATCGCCATAGACAGACTTTACCCAGAGGAGGAGGCCGAGACCAGGTGTCGAGGTGCGAGGGTCTTCAATCGCAATCTTCTGCGATGGGTCTCCATCAACAAGCTCCCGAAGGCTTTTCGGCGGGTTCTTCATCGCCTCCGTATCGTAGACGACTGCGAAGTGGCCATAGTCATAGGGGACGAAGGTGTCATCGCTGTAGCTGCCAGGTACTTTGACCGCCGCAAGATCAAGGCCATGCGCGTCGAAAAGCCCCGTAACCTTGGCTTCGGAAACGAGATTGGTGTCGAGACCAAGTGCGAGATCCGCATCAGTATCCTGGCCTTCCAGCTTGAGGCGTGTGAGCAGCGCCACGCCATCCGCCACGCCGACAAATTTCACATTGCAGGCACACGTCTTCTCGAAAGCCTCCTTGACCTTGGGGCCAGGGCCCCAGTCGGAAAGGAAGCTCTCGTAGGTATAGACGGTCAGCGTTTTGTCTTGAGCGTGCGCGACAGTGTAAAGGGACAGCGCCGCCGCGGCCGCGAACATCGACAGAATGATATTGCGCATCAGCGCCTCCTCTTCAAAAGTTTGGGGAATAGGCGCTGGCAACAAGCCGTCTAATCCCTCCGCCGGTGCTAACCGGATCAGGTTCCGCGGGTTGGCAATGCCTCTCAGCCACATGAAATCGTGTGGCACCCCGTTAGAGCGGAGAAAGATTTAACGGTAGGAAGTTCCGCTGGCAAGGGGCCGGTTCAGGCCCGCCCTTGCCGAAAAACCTTGAGTTCACGCGGCACTTTCGCGGAACGGCCGAGGCGGTTTGCCACAGCATAGTCAATCGACTGCTCGACCACATGGGGGAGCACCGGTTTTGTCAGAACACCCAGAGGCCCCCTCACACCGTCAACGTCTTCCGGATTCCCGGTCATATAAATGACGGTGACCCCGTAACGTTCAGCGAGCATGCGACCGATATCCGGCCCGGTCCGCCCATCAGCGAGATTGACGTCGACAATGGCGATATCCGCCTCCGGTGCCAATTCGAGAGCATTCCGGCGGCCATGCGCAAATCCTGCGACCTCCAGTCCCATATGTTCAACCGTTTCGGCAATGTCGAGGGCGATCAGGAACTCGTCTTCGACAATCAGTACGCGTTGACTTGGCGCCTCGCGGGCCAGCCGACCACTCTCAACATTTGTCAGCATGAATGTCCCCAATTCGGTTCTCACTATGCCGGCACGTGAGGTGCGTCCCGGCGCTGATTGCCTTTCGAACGCCAGAGGAGGGAGATTGTTCCGGGCCGGTACATGCTTTTCTTGCCTAACTATTTGTTAAGCATAACAAATTATTAAATTATCCCTCGAGCTCCTCCCGGAGCATTTCGAGCTCCAGCCATTCCTCTTCCATCTTTGTCAGGTTTTCCCGAAGTTTTTCCATTTCAGCTGCGAGCTTGTTGAAAGCGGCAGGGTCTTTGGTGAAGAGAGCAGGATCTGCCATCTTCTTCTCCCGTGCGGCGATATCCGCTTCAGTCTTCGCCATCTCCTTCGGCAGATTTTCGAGCGCGAATTTCTGCTTGTAGGAAAGCTTGCCTTTGCCCTTCGGCGCTTCTACGGAAGCGTTCAATTCGGCCTTCGGCTTTTCAGCCTTTTCGGCCCTGCGCCTTTCCTCCAAAGCGCCTTTGCGCTGTGCCAGCATGTCGGTGTAGCCGCCTGCATATTCGATCCAGCGCCCATCCGGTGCGTCGGGATTGGCCGGCGCGATGGTCGAGGTCACAGTGCGATCCAGGAAATCGCGGTCGTGGCTGACGAGGATGACGGTACCGTTGTAGCTTGCCACGATCTCCTGGAGCAGGTCGAGCGTCTCGATATCGAGATCATTGGTCGGTTCGTCAAGGATCAGCAGGTTCGATGGCTTTGCCATGATACGGGCGAGTATCAGGCGGGCGCGTTCTCCGCCGGACAGGTTCTTGATCGGTGTCCTGATTTGCTCCGGCTGAAACAAGAAATCTTTCATGTAACCGGCGACGTGGCGCTGTTCCCCATTGACGAGCAGGGTTTCGCCACGGCCGTCCGTCAGATAGTGGGACAGCGTCTCTTCAGGGTCCAGGTCCTCGCGTTTCTGGTCGACTGTCGCAATTTCCAGATTGGTACCGAACTTCACGGTTCCGCTATCGGGTGAAAGTTGGCCGGTCAACATCTTCAGAAGTGTCGTCTTTCCAGCACCGTTCGGGCCGACCAGGCCGATCCGATCGCCCCGATGCACGCGGATCGAGAACGGTGCTACGATAGGCCGATCATAAGCTTTGGTAATGTTCTCGGCCTCGATCACCAATTTGCCGGACTCCCGGCCCTCGGTGATTTTTGCCTGCACGGTACCTTGCGGGCCTTTGTGACCGCGATAATTCGAACGCATGGTCTGCAATTCGCCGAGCCGGCGCATATTGCGCTTGCGGCGCGCTGTCACGCCGTAGCGCAGCCAGTGCTCCTCGCGTTCGATGGCTTTTCCGAGCTTGTGCTGCTCCAGTTCTTCCGCTTCCAGCACTTCATCACGCCAAGCTTCGAAATGAGCAAATCCCCTGTCGAGCCGCCGGGAGGTGCCGCGGTCGAGCCAAACGGTGGCGGTTGACACCTTTTCCAGGAACCGCCGGTCGTGGGAGATCAGAACCAGCGCGCTTCTCGTCTTGCGCAGCTCCTCTTCAAGCCATTCGATCGTTGGCAAGTCGAGATGGTTGGTCGGCTCGTCCAGCATCAGGATATCCGGTTCCGGCGCCATGACGCGCGCAAGCGCTGCGCGGCGGGATTCCCCCCCCGAAAGGTTTTTCGGATCCTCCTGGCCCGTCAATCCCAGATGTTCGAGCAGATAGGTGACGCGGTAAGGATCGTCGCCGGGACCAAGACCGGCCTCCGCATAAGCCTGCACCGTCTTGAAATCCGCGAAATCGGGGGCCTGCTCAAGATAGCGGATGGTTGCGGCGGGGTGACGGAAGACCTCACCGGATTGGGGCTCGACCATTCCAGCGGCGATCTTCATCAGCGTCGACTTCCCCGAGCCGTTGCGGCCGACGAGGCAGATCCGGTCGCCCGGTTCCACTTGCAATCCCGCGCCGGCAAGCAGCGGTGCGCCGCCGAAGCTCAGGAAGATGTCGTCCAGTTTCAAAATTGGGGGCGCCAAAAGTCAGGCTCCTGTCATGTCATAGGGGCGGGCGAGTATCATGCCCTTGCCGCTTCTTAGATGGAATTCGACGCGCCCTTCTGCAACGTTCGAAACCGTGCGCGAAGAACCGAATGGAAGTGAGAAATTTACCAGCGGATACCGAGCTCCGATGATATCGAGCCCCTCCAGGGCAGAAAAACCGATGACGGAAAACAACGAGCCTTTTGGAAGATCGAGGCTGATCCTGCCTGGCAAAAGAGGTACGGCTTCTTCTTCGCCGGAGGTCAGAACGATATCGACGCCGCGCTCGGCGAGACTCATTGCATGTAACAGGTGCTGGAGGGCATGGTCGCTCCGCTCGCCGCCGAGCGCACCGACGAAAACTAGCCGTGTGGCTCCGCGGTCGACCGCCTCGGCCGTGGCGATTTCGCCGTCGGTCTCGTTTTTTTCCGGGGGATAGGTCTTCTGTTTGATACCCGGCCATTGCCTTGCAAGCTCGGCATCGGTGGAGTCGAAGTCGCCAACCCACAATTCGGGTTCCACGCCAAGTATCGCCGCGTGCCGCATACCGCTATCTGCCGCGATGAAGCGGCTGTCTGCGAGCGCCTTTTTCAAGCGGTCGGTGACGGTGAGGTTTCCGCCGAGCAGGATGGCAAAGGTTGAATGGGTCATGCCCACTGCCCATAGCGTAAACGGGGCACGAAGGGAAAGTCGCCACAAGCTTGTCTCGCTAATTTCGAGCGCTTTGCGCCGGATCTCGCGGCCAGAACGCTCCTTGCGGGAAGTGAGGTAGATTTTGCTACCATTGACGCGGGGCTTAGCAAGGATTATTTGAAAGCTCATAATTCCGTGGTGATTTGGCCGGCCGGCTTGCAGCCACGTTAAAAAAGTCGCTAAAGGGCCGCGAGAAGATGTCTTCCCACGGGCCGGTTGCGATTTTTCGCCGCCGGCTTTGTTTTTGTTGGGTTGAGCCATGCCGATCAAGATTCCCGATACGCTGCCCGCGTTCAGTACCCTCGTTGAAGAGGGTGTGCGAGTGATGACTGAAACCGCGGCGGTGCGGCAGGACATCCGTCCGCTTCAGATCGGGCTCCTGAACCTCATGCCGAACAAGATCAAGACCGAGCTGCAAATGGCGCGCCTCGTCGGTGCGACGCCCCTGCAAGTCGAGTTTTCACTGGTGCGCGTCGGCAACCACAGGGCCAAGAATACCTCCGAGGATCATCTGCTTGCCTTCTACGAGACCTGGGAAGAGGTGAAACACCGCAAATTCGACGGTTTCGTCATCACCGGGGCGCCGATTGAAACGCTGCCGTTCGAAGAGGTCACCTATTGGGATGAGATGGAGAAGATCCTCGACTGGACGACCACCAATGTCCATTCGACCATGAATGTCTGCTGGGGGGCGATGGCCGCCATCTATCACTTCCATCGCGTTCCGAAATACGAATTGAAAGAGAAGGCGTTCGGAGTTTACCGCCACCGCAATCTCTGCCCGTCGTCCGTCTATCTCAACGGATTTTCCGACGATTTCCAGGTTCCGGTATCGCGCTGGACGGAGGTTCGACGGGAAGACATCGAGAAGGTGCCGGATCTCGAAATCCTGATGGAATCCGAGGAGATGGGCATTTGCCTGGTGCATGAGAAGGCCGGCAGACGGCTCTACATGTTCAATCACGTCGAATATGATTCCACCTCGCTGGCGGACGAATATTTCCGGGATGTGAACGCCGGCATCCCGATCAAGCTGCCGCATAACTACTTCCCGCATAACGACGACACGCTGACACCCTTGAACCGCTGGCGCAGCCACGCGCATCTCCTGTTCGGCAACTGGATCAATGAGATCTACCAGACGACGCCCTACGATATGGAGAAGATCGGCGCGCAATAAGCTTGGATCCGATGACGGCGGATAATTTTGTTCGCAACGACGTTGCGGCTGCCGGACAAATCGCGCAGTTTGCACGCCGACAATTCGGAGGAGCAGGCCGTGGCGGATCAAGCGAAGCAGGGTTTCGAGGTTTTCGGGCAGACGGAGAAGGGCGAGGCGGTCTACCGCCTCAAGATTTCCGGCGGTGGGCTGACGGCGCATGTCATCACTTGGGGGGCAGTCATCCAGGATCTGCGGCTCGACGGACATCAACCGCCGCTTGTATTGGGTTTCGAGCGCTTCGAAGACTATCTCGCACACTCGCCCTATTTCGGCGCGACCCCCGGCAGGTGTTCCAACCGCATCGGCGGCGGCCGTTTCTCCTTGGACGGTAGGCAATATCAGCTTGAACTCAACGAACGCGGCGTTACGCACCTGCATGGCGGTACGGATGGCATCGGCCGCAGCAATTGGACGATCGTTGATTGCACGCCCGACAAGGTGGTGCTGCGCATCACCGATCCGGATGGCCGTGCCGGTTACCCCGGAAACTGCACCATCACCGCCACCTATCAGCTCAACGCTGACGGCGTATTGTCGGTCATCTACGAATCGACGGCCGATCAACCGACACTCGCCAATATCTGCCAGCATTCCTATTTCAATCTTGATGGCCGTGACGACGCCCTCGGCCATGACATCATGATCGCGGCCGACCATGTGCTTGCTCTCGACGACAGGCAGGTGCCGACTGGCGAGATTTTAGCCGTTGCCGGCACCCCTTTCGATCTGCGGGAAATGGGGCCGATGAAACGCTTCGGCGGCGGCGATCAGGTCCTTTTCGATCACAATTTCTGCCTGTCGCATGAACGCACAGCCAAACGACCCGTGGCATTGGTGCGCAGCATCTATTCCGGCCTTGCGATGGAAGTGCGCACGACCGAACCTGGGTTGCAGTTCTATGCGGCCTTTAAGCTGCAGAAGCTTCCGGTGACCGGACTTGACGGGCGGCAATACGGCCCCTTCGCAGGCTTCTGCCTCGAAACCCAGGTCTGGCCCGATTCGATCAACCATGCCAGATTCCCCAATGCCGTCCTGCGCCCCGGTGAGGTCTTGCGGCAGGAGACCGACTACGTCTTTTCAAAGCACTAAGCGGGAAGCATGAGGACGTGCGGCTTGATCTTGTAGGCCGCGCGACTGGCCGCCTGCGCCATGTCGTGGTCTCTCGACTCGTATGGCATCTAAGCCGAATAAATCATTGCCCGCCGAGGCTGCGTTTATTGGGGATTTCGTAGTGCCCGACCTGAGAGATAGGTGACGTTTCGTACCGGAGATGGGGTATTCGGCTTTCGCCTCATCTTCCACGGTGATGCAGGAGGTGCTGCGCTTCGAGCTGATGATAAAACGTGGTCTGTCCAAA
>NZ_SMCL01000010.1:0-178008 GCF_004343065.1 Neorhizobium sp. S3-V5DH
GAGCCGGTAAAGCGGTGGGCTCAGACCGTGGATCCGCGAACGAAGGAGGCTCGTGATGCCACCAAGATGAACCATTGACAAAAAACCTGATGTGAACGGAATCGAACCGGCGACCGTTGAGCAGATAGCTTAAGCATCTGAAACAGAAAGCTTCGTGGCTTAACGTTGACTATGGAACTATGGTCGAAACATAACGGATGCTGAGGATAGGCTAAGGCACCGCAGCAACCGAAAAGATCATGCCGCAACCGCCTTCCAAAGAATCCTCTATTCATTATGAAGGCGCGGAGTAGTCAGATCAAACCTGTCAACGGCCCTAAGCTTGAAAAAGACTCGCGACGACCGTGCAGAACACGATAGCGAGCCAGCCGGACGCGGTCCGCTGAATTATCATTAGGTGCCAATGGCTTCGCGCACCGACCTGCGTCAACTTGCCGATCAATCCCCAAATCACGGCAACGATGCTCGCCAAGGCAACGAAGATTGTAAGCTTTGGCAGGAAGTCCGGCGCGGTCGGCGGAGGTAGAAGAACAAGCCCGAACACGAGGGCCTTGGGGTTGAGCGTCGTCGTCACAAATATGCGTCGAACGGTCACGCTGCGGTCCATGACATCCTTGGTTCCCGCTACCCAAAGCTTTATTGCGAGATACATAACCCAAAAGGCCGCTGTGGCCTTCAACACCAGAGCGGTTTCCGGCCAACGGCTGATCAGCTCTCCCCCAAGCCACGTGAGCGGCAGGATCATACTGAGGTAACCGAGCAGCTCGGCAGGCAGTAGTCTCGGAACGAGCCAGAAACCATTGCGTGCCGATGCCAACCCCATCAAGGTATTGGTCGGGCCGGGGCTCAGCAGGAGAATGAACACCGCCGAGATAAATGCTGGATAGCTCATGCTGGTCGCCTGTAGTGGTAGTGTCTTTGGTCAAGTCCGATGGGGTTCACGCCGGTGATTGCCCTTGGTTTTTCTCAGGTCCAACTATCTGTCTCACCGTTGTGAGGAATGCTCGACTGGCTTCCCGGACGCGAGCAGGCAATCGCAGCGGCCTTTGCGGCTCGTCGCATCGCCGCGTTGAGCAAGAGGCCTCGGTCGAGAGCCGAGGCGAGGACGCCTACAAAACAATCACCAGCTGCGGTCGTATCCACAGCATCAACGCGAAGCGCCGGCACCGTTACTTTCTCGCCATTGATGAAAGCTTCGGCCCCCTCTCCTCCCATGGTGCGTAAGACACCGGTGTTGAGAGCCTCGGACAACGATCTTGCGCTCGGCTCGCAACCAAGCCAACCGGAAAGAGCTTCGGCCTCGTCTTCGTTGACGATTACGATATCGACGAGAGAGAGAAGGTCGCGATCCAGCCGGTAGGCCGGCGCGAGGTTGAGAATCGATTTTGCGGGATGATTGGAAACCCGTCTGATTAGATTTTCAATCTGAACAGCGTCGTTCTCCATCTGCATCAGGACGTAACTTGCGTTGCGAAGCAGCTCATCTTCAACGCCATCTGACTGGGCTGCCAGGTTGGCGCCTGCTGCAACTGCGATCATATTGTGGCCATCGGCATCGATGATTATTGCAGCGGAGCCGGTAGGCTCGTTCGATCTGACCACGCGGCTGATATCGACCTCGCTTTCCAAATTCTGAAGGGCGATAGGGGCCATGGCGTCGTTACCCACCGCCCCAACCATGACGACATCTGCGCCATCCCGCGCAGCTGCAAGCGCTTGGTTAGCCCCCTTCCCTCCAGGCTCGGTGCGGGATCCTCGGGCTAAGACCGTCTGACCTGCTTGAGGTATCTCGTTGACCAGGTAGATGAGGTCAACATTGATGGATCCGAAGGTGACGATCATGCGACATATCCTAACTTGCTTCCGCCGGCGGCGCGAACTTGGTCCCAAATGCGAACGCTGTGATCTTCGTTGGTAATCGAAGTGAACGTCGCCCTGACAAATTCAGGTCAGTTGTCACTCTTAGCGCATCGCACGTATCAGAATTAAATTTCCTTTTAGAATCAGATTCTATTTTTATCAAGCTCAAGGAGGAATCTCGAACGTTTGTGGCGCGCGCGGGCCGGGGGTCAAAGACGAGACGTGACGGCAGCGACTACAAATGGGGATCAATTGTGGAAGCCTATTCCATATTGGAAACAAACCTTATAGGCTTGACGAAAAGGAGATTAAGGTTTGACTGTCGCAGCCGTATCACGATGCCTGACGCTCTTGGAAGTGCTGGCTGGAGAAGCAGGATCAATCGAGTTGTCCGACCTCGCTGGACGTCTTGATATGCCGGCGAGTGCGGTCCATCGCCTGTTGACGACGCTGATTAGCCACGGGTGGGTTACCCAAGATGCCGCGAGCCAAAACTACGCCTTGTCCCTTCGCTTAAGCGCCTTGGCGTTCCGGAATCTTGATGCGCGGAATGTGCCTGACGTGGTCCAGTCCGTTTTAAATCGACTGGCTGCGGACACGAAAGAATATTGCCGCCTCGCAATCCTGGAAGGTCAGGATTTGGTATGGGTGGCACGGGCGCAAGGCGCGACAACCGGCCTTCGATATGATCCGGACATGGGACAAGAGATTGTTCTTCACGCAACGGCGAATGGAAAGGCATGGCTGTCCACTTTGCCCGAAGAGCGGGCTCTGGAAATCGTCTATTCTCGCGGGTTTACGGCCAAACGAAAGCTTGGTCCTAATTCCGCTCGATCAATCGATGAACTAAGAGTTAGGCTGAATGAAACCCGCGAACGGGGCTTCGCAACCTCTGTCGAGGAGGGAGAGGCTGGTACCGCAGCAGTTGCGGTTCCGTTTCGGGCAAGTTCTGATATAGAAGCTCCGGTAGCTGGAACCATTTCCGTTGCAGGGCCTCTCATGCGCATAACAGAGGATCGTTGGCCTGACCTAGTCCGTTCTCTCAACAAGGCAGCAGCCGAACTGAGCGATATCTGGCCTCTTCGAGTTCGTCAGCGAACCATGACGCCACTGATCGTTGCTACCGGCGCAGTGCGGTAGCTGCGTCTCCGGTTACTTTGAAGCATGATCACGGCCGGCTGGATCTGCAAGGATCACCCGGGCTCTGGCATAGCGGACCTCATCACGTGCCGTCACGGAGGCAGCTCTACGCGCCTCCCACGCCATCGCCAGGACAGCTTGTCCACTCCCAGCGCCTATAACGCAGGCGGAATCGGAGGACACTCGCGCTTATCCTCAAGCCCTTTGCCGGACATCAGCCGTTCCCTCCCCATCTATCGCGGCCAGATGTCCTGCAACCGAAGGCGCGCTCGACTCAATTTTCCACTAGATTTGAAAGGTGGTTTCGTTTTAGAAATCATTTCCAATTAATTCCGGAAGTGGAGAGGGTTTGCGATGAGCGTAACAAGATGGGAGGACGACGCCACTCTTTGGCACGGTCCAGATTATGGCTCGGAGGCTTTGAAATACCACCCGGACGTCAGGTCGGCGGCTGTCGCAGGTCGGATCATCACGTGTGTCGAGATCGTCGATTGGAGCGGGACAGGGACAAAGGACATGCTGATTTCTGCATGGGACGCCTGCTACGACGGTCGCGTCTTCTTGCGTCGCCAAATCGGCACCAATCCAGACGGAACACCTGTCCTGGGTGAAGAAGAGCTGGTCGAAGGGGTTCGCGGATACGTGACGGCCGTCAGTGACGGCGATATTTTTCACCTCGTCTCGGCATCTCGTCTGCGCAAGCAGATTTATGTGTTTCCCAACATTGGCAAAAAAGGCGTGCCTGAATTTGGGGATCCCGTGCTGCTTAGTCTTGATGCCGACTGGGTCAAGGGTAACGAATATTTCCATATGGCTCGCTTCCACGATATCGATGGCGACGGGGTGCCGGAACTCATCGTCGGTAGCGACTACTGGAACGACTACTGGCCAAACGGTCTGGAATGGAACGACGAAGGTTATCGCGGCTATGACGATGCCGGACGTTGGCTCGGCGGTCCGCTGCGGGGCTTCCTATACGCATTCAAAAACAACGGTACGCTCGCAGCTCCCGTGCTGGAAAAGGGGCATGCCCTTATTGGAGGCGAAACCCCACTTGAGGTCTATGGGCAGCTGGCACCTGCATTCGGTAAGTTCGGGACTAAGCAGCAACATCTCATCGCAGGCGAGTTCTGGAATATCCTGCATATTGCCCGACAGCGCGAAGACGGAACCTTCGAGCCGACAAGCCTGATCCGCAGTGTAGACGACAAGGCTCTGGAACTCGAACACTGTATCCATCTCCCCTGCGTCGTCGATTGGGATGGCGACGGTCGCGAAGACATCCTTTACGGCGCCGAGGATGGCTACATCAGCTTCCTCAAGAACGTCGGAGATGGCGAAGACGGGCTTCCACGTTTCGAGCAGCGCGGCCGCATCGAGACCACGAAGCCCCTGATTCACGCGGGTATCCTGCCAAGCCCCGCAGCCTATGACTTCAGCGGTGACGGCCACTACGATTTGGTTGTCGGAAACAGTACAGGCGAATTGCTCTTCTACCAGAGCCGGGAAAAAGACGGTACCATTTACCTCGACAAGGAAGTCATGCTGAAGGGTGGCGACACGTCGATACGGCTTGCAGCCGGATTGACGGGCTCTATCCAGGGACCCTCGGAAAAGATGTTCGGCTATTCCTGCCCGACCCTTGCCGATTGGACCGGCAATGGAAGCATGGACATTTTGGTCAGCGACGTCACGGGCCGTCACCGGCTATTCCGCAATACTGGCGAAAAGGTCCTTCCGCCACGTTTCGGCGTGGAGGAGTTCCTAACCTTCAAGGGCAAGCCGTTGAAGACAGTCTGGCGGGTTCGACCCGCTGTCGTCGACTGGCTCAAGGACAACCAGCTTCACTATGTCGCATTGGACGAGGACGGAGTGCTCAGCGATTGGAAGAGGGCGTCCGACACAGAACTCGTCGAAAAACGTTTTCTGCGTTGGGAAAACGGCGAAGCTATGCGCTTTACAGTCGATGTCGGCGGCGGGCGCGGTCGCGTAAAGCTATGCTTCTGCGATTGGGAGGGCACAGGTCGCACGGATCTCATCTTCGGCACCCATGCGCGCGCCTGCGTGCCCCCCGATCCGAAGACCGGTGCGCCACGCAATACAACGAAGCAGGCGGGCCTGTTCTATTCGCGTAATGTCGGAACACCGGAAGAGCCGCGCTTTGCATTGCCAATCTCAATCAAGCACCGGGACGAGACCATTCAGATGGCGATGCATGTCGCCTCCCCGGAAGTTGTCGACTGGGCCGGCCGCGGATATCTTGATATCGTTGTCGGGATCGAGGACGGCAGCATCGTCTGGCTCAAGCGCGAGGAATTGTCGTGGTGAGCGGCGTCAGCATTCGAGGTACAACTAAGCTGATTGGCATTATCGGCGACCCGATCGCGCAAGCCAAGTCGCCGGCGGCGGTCAATCCGCTCTTTGCGGCACGTGGAGCAGATATCGTATCTGTCCCGCTCCATGTTCCTGCAAAGGAGCTTGCGATAATCTGGGCTGGTTTGAAAGCAATTCCGAACCTCGTGGGGTTCGGCATTACCCTGCCCCATAAACAGACGGCGATCGGTCTCTGCGACAGTCTCGATCCGGTGGCAGCCCGGGTCGGCGCAGTCAACTTCGTCCGGCGCGAACGCGACGCCAGTTTTCGAGGCTACCAGTTCGATGGCAAAGGCTTTGTGCGTGGCCTGCAATCCAAGGGGATCGCGATTGAGGGTCGCGATGCTCTCATCATCGGAGCCGGTGGCGCTTCGGTCGCTATAGCGTTTGCACTCGTCGAGGCAGGTGCCAACAGCATTACGGTGTCAAATCGAACGTTTGACAAAGCCGAAGCGCTGGCGGCGACGGTGAACGCTGACTTTGGAAGAAAAGTTGCCAAGGCAGGCAAAGCCGAGCCGGAAGCAGGCCAGCTCGTCGTCAATGCCACGTCACTGGGCCTTCAAGATACGGACGCGCTACCCCTCGATCCGGATCTCCTACAGCCTGGGATGACATTCGCTGAAGTCATTGCTCAGCCGGAAACAACCAAGCTTCTTGCGCTGGCTGCAGCACGGGATGTCGAAACGCATTCCGGCATGCACATGATCACCGGACAAGCCGACCTCACTGTCGACCATATCTGCGAGCTTTGGGCTTAGTTACCTTCAATTGGCACGCCACCACGCATGCCTGACCCTTCACCAGTCATTTGCGCCGGCCACCCAACCTCGCAGGATTGGACGGTGCGGCCCAAGCCGCTCGTCTTGGACACGCCCTCGATGCCACGATTTCGAAAGGCATCAGAACACATCTCCCACCATACGACCGGTTTTCTCGCTGCCGGCAGATCGTCTCTAATCCACCGCAGGCGCAATGGGCATACCCGTTTCCGAAGCTTGGTGGATGGACAGGGCTGCCTTCAGCGTACGCAAACCGTCTTCACCATCGATCAGTGGCACTTCTTCACGCCGGATAACGCGGCAAAAATGCTCTAGTTGAGCGATGTAAGCCTCGTTCTGTTGAATAACGCGCGATTCGCGGGAGATCGGCGAGAGCCAACCTGGTTTTGCCTGATCCACGTATCGCCAGATAAATAGGTCCGGGAATTCAAGCGAGCCTTTTGATCCCAAGAACCGGAAGGCATTTTCCCGACCCTGGTAGATGGCTGGGTTTTCTCCTGTCGCCGAATCCCACGACCAAGGCGCGGGACTGGCATCGGAGGCTGTGATCGTTCCAACTGCGCCGCTACTAAACTTAAGCATGGCGACGACAGTGTCCTCAACCGAATTTCCGCGCCCCTCGCTGGTGACGATCGCAGAGACTGTTTCGATCTCCCCGCAGAGATGTCGAAGCAGATCAATCTCGTGGATCAGATTGATCAGAATCGGCCCGGCTCCCTTCTCCCTGCGCCAGGAGATGTCGAAGTAATCATCTGGCTTCTTCACAGCCCAGAGCACATTTACCGCGAGCAATCGACCGATTTCGCCTTCGCTCAGAAGCCTTCGGGCCTCCTTTACCGCCGAATTGTGACGTCGATGGTGCCCCACCAGTATGGGAGTGTTGTAGCGCTTAGCTAGGTCAACCAGTATCCGGGCGTTGGCGACGGTATCGGCTATAGGTTTTTCAATCAAAACCGCGACGCCGCGCTTCAGCGCTCTCCCGGCAGTCTCAAGATGGAGTTGCGTCGGCGTTGCAATGATCAACCCCTCGGGCTTGACGCCATCAAGCAGATCGTCAACTGACGCAAAGCTGGGAACACCAAGTTCAGCCCCGACTTTCGAAGCAACTGGTCCAGGATCGCTTATGCCGACCAGTTCGCAGCTGGAGTGTGAGGCGCAATACTTCGCGTGACGATATCCAATCCAACCTACCCCGATTACGCCGATCCGCGGCTTCCCGATATACCCGCTCATTCCGCTTGCTCCACTATTGGGGGCCTCGTGCTTACACATTCGAAGAACCTCTGTGATGGCACACGACGGTTCGTGGAAAGTTCATCCGCAATTCGCAGCGCCATGAAAAGCTGCCGCTCTTGGGAACAAGCCTCTGCGAGGCGGTGCCATGCTCATGCAACTCCCTGATGTTGCAGTCGCAGACCTTTCTCCGGCCATCGAAGGCGGCCGATCTGGCCTGTCAACGACAGTGTGACGAAAGCATCTTGTAAATCTTGCCCTGCAAAACCCAGGTTTGTGGGATAGATATCCGGCATCCAAACTTGGTCGACTACTTCGCCCCGAGGTGAAACCACGGTTATGCATCCAGTCACCAGGGTCGAGACACAGATATTGCCGGAAGCCGCAATTTTCAGGCTATCGAGGCGTTGAAAGCCGCCAAGTCCGATAATGAGCTCGCCGCCGTTTTGGCTGGGAAAAGGCATTCTATGGACTGCTCCCGGCCCAGCGATAGTGTAGCTCCAAAGTCGCGCCGTTTCCATTTCGGCTACGTAGAGCGTGGAAAGATCAGGTGATAAGCCAATTCCGTTTGGTGCGAGAAGTGGGAACACCACCCTTTTGATCGAACTGCCATCGGCTTTTCCGTAATAGATAGCCCCATGGTCCCGGTGGAACTCCCGCGCCCTGCCCGTGTCAGTGAAGTAAAAGCCGCCCTGATTATCGAAAACAATGTCGTTAGGGCCGCTAAGTCGTCGGCCGTCGCACCGGTCATATAAGGTCGTCACGTTGCCCGTAGCGATATCGACCCTTTGGATCGAACCACCGGAGTAATCTGCGGCCAGACCAACGGGTCGCATCCACTCGCCCTCCTGCTCCCAGGAGAACCCTCCATTATTGCAAACGTACAACGCCCCGTCCGGGCCTAGAGCCATTCCATTTGGGCCGCCGCCAGTGTAGGCTAGTAGTTGGTGCTTTCCGCCTCCGCTGATTCTAGCGATCCTACCGGCACCGATCTCCACGACGGCAATCGAACCGTCGGGAAGCTCGACTGGTCCTTCCGGAAAGTGAAGTCCTGTCGCGATTATCTCAATGTCGGGTTTCGTCATACGGTCCAGCGATCATGAAAGAAGGTCGGCGTGCTGCTTAGCTGGTTATTTCCACGTCCTCAGGCACTCCACCATTGGCCGCTGATCGGTAGCCCGCCTCAAGCACGGCGAGCGCGCGCTCTGCTTCCAGCAGGCCCGCAACGGGAAGACGGCCGCTCGCTAAGTCCGCCCAGCTGCGGCGGAGGAAGACTGGGTAATATTCATCGGTATTGTACTCTATGTTCGAGTCAGAAGCCTTTTCCTGTTCGCGCGACTTGGCGTAGAACTGATCAGCATACCCGCGAATATAGCGTTCACGGTGAGAGAGCGAAAAGGCAAAGTCCCGCTGGTCGTCGGCGGTCGACGGATACAAATAGCCAGTCTCGATAACCCCTATCTGTCCTGCCGCAGTTTGGCAGGTAAACACAGCCTGTTCGTCAACAGTCACGTCCGGTCGATAGATCCGAACCTCTCCTGCAACACGGGTGATGGGGCTTTGCGTAAGTGTCGAGATCAGGTCGATGAAATGAATGCCAACATTGAGCATCGATCCACCTCCTGCATGATGCTTTTCCAGCATCCAGGCGCATCCATTCCGCTCATAACGGGCGACCGAACCCACGATGAACCTGAAGGATAAATGCTGAAACCCGTCGGGCGTGAGGCCCGCGTCCGGTGATAAACGATCAGCCAATTCGCTTACGCGCTGAATAAACGGCACACTGACGTAAACGCCGCGTTCCTCGGCTAAGCTGCGGATACGACGAACCTCCTTCAGATTGAGCCCGCATGGCTTCTCAATCAAAAAAGGCTTGCCCCTGGCGATCAGCCGCTCACCGAGTTTCGCCATGTCTGAGTGGCGGCTCAATACAATGGCAAAGTCGAAGTCCGCGTCCAGGAGCTCTTCATTGGATCCGTAGAGCTTACAATCAAGTAGATCCGAAAAACGAGCACCCGCAAACGAAGCGCTGTCCGATATTCCAACTACCTCGATGCCAGGATCCTTCAGCGCAGGAATGTAAAGCGGAAAATGCCAATGGCTGACGTCGAAAACTGCGATCTTCATCCCGACTCCGTTTTTATTGCGGGTTCATCAAGCAAGGAGCCGGTGATTAAACACATTGGCCGGCCGGACCGCAGTGCTCGGCCGGACTTTGACCGCCGCCATCGAGAGGCTCCTTGTGAAACGCACTCTGTGATGCTATTGGAATAGCGTTCCGACAAACCGAATATCGTGGTATCATGCGCCTTGTCAAATCCCTTCTAGATCGCTGTTTCGACGTCATTACGCTGTTGAGCGAGAATGCCAGCGGGCTCTCGCTCGGCGAAATTAGTCGCCGGTTGGATGTCCCAAAGAGCGCAGCGCATCGCCTGCTCAACAGCCTATGTGAGTTAGGGTGGGCCGAGCAGGATCCCGACAACGGGTTCTACCGGCTTTCGTTGCGCCTCGCCGTGATGGGGCAGCGCCTGTTGGCTGGAACGCGGATCCCTGACATCTGCCAACCGATTCTGGACAGATTGGCAAGCAATACCAAAGGCCTTGGCAGGATTGCGATCCTGGATTCCGATGGCTTGACATGGATTTCCCATTCACAAGGCATGCGATCCGGTTTGATCTACCAGCCGGAGCTCGTCGCAAAAGTGCCATTGCATACGACAGCCAACGGAAAAGCATGGCTTTCGACGCTGGATCGCGATGAAGCGTTGGCCAGGGCCGTAGCGAGCGGACTGGGACGCACAGACCTTGGCGGGCCGCGGGTTATTACTTCCAGGCAGACATTTTCTGCGGCTTTGGACGAGACCGAAGAACGGGGATGGGCAACGGCTATCGAAGAAGCCGAAGCCGGAGTCGCTGCTGTCGCCTCTGTCATTCGCGTTGGTAGTCAAGTTGTCGGAACGGTGAGCATAGCTGGACCGATCCACCACTTTTCACCACTCGTTCTGCCTCAGTTAGCGGAGCAGGTGAAGGCAACTGCCCAGGAACTTTCTGAGCTATGGCCCTATCGGATCGCATCACCGAGTCCGCAGGCGAGTCCTTCGAAATCCACCCAAGTTGTTGGCAACATTATCTAAACATCTTTCCTAACCCTTAGTGTGTGGTCGTAAGTGCCAAGGTCTGTTGACACTCGTCCTTCTTAGTGGAATAACGTTCCGATAGCGATCGGGGAGATCGCACTGGGTCAAGTGGCCGCTTATGTGGCCAGTAGGAGGAAATAGTTGGCTAACGTTGAGCTGAAGTCCGTTCGCAAAGCTTACGGCGCCGTCCCCGTTCTTCATGGCGTGTCTGTCGATATCAACGAAGGGGAGTTTGTAACCCTCGTCGGACCCTCGGGCTGCGGAAAATCGACTCTATTGCGGATGATCGCAGGCCTCGAAAATATCACGGGCGGCGAAATTCAGATCGGCGGGCGCACCGTTAACGACGTACCTCCGAAGGCCCGAGACATCGCTATGGTCTTCCAGAATTATGCCCTTTATCCGCATATGACCGTCGCGGAAAACATGGGCTTCTCGCTGAAGCTCAAAAAGGCACCGCGGGAAGAACGAGAGACCCGCGTTCAACGCGCCGCTGAGATCCTCAGTCTCACGAAGCTCCTTGATCGCTACCCTCGCGAACTCTCGGGCGGCCAGCGTCAGCGCGTGGCGATGGGTCGCGCGATCGTTCGCGATCCGCAGGTATTCCTTTTCGATGAGCCCCTCTCGAACCTCGACGCGAAACTGCGGGTACAAATGCGTGCCGAGATCAAGGAACTGCATCAGCGGCTAAAAACGACGACCGTGTATGTGACCCATGATCAGGTCGAAGCGATGACGATGGCCGATAAGATCGTTGTCATGCACGACGGCTATGTCGAGCAAGTCGGTGCACCGCTCGAACTGTATGACTACCCCGCTAACGTCTTTGTTGCTGGATTTATCGGATCTCCGTCGATGAATTTTCTCAACGGCCGAGTGGAGGAAGGTCGGTTCGTTCTAGAGGATGGACACAGACTGCCTCTGCCAGCAGGCGTGGCCGATATCACCGAAAAAGTCATCTACGGCGTGCGTCCGGAGCATCTTACGATCAGTGACGAGGGACTACCCCTCACCGTGACAGTCGTCGAACCGACCGGCTCCGAAACCCAGATCATCGCTCGGCATGGCGCTCATACCATCGTCTGCATATTCCGAGATCGCGTTCTCCCGAAGGTTGGCGAGATCATTACGGTGGCTCCGGATCTTTCACGCGTCCACCTTTTCAGCGAGAGCACGGGCAGGCGCTTGTCCTGATGACGGGACGCCGCCCGCTCTGTCTGATGTGGCCACAGGGGAATTAACCAAATGTCGATACCACCGCTGCAAGTCAGCACCAATCAAGGCGCAGGGCACCTAGCGAGCAACGTCGAGGACGCCACTGAAAACCCTAACCGCTTCAGTTGGGCTCCCTTTCTCTGGTTTACGCCTGCGATCCTGATCCTTTTTCTTGTGACGCTCTACCCGACGATCTTTGTGTTCTGGTTGAGTTTTCAGAAAACAAAATATTACGAACTCGTTGGCTTCAACGGCCTCGGCAATTACGTCGAAGTGCTCCGCTCATCCGAGTTTTGGGACACAACGATCATATCTCTCACCTATCTTGGAGGATCGCTGGCCGGCGCCATGATCCTTGGCCTGGGCTCGGCGCTCGTTTTGAACCGCGCCGGCGTTACCGGCTCCGCGTTGAGGGTATTCATCCTTTTCCCTTGGACGCTGTCCATGTCGGTCGTCGGCAGTATTTGGCTCTGGCTCCTCAACCCGTCGTTTGGGCCCGTACCCTTCGTGATCCAGAAGTTAGGTATCGATCCGGGGCTGATGCTGGGGGATCCAGGGATGGCATTGCCCCTCATCATTATCGTCACAGCTTGGTGGTCGTTTCCCTATGTCATGGTGATGGCGACAGCGGCCATGCAGTCCATTCCGAAAGAACTTTATGAAGCGGTCGAGATCGACGGCGGCGGCGCGTTCGTGAAGTTCCGTTACGTCACGCTCACGGAAATCCTCCCCACCTTAGGAAGCACGGCGCTGACGCTTTCTATCATGTACTTGACCTTGATGACGCTGATCATTGTCATGACTGGCGGAGGACCATTGGGCTCGACGACCACGCTTAGTTTCGAGGCTTTCCGCGGAACCGTTCAGGCGGTCAACATCGGACCGACTGCAGTTGTCTCGATTGTCGTCCTTATCATCAATGTTGCCCTCGGTGCTCTTTACAGCAGGCTGACCGGCCGCGCTACCGGATAGGATCAGATATGAGTAACGCTCTCTCAAACCGAGCAAACGGACAGATACCCGCGATCCTGGGATCACTGATTGTCGCGATTATCGTTCTCGGACCAGTGCTTTGGGCTTTTGCGACATCTTTCAAGACAGAAGTCGAAGCAGTGGTTATTCCGCCTACTCTTTGGCCAACGTCACCAACGCTAGATAACTATATCAAAGTCTTCCAGGACGCAGCTTTCCTCAACGACCTTTGGAACTCGGTTGCCTATTCCGTTGGTGCCGTCATCATCGCCCTCCTCGTAGGTATTCCCGGAGGTTATGCCGCCGCCCGCTTTTCTTTCAGAGGTAAGCGGACCTTGATGCTGATGATACTTGGAACCTCGATGGTGCCGGGAGTGGCGCTGCTGGTTCCCACATATTACCTGCTTGAACAAATCGGCTTGCTTAACAGCGGTATCGTGGTGACGATCATCCTTTCTGCCCGGATTATTCCGCAGACAGTCTGGTTCATCGCCAATTTCGTCGAGGCAGTTCCAATTGAGATCGAGGACTCCGCTATGATCGATGGCGCCTCCCGGTTTCAGATCATCTGGACTCTGATCCTGCCGCTCATCCGTCCCGGCCTAGCAGCCGTCGCGACAATAGGCATCGTGACCACCTGGAACGACTACATCACGGTAGCGGTTTTCGCACCCGAGGTCGCAAAAAGGACCCTGCAGGTGGCCCTCGTCAATCAGGTTTTCGACGCCGTCGGCATTTCTTGGTCATACATGCTGGCCTTCGTGATGGTCGCATCATCACCGGTGATCTTCATGTTTGGCTTCGTTCAAAAGTGGTTCATCTCCGGCCTGACTGCCGGCGCCGTGAAGGGCTAATGAACTAAACAAATCCACACACTTCAAACTGGGAGGAAGACGCATGCATACTCTATCAAAACGTAAGTTTCTGAAATCATCCGCTGCGCTCGCATTAACTACCGCAGTCTTTGCTTTCGCTGCTCCACAAGCCTTCGCTCAGAGCACTAAGCTCGTCTACCAATCATTCCTGGATCCGAACAATACGAAGGATCCCCGATCTGTCGCTCAAACCAAGATGATCGACGCGTTTCAGGCCAAAAACCCCGATATCAAGATTGAGGTGCTTGTCGATTCGACCGGGGCAACAGCAGCCCGTGCGATTAAGTCGGGTAGCCTGACGCCCGACGTAATCCGAGTGACTGGACAAGGTGTTCCAGAATTCGTCGCCACTGGAAATCTTCTCCAGCTGGATGATTTGGTTAAGAAGGAGGCCATTCCGGATGACGACTGGCTCCTGCCTCTTTCAAGCGCAAAAATTAACGGGAAGCTTTTTGTTATTCCGCAGGATTTTCGTATTCCGATACTGTTCTATCGCAAGAGCATGTATGAGAAAGCTGGTATCAAGCCGCCGACGACCTGGGACGAAGTGTGTGCGATGGGCGCCAAATTTGGTCAATCGGAGACGATCCCATTCGCCGTTCCACTTGGGGCAACCGGCGGTCTCGGTGGCGCCCAGGCGCTCGGAGAATTCTTCCTAAGCACGATGCTGCCTGAACAGGGTGGTCAATACTTCACCACTGAAGGCAAGATTGCCTTCTCGAAGGAATCGTTCATCAAGGCGGCAGAGACGATCAAAGGCTTCTACACGAAGTGCAACGTAACGCCGCTGCGCAGCGCGCAGATGGGCTTCAATGAATTGCATGACGCGCTCCGATCCGGTGGTGCAGCGTCAGCGGTGTTCGGACTCTATCGCTACAAGACGGTTCAGAGCCAACTTGGCGGTGACGATCTAGCTTGGGCTCCGGCCCCCGCTTATTCGGCCAACGACAAACAGACTGTCTACAGCTATAATATTGGGATTAATAAGAAATCCGCCAATCAAGAAGCTGCCTGGAACTTTGTAAAGTATATGGTCTCACCTGAGGCGCAGGCTCTCGCGGCCGAGGGCGGCGAAGTCGTATCACGTAAGTCAGCATACAATGCGCCATACTTCCAGAGCGACGCAGGTAAAGACCAGAAGAAGTGGTCTGAGCTGGTAATCCAGCGGGGTCAGGCTATGACCTACACCCCGATCATCACCAACTATCACACTATCCTGGGCGAAGCTTTCCAAAGAATGGTCCTGAAGGACGGATCGCCGGCTGATGCTTACGACGAGTTGATCAAACGGTATGATGCAGCACTTGCGAAGGCACAGTAAGCCAGCCTCCTCGTAACAAGGCCGGATGGCGGAATTAGTCACCGCCATCCAGTTCCTTTCCGAGACGACCATAGACAGACGTCACTCGGAACATCGACGACAGAAATCATAGGATCGGGCGGCCTCAATTCTCGCTCAACGACGGCTGAAAGGCCGACGGGTATTGCTGTGCCTACGATCTGAGATCGTGCGCGCGAACCATGGGCCAATGAGCCATCTTCAAACTGTTGAAAGGCGTCCGCCATGAGATATCGTAATCTCGGAAGAACCGGAGTTCAGGTCAGCGAGTACATGCTTGGCACCATGAGCTACGGAACGGATGGGAACACTGACGAGAAAGAGTGCATAGACATCCTGCACTGCGCTTTGGATCGCGGCATCAACTTTATCGACACCGCTGACACCTACTCCCATGGGGAGGCCGAAGAGATCGTCGGTAAAGCGATTGCAGGTCGTCGAGACAAAGTGGTGCTTGCGACCAAATTTCGTTTGACGGCCGGTGAAGGACGCAACGAGCAGGGTGCGTCGCGCTATTGGATTATGAAACAGGTCGAAAATAGCCTGCGAAGACTGAACACCGATCACATCGATCTCTACCAAATGCATCGGCCCGATCTTCAGACCGATCTTGATGAAACACTAGGTGCTCTCGACGATCTCGTGACCCAGGGCAAGGTTCGGTATATCGGCTGTTCGACGCTGCCGAGTTGGTATCTGGCAGAGGCGCAGTCCGTAAGTCGATTGAATAAGACAACGCGGTTTATCAACGAAAGCTCGCCCTACTCGATTTTTCAGCGTGCCGTGGAGAGGGAGACGCTCCCCGCCGTTCAACATTACCGGATGGGTTTCACCGCATGGAGCCCAATGAACGGCGGCTGGTTGACTGGCAAGTACAAAGCGGATGGCTCAGTGCCGTCAGGATCGAGAGCCGAGCGCGTAAAAGGACAGTGGGGACAGCACTACCCAATCCTGCAAACCCGCTTCGACATGCAACGCGAGGGCAACAGACGCAAGCTGGAACTGCTTCAAGAACTTGAGCGCGTTGCAACAGAGGCAAATGTTTCTCTTATGCACATGGCTCTGGCGTTCCCACTTGCGCACGCCGCTGTGACGTCCGTGATTTTGGGTCCTCGCACGCTGGAACAGTTCAAGAGCATGGAAGCCGGTTTTGACACGATTCTGCAGTCCGGCACGCTTGACGCGATTGACGCGCTTGTTCCGCCGGGTTCGCTCATCGAAGAAGCCGACCGTGGCTACGTTTTGCCATGGCTGGCTCCGGAGGTTCGTCGCTACCCAGGAAAGGCTTTGTAGGTAGTGCCGTGCAGGCAGCTTGGGAAGTAACAACCTTCCTCCTTCGGCGAAACCAGCAACATCCTGATGCCGCGCTCACGACCAGATGGCGGTCCAGAACCACCGATACCGAAAGACAGAGGGGCCGATGACGAACATTGTCTTCAACCACGCCACAGTGCGTGAGAGAGCAGATATGTTGACCTATCTTCGCCTCTGCTCGGAGCGGGGACTTCAGACCGTTTCCATTTGGGGAGACGAGATTGCCAAGGTTGGCGAAAAAGTCGCTCTATCTGTCTTGCAAGATTTTGGAATGACTGTCTCGGGATATAATCGAGTTGGGCCGTTGAACGCCTACTCATTTGACTTGGTTGAGGCGGAACTCGAGCGGGCGTCGAGATTTGAGGCTGACCACGTCTTCCTGTTTACCGGAGGCTTGCGAGACAATGAAAAGGACTTAGTCTCAGCAAGACGAAGGATTGAGGATACAATTGGCAAGGTCCTCGACAGCGCTCGAAAGATCGGAGTGAAACTCGCCATTGAGCCACTCCATCCCATGGTCACCGGCGACCGCAGCGTCATCTCAAGTCTCTCCCACGCAAATTCTCTATGTGAAGCGCTAGGACCAGGCATCGGAGTGGTCGTCGATGTCTATCATTGCTGGTGGGACGAGCGACTGCCAGCCGAAATCGCGCGAGCGGGCAACGCCGGCCGGCTCTTTGGGTTTCATGTCAACGACTGGCTCATCCCTACCCGTCATGTCCTGACCGATCGGGGCATGATGGGTGACGGGATCATAGACCTGCGCGGTATCCACTCGATGATGCGACGCGCCGGGTATGATGGAGCAGTTGAGGTGGAGATCTTCTCAACAGATTGGTGGTCTCGCGACCCGGCGGAGGTGATGGATATCGCGATCGATCGCTGCCGTAACCTGTTCAGTGTGGATTGAGCTCATGCGAGTCAATATCCCTAACTTAGACGGCAACTCGCGTGTCTACGCCGTGTTCGGCGATCCAATCCATCAGGTCCAAACGCCGCGCCTGATCAACCCCATCTTCGCCGCCGCTGGCGTCAACATTTACGCCGTTCCCTTCCAGATATCCGCTGAACATTTCGCGGCAGCCTGGGATATATTTTCTGCCATTCCCAATCTCTGCGGTATCAGCACCACGATCCCTCACAAGGTCGCGGCGGCCAAGAGGTGTTCAACGCTTACGCCAACGGCGAAGGCTGTAGGTGCTGTCAACTGCGTCCAGCGCGCAGAGGACGGGCAGATGCACGGTGCGCTATTCGATGGCATAGGGTTTGTTGACGGTCTTGGTGAAGCAAAGTCGCGATTGCGCGGCGCTCGTGTGCTGATTGTTGGAGCAGGTGGAGCTGGCCGCACGATCGCGTTTGCACTTGCTGAGGAAGGTGTTGCCAAGATCGATCTCATGGATCTCTCGGCAGAATCCATCGCCTTCACTGTGGCAATGGTCAACAATTTCCGTGGTGAAGAGTGCGCGGCTGCGGCAGATGGGTCGGCAGATCGGGACTACGACATCGTCATCAACGCGTCCCCGATCGGTGTCAAGGGGGATAGCGTATTTCCTATGCCGGCTTCTGCGATCCGGCCTGACATGCTCATCGCCGATATCGCCAGCTTAAGCGAGGAAACGGCATTATTACGCGCTGCGAAGGCAGCCGGCGCAACGGTGTCTGACGGCAATGACATGCTGCTCGCGCAAATTCGCCTGATGGCGGGTTTTGCGGCAGGTCTGCCGGCAGGAAGCGCGCTTTGACAATCTAAGAAACAGAGAAAGAGCACATCATGAAGATCCAAGCCCAGGGTATCGTCCCCGTCATGCTTACCCCGTTCACGCCGGATAACCGGATCGATTGGGAAGGTCTGGAGCGGCTGGTGGAGTGGTATATCGCCAATGGCGCCGACACACTCTTTGCGGTCTGCCAGTCGAGCGAGATGCAGAAGTTGTCGCTGGAAGAGCGAGTTGAGCTCTCAAAAAAAGTTGTCTCGTTTGCTGCCGGACGCGTACGGGTGATCTCGTCGGGACACATCAGCGACAGCCGCGATGACCAGCGCGCCGAACTGGTGGCGATGGCCGGAACAGGCATCGATGCGCTTATCCTGGTCAGCAACAGGCTCGACAGACGGAACGAAGGAACCGAACCATTTCGCTCCAGCCTCGATGCCATCTTACGCTGGCTGCCCGCCGACCTTGCCCTCGGTCTATACGAATGCCCAGCTCCCTATCGCCGTCTTTTGAGCGATGACGAGTTCAAACTGTGCCGCGACACCGGCCGCTTCGTAACGCTGAAGGATGTCTCGTGCGACCTCGAAACGGTCAAGCGACGCGTCGCGCTCTCCGGCGATTCCGGCTTTGCTATCGTCAACGCCAATGCAGCTATTGCCGCAGCCGCCATGCGGGCGGGTTCGAAGGGCTTCTCTGGCGTCTTCACCAACATCCACCCCGACCTCTACGCTTGGCTTTACAAACACGCTTCGGAAGACAGCGATCTGCGCCGCGAACTCGAAATCTTCCTGGCACTGGCTGCGATGGCCGAGCCGATGGGCTATCCGGGTCTTGCCAAGGTCTGGCACAAGCGCCTTGGCACCTTTGACAGCATCCATTCTCGTGTGACGGACTATGACATCGCCGAGCGACACTGGGCGGTCATGGATCTTCTGGACCATATCCAGCAGGGGACGGAGAGGTTTCGCGAGCGTATCAAGCAGGCGTCCTAAGGGTAGTGGTCGGCGCATTTTGCTCTGAGCAGCATATGTAGCCGAGCACGCCTTCGTTCAAGGCACTGGTCGTCGAACGATCGGATGCCTTGATCGTCCGGATACCGCCAAAATGACTAAGAGACGGACATGACTTCTATGGTAGCTACTCCTGACGTACATGCATTGGCTCAACAGCTATACAGCCTCCGTCGTGCCGGAAGCCAGGTAGCGACAGGCGAGCTCGTGTCCGTGCCGGTAGCGCTTCAAGATGCGATCGATGTACAGAGCCAGTTGTCGGAGCTCGAAGGGGCAGACTTCAACGCCTGGAAAGTAGCAAAATCGCCTGGCGGCGACCCCGTCGCCGCTCCGCTTCATCCCTATCTGGATAATCTTCCGCGTGCGATGCTTCCTTGGCGGAGGGGGATCAAAATCGAGGTAGAAGTTGCAGTTCAGCTCTGCGAGGCTTTGCCTGTTCGCAAGGATACTTCCTATGAACGGGCCGACATCGAGGCCGCGATTTCCAACGCTTACCTTGGCGCTGAACTGGTTTGGAGCGGCATCTCGGAAGGCGGTACCATCTCCTTCCCCGCCTTCCTGGCAGATCGCTTAGGAAACGTGGGGTACGTGCGAGGGCCAGCCCTGCCCCTAGCAGTCCTTCAGCCCGACTCGAGCAACTCTTTGAAGCTTCGGCTCAATGGCAAAATCGCCTTCGACGCTGCCGGACAACACCCGACCAAAGACCCACTTACTTGGCTCTGGGATTACGCGAACAATCACTCAAGGCCAGCAACGACGCTGAGAGCAGGCTCGATTATCACGACGGGGAGCCTCTGCGGTGCAATCGAGGTTCCCAGGCCGGGCGACGTTTCCATTCTACTAGGCAACGAAACTGCGATGCACTTCGCATTGACGTAGGCCCATCCAACATGCCCAAAGGAATCCGACATGACGCAGCCGAACGCTCCTTATACCGTCAACACCTATTCCTATACGGACCGTTACACCGCTTTGGAGTGCTTACAACATCTTTCTGATGTGGGATTTTCCAGCTTCGAGATGATGCTGATCCCAGGGCATTTCTGGCCGAGTACTTCTACAGCAGCCGAGCGCAAGGCGGTCGGAAGTCTTCTGGAAGAACGAAAAATACGCATCGAAACCCTTAACCAGCCAAATCTCGATCTTAATCTTGCAGCTGTTACTCCCGAATGCCGCGACTACTCGTGCCGTATTGTTGCCTCTGCACTGGAACTAGCGGCGGACTGGGGCGCATTTGGTGTCGTGGTCAACCCAGGAAAGTCAAATCCTGTTTTCCCGACGAGTATCGAAAAGCTCACCGAGGGTTTCCAATACTCCCTCGATATATTGGTGCCACGCGCAGCTGAACTGCAGGTCAAGCTGATCGTTAAGAACCATCCACTGTCGTGGCTATACAAGGGAGCCGACCTATTAGCCTTTTTCGATCGTTACGGATGGCCGAACGTTGGGTTGGGCTATGACCTTGCGAATGCCGCCTTCGGGCGTGACCCGGCGGTAGAGGCAATTTCGCTAATCAAGGAGCACCTCTCAGCAATCTACCTCGCGGATACGCCGCTGGACGATTTTCGTCATGATCCAATCGGAGGAGGCGAAGTGTTGTTCGAACCCGTTGCCGAGGCTCTAAAGCGCATAGGATATAACGGACCCTCAATTTTCGAAGTTGTTTCAGCTGATCCTGACAAAGCGCTTCTGGAAAGCGCAAACTATCTCAACAAACTTCGCTGGCCCGGATGATCGGGACATTCTCCCAGAACCAGCATCGTCAGACAGTCGCGGGGAGTGCGCGACGAAAATAACCGTTTTTCGGGAAAAAAATAGATGTCGCGTTTGACGCGGCCAGGAGGCACCGATGATCATCAATACTTTCTCATACCTCTGGAAGTCCACTGCAATTGAGGCAATGGCAGAACTTGCCCAGCATGGCTTCAAGGTCTTTGAAGTTCCCGTGAGCTCCCCACACTGCTGGCCGGACGAGATGTCGGCAAGTTCGCGCTCGGATGCGAGAAAGCAACTGCAGGATCACGGGGCAAGTGTCCGGTCGCTAAATGCTGGTGGATACGATATCAACCTCGCCAGCCCCGCTGCCAATATGAGGCGCAAAAGCACAGACCATATCAAGGATGTCATTCAACTTGCAGTCGATTGGGGTGTTGCCGACGTTGTGATCTCTCCAGGGACGCGGCGTCCAATGATTTCACCAACGATTCCACAGGCCCTGGGCTGGTTCTCTGAAAGTATGGACGCACTTCTGCCGGTCGCAAAGCAAGCGGGTGTGCGGTTACTTATGGAGAATACCCCATATTGCTTCAGGCCGACGATCGGAGAGTTGGTCGATCTCTTAGATGATATCGGAGATAAGGATCTCAGCATTGTCTACGACGTCGCGAACGCCGCTTACATAGGCGAGGATCCAGTTGCCAGTCTTTTGGCGCATCACTCACACATTAGTCTCGTGCATATTTCCGACACGGGTACGGACGTGTGGGGACATGATCCGATAGGCACGGGGATAGTAGATTTTGAAGCTTTGGGGCGGGCCGTGGCTTCAGTGTTCAGTGTTGATGACGTCGTCCTTGAGATCATTCGTGAAGAAGAACCTCTCCAAGAAATCAACGATGGAGTTGAGGAGCTTAAGAAAAGAGGCTGGAACATCTAGGTGTAGCCATGGCGAACCACCATTGTGTCCGGTCTAAGATCGCTGGGTTGGCCACGGCAAGCAGATCGCTTGAATCCCGCTGGATGAAGAACCACAGATCTGTTTGAGACAGATCTCATAACCGAATTTGCAACAGGAGTTGGTTCTATGAGAGTCTTGGTCAGCGGAGGAAGCCGTGGAATCGGCGCAGCTGTATGTATCCGTATTGCGCAAGCCGCAGCATCAAGAGGCGAGCGTCCTCAAATCGCAATATGCGGTCATGGGTTGTCCCAACAACAAGAGGACGTTGCACATTCGGTTCGTGCGATCGGCGGGCAGGCAATCCTTCTGTCAGGAGACGTGGGTGAGCCCGAGGTACCAGCGGCGCTTGTGGCGGCTGCGGTGGCGGAATTTGGCGGTCTGGACGGACTGGTAGCCAATTCTGGGATTGCGAGCCCCGGGAGCCTATCCGAGTTGTCGGTTGCTGATTGGGATCACATGCTTGCCGTCAACCTTCGGGGTCCTTGGTTGCTCGCAAAAAGCTGCTATCCCTATCTAAAGGAGAGCCGCGGTGCCGCGTGTTTCGTCTCCTCGATGTCAGGCCAGCTGCCTCACGCTGGATCAGGCGCCTACAGTCCCGCCAAGGCCGCGCTGACCATGTTGGCGCAGACGCTTGCGCTGGAATGGGCGGCAGACGGCATACGGGTAAATGTTATATCGCCCGGCATGACGCGCACTCCAATGACTGAAAAAATGTATGCCAATGCGACATTGAAAAAGGCGAGAGAAGACATCATCCCGCTCTCCAGGATTGGCGAGCCCGAGGATGTCGCCAACGCCATCGAGTTCTTGATGGGACCCAATGCGGCGTTTGTGACTGGCCAGGATCTCTGCGTGGATGGGGGCTTTTCTAAGTCTATCCTCAGCCATATTCCAGGAAGGCCCAGCTCGCAGAGCTAGCGTCCACGCTGCCTACGCCGTCAAACCTGAGCGTCAAGCTAGTGGCCTTGCAGAGTCATCTTCGTGCCAGAGCATATGCAGGCCACCTGAGCGGCAGATGCTCGCCTCGTGCAGGAACCCGTTAGATTGTCCGGTCGTGGGGCTGTGATACTTTCAGTGCCAGACGCGCTCAGCCGTTTGCAACACTGTCGCGCTTATTGCCATTAACCAGATTAACGACCTGCCGTGCGGGCCAAAGCTCGGCAATTTCAACAGCTATCGCGTCGAGAACGGGGGCGAACTCTTCCATCCGCTCTCGCGTGAGCCGAGCTGCCGGTCCCGCGATGCTTATAACTCCGACGGCGGCGCGATCCCGCCCCACCAAAATTGCTTGGGCCATCGCACTTGTGCCGAGTTCGCCCTCCTCTATCGACACCCCGTAGCCACGCTTCCGGGTGACCTCAAGCTCGGCCCGAAGGCTGGCCTCGTCGTGAGCTATAGGCCTTCCGCTGCCCACCGTAGTTTTGAAGCCTTTGGAGTTGACGAGCGCTACGGCCACCTCTTCATCCAAAGTTACCAGCCAAGCCTTACCTACCGAAGTTGAGTGAAGGTCTACCGGATTTCCGAGGTAGGGGTCATATCGAAGCGGAGAAGAAGATCCTTGCGCCTTCGCGATCCACAGCAATCCGTCATCATGCACGACCGCAAGACGGACCAGTTCTCCAGTATGTCTAGCGAGCCGATCAAGGGAGGGCTGGCAGATATCTGAAGTGCCAGAGGCACTGAGGAAGCGAAGGCCGACCGCTGCTAGTTTCACCGTCATGCAGTAACGCTGGCTCATCTCATCTTGAACGACAAAGCCCCGTTGGCAGAGGGAGTTAAGCAGCCGATGGGCAGCGCTTTTCGGCATGTCGAGCTGCTGAGCGATCTCACTCAGTTTCATGCCTGCAGGCTTATCAGCGAGCAGCTCGATTATTTCCATGACGCGATCGACAAAATCACCAAGTGGCATGAGGTCCTCGAGTGGTGGTGAGACATCTAATCATAGCCCACGATCTTCAATGTCAATGGCTATTTGAAGATGGCTGCAGCTTTAGAAACACCACACGTGGCAGACTGACTCTTGAGAGGTCAGGTCGCTGACAATATCTTCGGCATTATTAAAATTCGTGGAAAGCTCTCGTGAGTGTGTCTGCACTCCTGAAGAAGACCCGACCCCCAGTTATTTCACTCCTCACATGATCGCGATCCCGAAACCAGCCGTCCCACCAGCATCCTCTTTCATGGCCCCGCAGCAATGATCGGGAACGACACGCGCGCCGTTGCGAGTCGACCAGACACCCGCTGATACCCTTACGGCGAGCTGTCACAGCTGAACCGCGTTAGCTATCTTCAGGTGCCAACTCGACCTCGGCTTCACCGAGCACTGACAGGTCCAACACCTGACAGGACAATCGTGATCGATCCGGGTCGAAGGCATCGCTACCCTCTAAGAGTTCTTCTTCGTCCTCGCTGCGCTCACCGAGCTTGGTGGCAATCTCCGGGTCGAGGTGGACATGACAGGTTGCGCATGCGGCCACGCCTCCACACGAGGCCAGAACGGGCAAGCCATGATCCCTTAACGCCTCCATCAAAGACTGGCCTTGTTGCCATTCGACATCGTGGTAAGCACCTTCTCGATCCTTGACCCTGATATGGCCGGACTGTGCCCGGCTGTCCGTAGCCTGTGCGTGCGTGGCATTCATTTGACTGATCCTTCTTGAAGATGTCCGTGGGTTTCATCGAACGCGGTGACAGCGTCAGTCAGCTTGATGTCCGGCTCTACGGCCTTCTCGATCTCCAATATCGCGCGAGACGCGATGAGCTTCTTGCCGATCATGAAGTCTTTGAGCGTCCCGACGTTGTCGATAGCAATAAGACGATTTTCCTTGAGATAGAGCACCGCGAAACGGCCAGACTCCACGCTGCCGCGAACAACTGCTTGATCGTGCCCATGCAAGAGGCCCGCCGTTTGCAAACGCACCCCATACTGTGTTGTCCAGAACCAAGGCACCTCGTGCTTGACTGATCGGTTTCCCAGAATATCGTCGGCGACGGCGATCGCCTGGGCGCTCGCGTTTTGAACGCTTTCCAGCCTAAGTGATCCCGTCCCCTCCTCGTTTGGAGAACGCGCAACGTCACCGATTGCGTACACATCTGGATCTTCAGTCCGAAACTGTGCGTTCACCAGAACGCCGTCCTCACAGGCTAACCCACTCGCCCTCGCGATTTCATCGTTAGGCTGCACACCTATACCGACAACCACAAGGTCAGCCGGATGTACCGAGCCATCTTGTGCGATCACTCGCTCGACGCCGTCTGCGCCCTGCAGCTCGGCGACGCCTGTTTGCAAGAGAATCTTCACGTTGTGCAACCGGTGCAGATACTCGAAATGGCGGGAAACATGCTCTCCCGTCACACGCTTCATAAGGCGATCCTGCGCTTCAATTATCGTGACATCTCGCTCGGCCGCAGCTGCAGCCGCCGCAACTTCGAGCCCGATGTAACCTCCCCCGATCACGACGACGCGCATGGATTGGGAGATCGCACGATGTATGTCCAGTGCGTCAGCCAATGTCCGCAGCATGTAGACACCATTTAGCGATGCACCTGGCACCGGTAGCTTGCGCGCTCGTGCGCCGGTCGCCATAACCACCCGGCTGTAAGGTATCTGACGCCCATCGGCGAGTTCAACATTCCGCAAGCGGCGATTGATACTCGTCGCGACGCATCCGCGCATGAGATCTATCCCCTGCTCGGCGTAAAATTCGTCCTTGTACAATTTAACAATGGCATCCGGGCCCTCTTTAAGCATTTCCTTCGATAGAGGCGGTCGCTCGTAGGGAAAGGCCTCATCCTGATCAAGGAGAACGACGTTGGGCGCGGGCGTTGCAGTCCGTAGAGCTGCAGCAAGCCGGACACCAGCATGTCCGGCACCAATTATGACTACTGGTGAACTGGGCATAACGCACTTTCATTTAGCGGTTTGATATCGATGCGAAGGGTTTCGGGGCCGTTGATCATGCTATTGCCCTTGAGAAACACGAGGTCGCGGTCTGGGTCGAAGGTCACTTGTTTGAGCTTCTGGCCAAAGAGCCGCGAGAGGGTACGCATTTCGAGCCGTGCGAGCGGTGCCCCGAGACATCCGTGGATCCCGTAACCGAAGCCGAAATGGTCAGTAGCATCACGATCAATATTGAATGTATCGCCGTCGAGCCAGACCAAGTGATCGCGATTTGCGGATGCGATCATGAGCCGAACGAGGGTATGGCGAGGGGCAAGATACCCACCTATTTCGGCATCCTCTGTTGTTCGTCTAACAGAGCGATGGGTCGGCCCACGCATTCGAACGAGTTCTTCTACGAAGCGGCGCGGGGCATCCGGATCTACTCGAAGTTTCTCCAGAAGGAGGGGGTTATGTTGGAGCTCCAGAAAACTACTGGCTATCAAACGGGTACTTGTCTCAAAGCCGGCGATGAACACGAACGCGCAAAGTTCGGTTGCCTCTTTTTCCGATATGGTACCGTCATCTAGCCACGCTCTTGCCAGCGATCCGCCAACGGACGAGCTTCCTTCTTTGTGCAAGCGACGCAAGTGCCCGTTCACATATTGGAAAAATTCGCGGGCGTCTTTTTCGTCGTTTTCGCTGCCGGGCGCGTTCCTTGCCAAGCGCGCGAAATACACAAAGGTTTGCTCACACCAGTGATTCACCTGGTGAAAGTCATGAACCGGAAGCCCGACAAGGTTGCTGATTGTCGTCAATGTGAGCGGACGCGCCAGCGAACTGACCACCTCTCCGCCGCCTGCGCCGATCATGTCGTCGAGCAGCTTCGATGCAGTCTCCCGCACCTGGCCTTCCACGGACGCAACGACTTTCGGCGTAAATGCAGAGGCGACTACTTGTCTTAAGCGCGCATGATCTGGATTATCCATGGCGGTGATGAATGCGAGTTCCCGATTATCCGTGACCTGGGACTGAAACAGTTTCGGTTTGCGCAGTGCAGCCCGAACGTCGTCGTGACGTGTCACGATCCAAACATCCAGCTCTCCGTGCTTCACGCGCATAACGGGAGCATTTTCCCGTAGCCATGCATAATGTGCGTAGGGCTCTCCCTGCGCTCCGTCTGCATCGATCAGCCGATAGGGTGCAAGACCTTTCGGCCAGTTAAGCTCGTGAGAGTACGGCGGGAGCGGGACGTTTATCGATTCGAAAGGAGTAGACATCTTGTTTCTGAGCTTCCTTATCAGCGACAAATACATCCACAGCCGAGATGCGACCGCCTTAGAAGGTGGTCCTGAGGAACGAGCAATCCGGTGATCGTGAACTCTTTCACCCCAGCATGCGGGATGACTTTTGAAGGATCCGCCATATCAGCACCCCAGTTTGGTTCAGGCCATTCGGCTCCTAAGCGGCAGCACTCTGGTCTAACGGCGTGATCCTGACGTGCATCGACGATAGGCCCGTGAACTGGAACGTGCCTCCGGTGTAAGGAACGATTGGAATTTCCTTTGCCACTTCGACTTTGGAAACGAGGTTCGCTAGGGAGGTGTACACGATACGCGCCTCAGACCTGGCAAGCCACATTCCCAAGCATGTGTGGACACCATAACCAAAGCCGAGGTGCCCAGTCGGATCGCGGTCCATGTCGAACGTATCCCCGTTAGGGAATTTCGCGTCATCTCTGTTTGCGGAGCCGGAGAGTAGTTTAACCTGGGAATTTGCGGGTATGCGGAAGCCCGCTACCTCAACGTCTTCGGTTGTGATCCTTGCAAGCATCTGGGGCGCGGATCGGTGGCGGGCTAGTTCTTCCACGAAACGGGCGACATCGTCAGGATTCTTGCGCAACCTCTCGAGAAGGTGGGGCTGCTCCGCCAACGTCAGAAAACCGTTAGAAATCAAAATGGCGGTTGTATCGAACCCCGCAAGAAACATGAAGACCAGGAAGTGTAAGGTGTCCTCTTCGCTGATGAGCCCTTGCTCAATCTGATCCGCGAAAGCTGCAACAATCGTTCCGTTCTTGGCCCTGCGGGCTTCTTCCAGCTTCCCACGCAGGAATTCGATCAGTTCCAAAAATCCTTCTTCGTCACCGTCGCAACCTGGAGCGTGACGCGCCACTCTGCCCTGGAAAAAGACTGTTTTCACTGCCAGCTCGCGCAGCCGTTCGAAGTCTGTAAGAGGAAATCCCAGAAAGGCACAGATGGTCCCCATCGTCATTTGTTCGGAGAACTCACGGCATATGTCACCGCCTCCACGCGCCAATATCGGGAGAAAGTATTTATCGAACGTTGCCTGTAAATTTTCCTGGAAGACCGAGATTGCCTTTGGCGTGAACGCCGAGGCGACCAGCTTGCGCATCCGCGTATGTTCCGGAGCATCCATGATGGTGATGAACCGAAACTTGTGCTGCTTAACAACTGCAGACGAGAAACGCTTGAAATCGCGCAGCCCATTCTGAACGTCTGCAAACCGCGCGACAAGATAAAGATCACCTTGAGGCACACTTGCCTTCACTACGGGCGCACTCTCTCGCATGAATTTGAAATAAGCAAATGGATCCGCCTGAATTGTGAGGCTATGAGGGTCATATGGACCCAGCGCTTCTGGCCAATCGATGTCTAAAACGTCTGGGACTTCGCGCATTCCTTTGATCCTTCTTATTCCGTGATTGAGTAGGTCCTCGCAGCGCCGACTCGACTTGTAGCACGTTCGGTACGCGATAGAACAGTGTTCCATCAGTCTCACGGCTGCAGCTTGATGTCAACAAAATTGCGATTACAGTCCCTCATGTCCTGAAGTCGCTAGTCGTCGAAATGCCATCTGGCGCTTGCGATCCGGTCGCCAGTCCTCGGTAGTTGCATGGTCCTGTTCCCGCATCGTGCCGCCTGCTAGTTGGGCAAGGCGGCGCCGTTTGTTCGGTTATGGAAGGAGAGGGAAACGAGGGCGCTACACCCGACATCGGCAGATTAATAATCCCTAGAACTGTGTTGCGTTTTGGAAATGAATTCCATAAATGGAAAGGGACGGTCAAAATGGAGGCAAATGATGAGAGCTTTGGTAAGTGGCGGAAGTCGTGGAATTGGCGCGGCGGTGTGTATCCGCATTGCCGAAACCGCAGCATCAAGAGGTGAACGTGCACAAATCGCTGTTTGTGGATACGGCGCGTCCGAAGGACAGGATGAAGTTGCAAGCGCGGTACGCGCGTTAGGCAGCGAAGCCATTGTATTGTCTGGCGACCTTGGCGACGTTGAAGTGGCGCCGAGGTTGGTGGAAACAACGGTGTCTGCGTTTGGAGGGTTAGATGCTCTGGTAGCAAATGCGGGTACCGCAAGCCCAGCAAATATCTGTGATCTTTCGGTCGCCGACTGGGACCGGATGTTCGAGGTCAACCTTCGCGGGGCGTGGCTATTAGCCAAATACTCATACCCGCATTTGAAGCAGACCCGAGGCGCAGCATGCTTCACATCTTCGATGTCTGGCCAACTGCCTCATGCAGGTTCGGGCGCCTATAGTCCAACCAAAGCCGCTCTAACGATGCTTGCGCAAACTCTTGCTTTAGAGTGGGCGCCGGATGGCATTCGCTCGAACGTGGTGTCCCCGGGAATGACCCATACGCCAATGACCGAAAAGATGTACGCGGATCCAGAGATCAAGAAGGCAAGGGAGGGCTTGATCCCGCTTTCGAGGATCGGCGAGCCGCGAGACATCGCGAATGCGATTGAGTTCCTAATCAGCCCGCTTGCGAGTTACATCACCGGTCAAGACCTCTGCGTGGACGGTGGATTCTCAAAGTCAATTCTAAGCCATATTCCGGGGCGTCCGAGCTCAAGGGCGTAACCTCCTAAAAGCTCGGCAGCGGTTCATAGACGAGCGAGTTTGATCGAAGAAGCAAGCTGTTGTCGCCGTGGGGGTGGGAGGCGGGTTTTACTATATTTCGCAGCAGCCAAGTGGCTGTGAAACTCCTCTACTTCGAACTGGCGACACGGACTTGAGGACTGGTCTCTTCAGACAGATGCCACCAATCGACGTGGTTTGAGGAAGATCTGGAAAGATCCGTCGGGCGTACTACCGTCATCAACACGTGTGCCTCGCCGAAACCTACATTCTCGGCGCGGTGCGGAATCCCTGAATTAATATAGATCCCGTCGCCAGGCCGGAGATGATGACTTTCTTTACCAACTATGAAACGGATCTCACCTGAAAGCACAAAGCAGTGTTCCTGTCCGGGATGAGATACCAGCGTTTTCATTGCGTTTTCGGCGGGGAAGACCAGGTGGAAGACTTCCATCGTGTCGAGAGGCTGCGCACCGGCTAGCAAACGATATTTATATCCTGTGCCCTCAACCAGCGAAAACGCGCTGTCTGATGCTCGGTGGTGCACCTCAATTTCTGTAGCTTTCGCACTCGGCACAGCATCTGCGAAAAGCTCGTAGGTATCTATCTTCAGTGCGCCAGCAATCGAAATAATATTTGCAAGCGAACTGGATGTTTGCCCTCTTTCGAGTTTCGAGATGAAGCCCTCTGAAAGCCCTGTGGCCTGAGCTAGAGCCGTGAGTGTGACATGCTTTGAGTTTCGGACAGCCCGAATTCGACGCCCTATATCGCGAGCCGCTGCTTCAACATCGTCCTGACTCTGCAATGTATGATCCTTTGCCTTCTATTTTCGCAGTTGCCTAAACCTAGCGCATTTTCATAGCAAGACAAAATATGTCGTGTAGTGCAAATTTGGTGTAGTGCTTTAGACAAAAGCTCTCCACTGCCGCTCACAGAGGCTTGCGTATTTTGCGAGAGATCAAACCTACAATACCCTCACGAAACAGCATAACGCAGATTATGAAGACTGCACCCTGAACGATCGTCACCCACGCACCCAGGGATGCCAGGTAGTTCTGCATTGAGACGATGGCGATAGCGCCTAGGAAGGGCCCAAAAATCGTTCCCATTCCTCCGATGAGACTCATCAGGATGACCTCTCCTGACATTGACCAGTGGACATCGGTGAGGGATGCCAGCTGGAACACAATCGCTTTCATGCTGCCGGCCAGACCAGCCAAGGAGGCTGAGAGAACAAATACCAACAGCTTGTACTTGTTGGTCTGATATCCGAGGGAAATAGCTCGAGCCTCATTATCTCTGATGGCCTTCAAAGTCTGACCAAATGGGGAGTGGATGATCCTGTAGATCAGGACCAGCGCAACAATGAAGGCGGTGCTCACGGTAGCATACATCGCCGTGTCACTGCCCAGGTCAATGAAGCCAAAGAGATAACCTCTGGGGATATTTTGGAGACCATCTTCACCGCCTGTGAATTCTGCCTGCAAGCAAAAGAAAAAAATCATCTGCGCAAGCGCAAGCGTGATCATCGAAAAATAGATACCTCGCCTACTTATCGAGATAAGCCCGAAAATGAGACCCAGAAGTGCAGCAGCGGATGTCCCGGTCACGATCGCTAGTTCGGGTGGCAAAGCCATTGCCTTCGCGGCATAGCCGGTCACGTAACTTGCCGATCCAAAATACGCAGCATGTCCAAAGGACAACATTCCACCGTACCCGAGCAATAGGTTGAAGGCGCAAGCGAACAGCGCGAAACATAGCACCTTCATAAGGAATACGGGGTAGATGAAGGTTGGCGCGATGATGAGCACGCAGATAGCAGCGATGAGCAACGCGCCATGGAATTTCCGCGTCGAGAAGCCGGTCTCAGCGTCCATCTTTCCGGCCTTCATTTCGTTTGGGAGAATATCGTAAGGTGTCATTAGATTTCCTTCCCAAAGAGGCCAGCGGGTTTCAGCATCAGAATAAAGATCATGACAACAAAAATTACGATCGAGGATGCTTCTGGATAGAAAACCTTAGTCAGGCCTTCGACCAAGCCGAGCGCGTAGCCCGTCATGACGGATCCAAGGATAGAACCCATCCCGCCGATAACGACCACGGCAAACACGATGATGATGAGGTCTCCACCCATATTGGGATTCACGGAGAAGATCGGAGCAGCAAGAACACCAGCGAAACCGGCTAGAGCGACACCCAATCCATAGGTGGCGGTAATTAAGAGTGGAACGTTGATGCCGAACGCGCCCACCAATTCTGGATTTTCGGTCGCTGCACGCAGGTATGATCCAAGCTTGGTACGATCGATCAACAGCCAGACCGCGAGACAAACGACCAGCGAGACAACGATTACCCAGAGGCGATAGTAAGGAACGAACATGAAACCAAGGTTTGCACCTCCGGTGAGTTGGGCTGGAACGGCATAACTCAGGCCCGAGGAGCCGAATTGGTTGCGGAACAGCCCTTGCACGACCAAAGCGATACCGAACGTCAGCAACAGCCCATACAGATGATCAAGCTTATACAGTTTGCTGATGAGTACGCGCTCACAAATGACACCGAAAGCGCCGACAAGGATTGGAGCGAGCAATATAGCCCACCAGTAGCCTACACCAACACGGTTTAGTAGGAGCCATGCCACGAATGCGCCCATCATATACTGCGCGCCGTGAGCAAAATTTATGAGCCGCAGTAGACCAAATATGATTGCCAGCCCGAGGCTCAGGACTGCGTAGAACGAGCCGTTGATGAGTCCCAAGAGCAATTGACCAAGCAGTGCCTGGATCGATATTCCGAACATCATCTCGCTTAGACCCCCAAGTACGATTGAATCTTCTCGAGCTGCGAATCGACGTCAATACTAGCAATTAGGTCTACAATTCGGCCTTGCTCGATGATCAAATGACGGTCCGCGACAGATTGTGCAAATCGGAAATTTTGCTCGACAAGAACAATGGTGAAGCCTTGTTTCTTCAATGCTTTGATTGTTGAGCCAATTTGCTGCACAATGACTGGAGCTAATCCTTCTGTCGGCTCGTCGAGGAGCAAAAAGTTTGACCCCGTTCGCAGTATCCTCGCCATGGCAAGCATTTGCTGCTCTCCCCCAGACAGTCGGGTTCCGCCGCTTTGAGAGCGCTCCCTCAGATTCGGAAACGTTGTGTAGATCTGCTCGATGGTCATCCCGCCAGCTTTGATCGCGGGGGGTAACATAAGGTTCTCGTGTACAGAAAGGCTCGCGAATATACCCCGCTCTTCTGGTACGTAGCCGACCCCTAGCCGTGCAATGGCTCTTGGGGGAAGCGATATCGTTTCCGTCTCCTCGAAGCGTATCGACCCGCTCCTCTTGCCGATCATACCCATAATGGATCGCAGGGTCGTTGTTTTGCCAGCGCCGTTGCGGCCTAGCAGCGTGATCACCTCGCCAGGCATTACGTCAAAGTCTATCCCGTGAAGAACGTGGCTTTCGCCATACCAAGCATTGACGTCATTCAGCTGCAGGATGGGTTTGGACAGCGGCGCGTTAGTGGCGCTCGATCGCGCAAAGTCATGCATGGCCTGCTCCAATATACGCTTCGATGACGCGGGGATCTTTGGAGACAGCGGCGTAATCGCCTTCGGCGAGGATCGCCCCTCGTGCAAGAACCGTTATCCGATCGGAAAGGCTGGCGACCACCGACAGATTGTGTTCGACCATTAGGATCGTGCGGGTCTTTGAAATTGTGCGGATGAGCTGCTCAATCCGGTCCACATCCTCGTGCCCCATACCTGCCATAGGTTCGTCGAGCAGGAGAAGTTCCGGGTCAAGCGCCAGAGTTGTTGCCAATTCTAGAGAGCGCTTGCGGCCGTATGATAACTCCCCCGCACGCGTTGATGCCAAATCAGTCAAATCAACCGATGCCAGTAGCCCATACGCCTCCTCATTATAGGCATTGAGCGATCGATCGGATCGCCAGAAGTCGAAGGAATCTCCGCGCTTGCGACGCTGCAGGGCAATTCGAACGTTCTCTAGAGCCGTCAGTTCGGGGAAAACGGCCGAGATTTGGAAGGATCTAACAAGCCCGCATCTTGCAACGTCGGCAGGTGGCTTTTTTGTTACGTCCTGGCCATTGAACTCAATGGTTCCCGAAGTAGGCTTGAGAAACCTGGTTAAGAGGTTGAAGCAAGTCGTCTTTCCTGCCCCGTTCGGTCCGATCAGTGCGTGGATTGAGCCGCGTCGAACGCTGAGGTCAACATTGTTCACGGCCACGTACCCATTGAAGTCGATGGTGAGCCCACGGGTCGTCAAAATATCGTCAGATCTGGTCTCGCTCACTATTGCCTCGCGGTGTATTGTTCCATGCAGCCGCCCGCCTAAGCGGACGGCAAAGAGCATAACCTCCTTCGATCGGGCTGCTCGGCTTAAAAAGCTTTAGCCGCCAGGCTCATCGATTAGGTCCCGGGTCTTTTGTAGTTCTTTGCATAGTCCGGCGTAGCGATACCGTCCGGAAGGCGCGGGCAGCTTTCTGGAGCGCCAGCAGTCAGCGTAAGCGGGATCCGGCCAGCCCAAAGATCGAGCTCGTAGTCCCCCTCGACGTCCAAGACGCCAACGTCACGGATCTTGGCCGAAACCTCGTCGATCGGGAATTTGAGAAACAGCGTCGCAGCCATTTCCTTTGGCTTCGGCTTCCGCACAACATGGCCGGGGATGATGTCCTCGACCAAGGCTGCGATCAGGGGCTCCTTCACCTCTGGATCGTTGATGATCTCAGCAGTCGAGAAAATCATGACCGACCGGTAGTCCATTGAGCATCCGAAACCCGAACGCCCTGCCACGATTGAGTCCACGAGCGTGATCGTGATGCAGGCCGGCGAGCGGTCTTTCAACGACTTCAGGAGGTAGTTGTTCTGGCTGCCATGAATGTAGACTGCCTCATCGATCCGGAAGATCGAAGTGGGAATGACTCTTGGTATTCCGTCAGCGATGAAGCCGACATGAGCGACAAGAGCCTCATCGATGATGGCGTGGACTTTCTGCCTGTCATAGGTCCCGCGGTCTGGTCGTAGCCGCAGTTTTGTGGTGTCGGTTGGGGTGTAGGATGTGTCTGACATGTAATCACCTCATGCAGATTGCTTGGCTAGGACGTGATCGCCTTCATAGGCCTGCAGATTAATCTTCTTGACTCCGCTCTTCAGTGACTGAAGATTTTCATAAAGAGAGCGTGGGACCATGACGCCCTCCTCAGCTGTGCGTTCCCGCGCCTGATAGCGGCGATCGGACGGCAGCCGTGTGCCCTCTTGCTCAAGGATAGCGCTGAAAAGCAACTCACCATGCGCCAGCTGTGCAGCCCGATCACCACCTTCGACGCAACGTGCCGGATCGATGGCGATGATGAGTTCACCACCGCAGGGAGCCCCAGTTCCAGCCTTGTCGTCCTCGCCGGATTCGAAACTCAACTTGTCCCCTACGAGCGGACCCGCAAGCAGCTCAACCATCAATGCAATGGAAGAACCTTTCACGCCCCCGAATGGCAGCTGTGCACCAGCCAGCGCTTCGCGAGGGTCGGTTGTCGGCTTGCCATCGGGACCAATAGCCCAACCTTCTTCTAGCGGCTTGCCGTCGCGCAGGCGGATCTGGATCTCGCCCCGGGCGCTAGCGCTCGCTGCCTGATCGAAGACCAATGGGTATTTACCCGGGCGGGGCCAAGAGAAAGCCATGGGGTTGGTGCCAAAGAGTGGCTTCGTTCCGCCTGCCGGCGCAACATAAGGAGCAGCAGAAACGAAGGCGAACGAGCAAAGGCCTTCTTCGGCAAGGCGCTCTGTTTCAGGCCAAAGCGCCGACACACTAAGCGCATTATTGATCGCGAGCACTGCGACGCCCTGAGATTTCGCGCGTTCGATCAACGGGGCGTACCCTCGCTCGAGAGCCAGCGGCGAGAAGCCACGTTTTGCATCTATGCGAATGACGCCAGGGGCGAGATCAGAGATGGTTGGCTCGGCCGTGCCGGACGCATGGCCCGCAAGCAAAGAGTTCACGTAAAAGGAAATGCGGAAAAGTCCGTGATGCCGGCACTCGTCGCGCTCAGCAGCGGTTACGGTGTTCGCGATGGCGTTAGCGTGGTTTTCACTGAACCCCTGAACGAGGAGAAGTTCTTTGGTGGTGTCAAAAACCTCGTCGATAGTCATGCGGATAGCGTCGTTCATCGACCTGTGCCTTTCTCAAGCGTAGATGCGCTGGTTCGTCCGCCGCACGGCGAGGCGCGGTCGGCACAAAACCAATTACAAAATGAGATCTTCCCTATGGGCGATGCAGGAATTTCCTGCCTCTATGTTCCCCGAGGTCTTTTTGCCCCATGAGCCCAGAACTACCACGGACTTGCATGACATGCAACATATATTTGCTTGAAGTGCAAATTTTAGGGCATCTTAGCAAGCAAACTTGATTATAAGGCCCGTATACCCCTGAACCTTCCCCATTTTCTGTCTGTTTCTAAAGCATTTTGTGCCGATGACTACCTTTTAGGCGTCTTTTGGTAAAATGATATTGCATACCATGCAAAATCTGTCATGACTTATGGCGTCACAATAAAAGGGGTTCCTTACATGAACACACAGATGACGTGCCTCGCCGCTTTCGGAGCTGTTGCGAGCCTATGTTTTTCCATGACAACCAGTGCATACGCTGCCGATGCCGTCAAAATTGGCGTCCTGAATGATATGTCCGGCGTCTACGCGGATTTAGCAGGTCCTGGCTCAGTAGAAGCCGCGAAAATGGCGATCGAAGACTTCGGAGGAAAAGTCCTGGGTCAGAACGTCGAGCTCGTGTTCGCAGACCATCAGAACAAGGCAGACATTGGGGCGGGTATTGCTCGTCGTTGGTTCGACGAAGGCGTCGACGTCGCGGTAGACTTCTCTAATTCGTCCGTCGGTTTCGCGGTTCAGTCGCTTGCCAAGGACAAGAACAAGCTTGCCTTGATCACCGCTGCGTCTTCCGATTTCACTGGGAAAGCATGCACATCCACGTCGGCGCAGTGGGTCTACACGAGCAGGACAAACGGCTACGGACTTGCTCAGGTCCTTAGCGGCGAGGGCCTGGACAGCTGGTATCTCGTCACAGTCGACTACGCATTCGGTCATGCTTTCGCGAATGAGATGCGCAAAGCTGTCGAGCAGGCGGGCGGGAAGGTGCTGGGCGAATCCCGCTATCCGCTGGGAACTGCCGATATGAGCTCCTTCCTTTTGAACGCTCAAGCAACGAACCCGAAAGTGGTCGCGTTTTCTGCTGCTGGCACAGATGTCGCTACGGCTGTGAAGCAGGCGAAGGAGTACGGGATCGATCAGGCATCGACCATCGCTACGCCTTCGGTCTTTCTTTCTGACGTCCATGCAATGGGCTTGGAGACGGCCCAGGGTCTCAAATTTATCGCCGCTTTTTATTGGGACTATGACGACAAGACGCGAGAGTTTGCGGAGCGCTTCCTCAAACGTCGGGGTTCGATGCCGGGCATGACACATGCCGGCGTTTATTCCGCTGTCCTGCACTACCTCAAGGCAGTTGAAGCCGCTGGCAGCAAGGACTCCGAAAAGGTCATGGCCAAGATGAAGGAATTGCCTGTCGAGGACATGTTCTCCCGGAATGGGAAGCTTAGGGAAGACGGGCAGATGGTCCACGACATGTATCTCGTTGAGGTGAAGAAGCCTTCTGAGTCGACCAAAGCGTGGGACTACCTGAAGGTCATCAAGACCGTACCTGGTGACGAAATCTTTCAGTCCTTGGCTGAAAGCGCGTGCCCGCTCTTGAAGAAGTGACCCCTCAAACCGGCAGAGTTGCGCGCTTCAGCGCGCAGCTCTCGCAGCCAAGGAATACTAGCATGTGTGAAAACATCTCCAGCCTGAATGTCAGGTCATTCGAGCGCCCGATTGTTTTGGTGGGAGCAGGCAAGATGGGCGCGTCGCTGCTCAGCGGTTGGTTGGCCGCCGGGTTGGATCCTAATCTAACGCATGTCGTGGAGCCGAGCCCTTCACAGGCTCTTCTCGAACTTTCGCAGGACCGCGGCTGCGCTGTAACGGCGAGTTGGCCCAACGTTAAAAATCCTTTCGTCATACTCGCGGTGAAGCCGCAGGTGATTGAGGCAGTATTGGCGGACATATCTCCCGAGGTGTTCAAGGGGGCCCTAGTGCTGTCTGTGATGGCTGGGATACCGATTGCGGCTCTCAAATCAATGGTCCCTTTGGCGGAAGAAGTTGTTCGCGCCATGCCAAACCTTCCGGCGTCGATCGGGAAAGGTGCAACAGCGGTTGTGGCAGAAGAACTGTCGTCTGAGAGCCAGAATATCGTCCATCACCTACTGAGCGTTTCGGGACATGTGGAGTGGCTGGAAAATGAAAGTTTGATCGACGTTGCGACCGCGGTGTCTGGATCTGGACCCGCATACTTCCTCTATCTAGTCGAATGTCTCGCCCATGCGGGTGTAGCACACGGTCTGCGACCAGATGTTGCGGAGCGGCTTGCCGAAGCAACTTTGTCAGGGACCGGAGAGCTGCTCGCACAGGCCAAGCGTCCTGCAGGCGCCCTCAGGCGTGATGTGACATCGCCCGGGGGCACAACCGAGGCTGGCCTCGAAGTACTCTTTGAAAACGAGGCTCTGGCAAAGCTGGTCTCGGGAGTCGTTGATGCCGCAGCCGCGAGATCCCGCAAGCTCTCTCTCGGTAGAACGTAGCGCGCACCGCAATCCCCCGACAGATTACAAAGAAGAGATACAACAATGTCTGAAATTATGGTTCTTAATAATCCCGACTATTCAAACCAGCGTGCAGTGCCCAACTACGAAGAATATTTTTCCCGTTGGCGCTTGAAGAGCAAGGATTTTAGGCAGTCCTCACCCAGCTTCCTGGACGTGCCTTATGGCAACGGCTGGAGGCAAACGTCGGACATTTTCCCACAACCGCTAGGCGGAAAAGCGCCAGTCGTTGTCTTCATCCATGGCGGTTGGTGGTACTTTCTCGATAAAAGAGATCACTCGTTCCTCGTTCAGCCATATCATGAAGGAGGGTGCGTGTGCGTGTGCGTCACGTATCCCCTAGCACCCGCGGCGACCATATCCGAAATAGTAGCCAGCGTCAGGAGTTCGTTACTGTGGGTCTACCGAAACATCGAACGGTTCGGTGGTGACCCGGATCGCATTCATATTGCGGGGCACTCTGCGGGTGGGCACCTGACAGCGATGATGATGGCAACCGACTGGAGTGCGTTCAACGCTCCAACCACGCTGGTCAAATCTGGTTGTGCAGTTAGCGGCCTCTTCGATCTTCAAGAGCTCGTTTCAGCTCCACATAATGCGAACATCAGGATGTTGCCCGAAGAGGCACGGCAAAACAGTCCCGTCCACCTCATCCCTGTCGCAGCCAGTCCGCTCATTGTGTCCGTTGGCCGAGCGGAAACTGCTGGTTTCGTGCGCCAGCACACTGCTTTCGTCGATGCATGGCAATCCGAGAGGCGGCCTCTCTTGGACGCTTCCCTGGACGGCGAGAACCACTTTAGCGTCATCGAGAAGTTTGGCGATAGCAGCAGCGAGCTGTTCGAAGTGTTTTGGGAGCAAATAAACGGAGCAGCTGCTGGCCGCTGACGACGAGGAGGTTGGGATCTGCGGCGGCAAAATATGATCATTTTTCGCCGGTCAGGCTCACTCGGCGGGACGAATCTATTTGGTTCACGACCTGCAGCTGCTGGCTGCTGGCCATAAACGCGAACTCGCCGAAAAGAGAGTCTAAACACTATGTGGGCCCGACCGAACTTCTCGAATTATGGTCTTGGCTTTTCCAATTGCCACATCAAGTTGGCTTTGACCGCGGGCCATTCAGACGCGATTATTGAGTAAACTGCCGTATCGCGAGTGGTGCCATTTTCCATCATCATATTCGAGCGGAGCACCCCATCAAGCTTGGCGCCAAGTCGCTCGATCGCTCGGCGACTTTGAATGTTCATGAAATGTGTCCTGAATTCCACGCATATGCATTCCAGTTTCTCAAAGGCGTGCTGCAATAGAAGCAGTTTACATTCTGTATTGAGTGGTGACCTCTGAACAGACTGGCGAAACCACGTAGACCCGATCTCAAGCCTTCTGTTCGCAGCGTCGATGTTCATATAGGTAGTCATTCCAACTGCTTTGCCACTTGGCCGATCAATAATGGCAAACGGGAGCATTGAACCGATTGTGCGGAGCCCAAGCCGTCTTTCAATTTCGGCTTCGATATGTTCTGGCTTTGGTATTTTTGTGTACCAAAGGCGATGCAACTCGCCGTCGCCGGCGGCTTCAACTAGGTCGTCATGATGCTCCATTGTAAGCGGAACAACGGATGCGAAATTGCCTTCTGCCGTAAACAGATCGGGCCACATTGATACTACTCCAAAATTCGCCTCGATGGTAATACGTTAGTTTTCTTGCTAAATCCTGCTAAACTGAAATCGTAAGCTTCTCAACGATACTGGTTTGGAAACACGATGTCCTGATCTACGAGGACATTAAATTTGTGGCCAGGGCGGATTTGAAGCGTCGGCTGCACGTCCATATTGGGTTGGATCGTGCGGTCAGCGACGCGACCGAAAATCTCGGCAAAACTCCGTCTCGCAGCGTCAGTTGCCGTATCCTGCGTCGCAAGCGTCGAACTCTGCGGCACAGCCATGTCGATGCCGGTCCCGATCAGCGCGATCATGACCGCCGAGCCAAAGGTTTTTGAGATCGTGGTTGTTCACCCTGTCATTGAAGCCGCCGTAACCTTCCGCATCCGTGCCGGCCATGCCGCCGATTTGCAACGTCGAGCCGTTCGGGAAGATGATGTCTGACCAGACGACGAGCACGCGGCTCTGGCCGAACGACACCTTGCTATCGTAACGCCCGAACAGTTTCGTGCCTTGCGGGATCAACAGGCGATGGCCGGTCGCACTGTCGTAGACGTTCTGACTCACCTGCGCGGTGATCCGTCCCGGGAGGTCGGAATTGATGCCTGATATCAATGTGACCGGAATGACTGAGCCGCGTTTCAGTTCGTACAGGGACTGCTGCGGCATGACGCGGTTCGGAAGATCGCCGAGATCCATGAGATCGGTATTGAAGAAGTCTTCATTGGAGTTCTGTCCGTTTGGATCGACGTTCTGTCCGCGCAGACCGGCGCGCAAGGCCGCAGAGTAAAGGTCGGACGCGTTTCCGTTCGTGGCGGCTGTCGTCGTCATCCGGGCCGCGGCGGTGTCATCTTTTTCCGACCGTGCACCCAGCTTGCCGCGATTGATGGCAAGCGGCGCGTCATAGGCGGAGTCTCGCGCCTGCATCCGGGCCATCCGCTGACGGTGCTGCTCGCGCAGAATCTTTTCCTGTTGCTCACGGGCGAGACGCGCGCGCCACACTTCCTCCGGCTCCAGCTCAGATCCGCGATGTTCCGGCCTCGTTTCAGGGTGGGGCGCAAAGGGATTGGCGGCCTTGTCTTCCGCCTGTTTCGTCTCGACCGGCGTCGGCTGGAACGTCGTTTGCTGCTGTGGCTCGCCAATAATGCCGTCGGTGACGCCCCGCTTGATCTGGTCGGCATAGGTCGAGGCCGGGTTGCCCGAACTGGTGTCCGGGCCGCTGTCGCCGGCGAAATAAAGGCCGCGGGAAGCGAGTCCAAGAAAGGCGACGAACAGCACGATCACGACGATGACCGGCACGCGGTTCACCGGCTTGATCCCTAATGTAGCCTGAACTCAAGCATCTGACACGCTTCGGCAAGCTACTGTGTGCCGTCACCTTGGACCCCCAAACCGAGACGATCTTCTTCCTTCATCGTGACGAATGTCGACCGCGTCATCAGATGCTCGTCAATCGGCCGGAAAGATCGGCTGCTGTCGACCCAAATGTCCGCAGATCTAAGCCGGTCTCGCAAAGCCGCTAGCGTGGCGATCTCGTAGAGACGGCGATCAGGTTTCTCTTGTTCGAAGATAGGCCGTCGATCAGTTTGGCTGAGGTGGGTGAGCGGCACACGATCCGGGAGTGTCCGCCGCTTCTCGGCATAAAGCCGTTTCAGCAGCGCAATTGCCGCCAGAAGCGGGTCGTGGCGATGCGCCGAGCGAAACGTGAAGGCCTGAAGGAATGCACCAATGTATTTGTGGACGGTCGCGTATTGTTCGGCGGCCACGGTCAACGGCGGTGCCTAGTTGTCATCGACCATCGACTCAAGTTCAGGCTTCATCCGAAGCAGCCGGTCCCAGCCGACTCTTTGGTCGAGAACATCCAATGCGTTCCGACCATAGTCGTTGGCGGATTGCAGGGCGGTGATCGTATCTAGAAACATGCGCAGCGCTTTGGCGGTATTCGCTCTGCAGTCCATCTGTCGCTGCTTCTTTCGATTGTTGGCCTGCGAGAACAACTTGCCCATCAGCTTGATGAACATCGTCACCGCATCGTCCGTGAGCTTCTGGCAAAGCTTGATGACTTGAGCCACGATTAGAGCGTGGCGACGGCTGGGCGTTGAATTCGTTGGCAAGCCAGGCCGGCGGCAGGTTACCGCTGCTCTGCTTCGACGGTTCTTTTGGCTCGTCGCATGGGATCGTCTTTGCCGGTTCCGGCGGTTTCAAGACGACGTCGGTGACGATCCCGACCGCGCTCAAATGGGCGGCGGACTGGTTGTTCTCGATCCGTCGAGCGAGGTCGCGCCGATGGTCTCCGAACGTCGGCGCCAAGCTGGCCGCAAGGTGATCGTGCTCGATCCAACCGCGTCTGGTGTCGGCTTCAATGCGCTCGACTGGATCGGTCGTCACGGCAATACCAAGGAAGTAGATATCGTCGCCGTCGCCACATGGATCATGACCGACAATGCCCGCACCGCGTCCGCCCGCGACGCAGGCCGCAAATACGGCATCACGCTAACGATGATCTTCCAGCCGCTCGGGCAGATGCGCGAGGCTTATGGCGGACGTGATGCGACGAGCAAATGGTTCGAATCCGCATCCTGGATTTCGTTCTCGGCGATCAACGATCCTGATACAGCCGACTACATCTCGAAGCGATGTGGCGACATCACGGTCGAAGTGGATCAAACCAATCGCTCGTCCGGAATGAAGGGATCGTCACGATCGCGATCGAAGCAGCTCACCCGCCGGCCCTTGATCCTTCCGCATGAGGTTCTGCGCATGCGCGCCGACGAGCAGATCGTCTTCACCTCGTGTAACGCACCACTTCGATGCGGGCGCGCCGTCTGGTTCCGCCGCGAGGATATGAAGGCCTGTGTCGGAAAGAACCGGTTTTACAGGCCGGACTTGGCATTGTGAGTCTTTGTGGGGTGAGGCAAGACAGGCGTATGTAAAGTTCTGATACATGAGCCGAGTTCCTGCCAAGTATTCCAGTCTCACAAGCTCGTTCTTCTAATTCGGGTTTTGGGGCTGAGAAGTCGTTATTAGAACTTTTATTAGCCGTTTTTGCGGATTAACCGGACGCATACGCCGTCTTCACAACCTTGAAGAACTCAGCGGCGTACCTGCCCTGCTCGCGCGGGCCGAAAGAGGAGGCCTTGCGACCACCGAACGGCACATGGAAGTCGACGCCGGCAGTTGGCAGGTTGACCATCACCATGCCGGCTTCCGAGTTGCGCTTGAAATGCGTCGCATACTTCAGGCTGGTGGCAGCGATGGCGGCTGAGAGGCCGAACGGCGTGTCGTTGGCGACAGCAAGGGCTTCCTCGAGCAAGCGCCACCGCCGCCAGCAGCGATCCGACGCCAAGCAGATTGTGGCCGCAGCCGTGACCGGTTGCCCCGCCGCCTCAGGAAGTGGCTCGGAGACGCCGGCGGTCTGGCTCATTCCGGCCAGGGCATCGAATTCGCCGAGGAAAGCAATTACCGGCTTGCCGCTGCCGGCTTCGCCGATGAAGGCCGTTTCCATGCTTGCCACTCCGCGGCGCACGGCAAAGCTGTTTTCCTCGAGTGTCCTTGCCAGCAATTGCGACGAGCGCTGCTCCTCGAATTTCAGTTCCGCGAAATCCCAGATACTGTCGCTGAGCGCGATATAATCCGGCTTCATCTTTTCGATCGTCGCGGCAATAGAGCTGATCGCGTCAAGATTCATGGCATTTCCTCGCTGTCTGTCCTGCCGCCACAGGGACGTGTTGCACCGGATCCGGCAGGTCTGCCTGCCGGATCTTCTGTTGACTGTCGAAGTGGGATGGCGCGCCCGAACCATCCGGTTGCCGCAGTCAGGCTCAATCGTCGAGCGAAACTTCCCAAAGACGGGCATTCGATTGCCAGACGGGCTGGCCGTTCAGCTTCTTGGTCGCGCCCCAGACATCGACCATGTCATAGAGGAAGATGCCCGGCATTTCCTTGAGCATCAACGTGTGAAACTCGTCGAAGATCGCCTGACGCGTCGTCCGGTCGGGCTCCGCATAGGCGGCCTTCATCAGCTCGACGGCCTTCGGATCATCCCACATCAGGGACGCGTTCTTGTCCTTGTTGCCGACATAGAAGCCGTACATCAGCGCCGGATCGAGCCGCGGCGCGACCGATTGCGAGATGATCTGGTAGTTGCCGGACCGGCGGCGATCGACCTGCGTCGCGTAGTCGAGCACCTCGATCTGCACATTGAGACCCGCCTGCTGCATCATGGCCTGCGCCATCACCGCGGCCGGGAAGCTCGGCACATTGCTGCGCTTGTTGGCGATGATGGTAATCGGCTCGCCCTTATAGCCGGCCGCCGCAAGCTCTTTCTTCGCTGCCTCGATGTCGTAGGGCAGACGCTTCTTCTGGACATCGTCGAAATAGAGCGAATCTTGCGAAACCATCGAACCGTTGGCGGCGCCGGTGCCATTGGAGGCGGCCTCGACGAGCTGGTCGAGATCGAGTGCCATCGCCATGGCGCGGCGCACGCCGGGATTGCCCAGAACCTTGTCGCGCGTCTGGATGTAGAACAGGTTTTTGCCGTTGTTGCGGGCCACGATCAGCTGCATCGTGTCGCTCGTTTTGAATTCGGGAATGAGATCCGGTGAAATTTCCGCGGTATCGAGCACGCCGGACTGAAGGCCGGCTTTCACGGTCGAAGCATCGGGAATGACCATGAACTTGATGCCGTCGACGAGAGGGCGCTTGGAGCCGACCATGCCGTCGGGCTTGCCGTCATTCTCCGGCGAGACATAATCGTCGAACTCGGCGAGACGGATATATTCGCCCTTCTTCCATTCATCCCATTTGAAGGGGCCGGTGCCGATCGGCTTGATGAAGCTTCCGTCCGCGCCGACCGATTCCGGGGAGATCATCCCGGTGTAACCGCATTCGGGGCGCGACAGCAGGCCAAGGAACACCGCGGATGGCTTTTCCAGCGTGATGGTGACCGTGGAAGCATCGGCTGCCTTGACTCCGGTAACATGCACGGTGCCGCTGCCGTCAAAGTCAGGAAGGCAGGTCCATTTCGTTTCGGGCTTGAGATAGCGGTTCCAGTTCCACACGACGTCATCGGCGGTCAATGTCTTGCCGTTGTGGAATTTGACGCCGTCGCGCAATTTGAAGCTATAGGTCAGCCCGTCCGCCGAGACTTCGAAGCTCTTTGCCAGCAGCGGCTTGACCTCGCCGTTGTTGGCATAGCCGACGAGCCCTTCGACGATATGCAGGATGACGCCATCGGTATTGCCGTCGCGATTGACGCCCGGATTGTTGCTGCGCAGATCGGAGCTTTGAGCCACGACGATGTCGCGGGCGTCGACCACGCCGGTCATCGCCATCAACATGGTGCCTGCAAGAAGAAGCTTATGCATTGTTCTACCCTCTTTTTATGATCGTTAGGATTGGAATTCATCCCAGCAGGCGCGTGAAAGCCTGCCGATGGTTTCAAGCGCGACGGTGTAGCCAGGGGTGCCGTCCGGCATTTCCTGCGGCACGTCGTCGGTATAGCCGGCGATGATGTAGAAGGGGGAACCGTCGCGGTAGACGATACCGGCATTCATGCGGCCGCGCTTTCCCGTGCCGCCCTTGTGGGCGACGAGCACCCCGAATGGCAGCCGGGAGGGAATGGCATAACGCAGGATCTGGTTCTTCAGGGTTTGAAGCGCATAGGCGCTGAGCGCCTGCGAGCAGCCGAGCCGGTCGGCAGCTTCCCGCGAATCCTGCGCATCGAGGATGGTCTGCAGCAGGTAGACCTGATCACGCGCCGTCGTCGTGGTGACGGCCTTCAATGAATGATCGGGCGACAGCGCCAAGGGCGGGATGAGGAAGCGATGGTTGGTGCCGGTCATGCCGATCGACTTGCAATAGCTGTCGACCTCTTCGAGCGTCAGTCTTTCGAAGACCATCTTGGTGCAGACATTGTCGCTCAGCACCATCATGCCGGTGATGGCGTCGCGCAGCGATATGACGATTCCGGGGCTGAGATAGCGGAACATTCCGCTCGCCACTTCCTCGGCGAAGCGTTGTTCGTAGGTGATCCGTTCGTCGAGATCGAGGCGGCCTTCATGGGCGGCCTTCAAGGCTGCCATCATGATCGAGGTCTTTCGGGTGCTGGCGGAGGGCGTTTCCTCGTCCGCGCCCCTGCCGATCGTTTCACCGCTTGAAAGCGCACGCACCATGAAGCGTGTCACGAAAGGCTGGGCGTCGCAGATGGCGTTCAATCGCTCTGCGAGCTTTGCGGATTCAATCATCGTCGTCATGTCAGTTCTCCAGGCGCCATTTGAGGATCACGCCGCCCTGGGCATTGTGGTCCAGAGCGGGGATGGCCGAGAGAAGCCGTTGCGTATAGGCCTCCTTCGGGCAGTCGAAAACCGTATCGCGGTCGCCCTCCTCGATGATCCGGCCGTCCTGCATGACGACGACGCGATCGGCCACCTGTTCGACCACGCCGAGATCGTGGCTGATGAACAGGCAGGAAAAGCCGTAGCGTTTTTGCAGATCGGACAGGAGTTCGAGCACCTGCGCCCTGACGGTCACGTCAAGCGCCGAGACCGGCTCGTCGGCGATCAGGAATTTCGGCCGGCGCGCAATGGCCCGGGCAATCGCCACGCGCTGACGCTGGCCGCCGGAAAGCTCATGCGGGTAACGCTCCGCATAGTCGGCCCCAAGCCCGACTTCCTCCAGCGTCTCCAGGGCGCGCTTGCGCTTTGCCGCAGCGTCGAGATCGGGAACGAGCCGCAGCGCTTCCTCGACGAGCGCGGCGATGGTCATGCGCGGATTGAGCGAGGAATAGGGGTCCTGAAACACCATCTGGCAATTCAGCCGGTAGTCCATCCAGTCGTCGTCGCGGCTGCGTCCCTTGAACCGGATATCGCCCTCGCTCTCGCGGATCAGTCCGGCAATGGTGCGGCCGAGCGTAGTTTTGCCGGAGCCGGAACCACCGACAAGCGCCACCACTTCGCCCTCGTGGATATCGATGCTGACGCCATGCAGCGCCCGCTTCGGCGTTGCCTTCTTCATCAGCGACCGCCGGCCTGCATAGTCGACGACGATATCCCGCGCCGAGACCATCGGCGCCTTGCTCTTGTCGATCGTCCGCCTCTCTCCGCGGAACGGCAGGGAGGAAAGCAGTTTCTTTGTATAGGGACGCTTGGGTGCGTCGAGCAGATCGGCGGTGCGTCCTTCTTCGACGATCACGCCCTTTTCCATGACGACGATGCGGTTGGTGTAGCGGGCAACCATCGGCAGATCGTGACTGATCAGCAGCACGGCGGTGCCTTCCGCCTGTGTCAGTTCCACCATCAATTCCATGACGTCGCGCTGGATCACCGCGTCGAGCGCGGTCGTCGGCTCGTCGGCGATCAACAGCGCCGGTTTCAGCAGCATGACCGATGCCAGCATGATGCGCTGGCGTATGCCGCCCGAAAATTCATGCGGATAGGACGTGAGCGCCCCGGCGGGATCGCGGATCCCGACCCGGTTCAGCATATCGAGGATACGGCTCCGCCGTTCTTCCTGCGAAAATTTCGTATGCAGCCGCAAGCCTTCTTCGAGTTGGCGGCCGACGGTCATCGAGGGATTGAGCGAAGTCATCGGCTCCTGGAAGACGACACCGATTTCCGCGCCCCGCAATTGGCGCAATTGCGCGCCGTTCATGGAAAGCACGTCGCGTCCCTTGTAGGCGACGGAGCCGCCGATCACCTTGATCGGAGCCGGCAGCAGCGAGATCAGCGCGCGTGTTGCCAGCGTCTTGCCCGAGCCGCTTTCTCCGACGATGCCGAAGATCTCGCCTGCGGCAATGTCGAAGCTGACGTTCTTGACGACCTGCACACCGGTCCCCGTGACCTGCAGCGACAGGTTGCGGACATTCAAAAGCGTTTCATTGGTCATTTCAGCCCCCTCATCCGCGGATCGAGTTTGTCCCGAAGAGCGTCGCCCAGAAGATTGATACCAAGGAGCGTCAGGGCGATCGCCAGGCCCGGGAACAGACCCAGCCAGACCGCCTGCTCGATGAACGGCCGGCCGGCAGCCAGCATGTTGCCCCAGGTCGGCGCCGGTGGCGGAACACCGAGACCGAGAAAGCTGAGCGCGCTTTCCGAAAGGATCGCCCAGCCGAACATCGAGGTCGCAAGCACGGTGATCGGGGCGACGCAATTGGGAAGGATATGGCGGAACATGGTGTAGAGCTCGCCATTGCCCATCACCTTCGAGGCCTCGATGAATTCCCGCTCGCGCAGCGACAGGACGGCACCCCGGACAACGCGGGCCATCGAGGGAGAATAGGCAATGCCAAGCGCGAAGATGATGCCATATTGGTTGGCGCCGAAGACGGCGAGCAATCCAAGCGCCAGAAGGATGCCGGGAAAGGCGAGAAGCGCATTGTTGACAGCCATGATGACGGCATCGATCCAACCGCGGGCATAACCGCTGACGAGACCGATCAGCGTGCCGCAGACGGTTGCGAATGTGACCGTCAAGGTGCCGATCCAGACGCTTGCCCGGGCGCCGACGATCAGGCGGCTGAGAACGTCGCGGCCGAATTCGTCGGTTCCGAGCCAGTGGGCGCTGCTTGGCGCCGCCAGCCGTGCCGTGAAGCCGAGCTTCATCGGGTCATAGGGGGTCCAGAATAGGCCGATCGCAGCCGATGTGAGCAATGCGGCAATCAGAATGCTGCCGATGAAGCCGTTGAACGTGACGTTTTTCATTCGGCGACTACCCGCGGATCGAACAAGGGATAGAGCAGGTCAACGACCAAATTGACCAGCACATAGGAAAGCGAGACGAACAGCAGACACCCCTGGATGACCGGGTAATCGCGGGCAAAAATACTGTCGACCATCAGCCGCCCCAGGCCCGGAATGGTGAAGACCGTCTCGATGACGGCGATGCCGCCGAGCAGATTGCCCAGGATCAGACCGATGACCGTCCAGGTTGGGCCGAAGGCATTCTTGAAGGCGTGCCGCCAAAGCACGGCGCTTTCGGAAAGCCCCTTGGCCCGGGCGTGGGTAATATAGTCGAGACGCAGCACTTCCAGCGTCGAAGCGCGTGCCATGCGGATCAACACCCCCATCTCGTGAATGACCAGGGTGATGATCGGCAGCACGAGGTAAAGCAGGCCTCCGGTGACGTTGCTGCCGATCGAGACATAGCCGAGGACCGGTAACCAGCCGAGTTTCAAGCCGAAGAAAAGCAGAAGCAGGAGGCCGAGCCAGAATGTCGGGATCGACAGCAGGATCGTGGCCGTGCCGACCAGCGCCAGGTCCGTCAGACTGTTCTGCCGCCAGGCAGCGATGACACCCGCCGGCACGGCGATGAGGCTCGCAAGAAGCACGGCGACGACAACGACTTCGGCGCTGACCAGAAAGCGTGATGCGACGAGCGGCAGAACCGGCTCGTCATTGACGATCGAGCGGCCGAAATCACCCTGCACGACATTGGCGCTCCAGATCAGGAACTGTTGCGGTAGCGATTTGTCGAGGCCAAGTTCCGAGCGCATTGTCGCGACCTGGTCTGGCTCGGCCATATCACCCAGCATCAGTGCCGCCGGATCGCCGGGTATGAAGCGGATCAGCGTGAAGACAGTCACCGAAACGAGGACGATCGTCGGTAATGCCATCAGCAGGCGGTTCAGAACGAATTTTAGCATTTTTGTTCCCCGCGATGAACGGCGGAGAGTGTCCGGCGCCATCGGTTTCGTTGCCGCAGACCATGATCGAATGAAGAGATATCCGCAATCTTATGCGATTCCGTGATAAGTCTATGCGCCATGCGGGCGCATCCAAACCCGTTCCAATCGAGCCGATGTTCAGACTATTGCTTTGGTTCTTAACCACGTTGGACAGCTAAATCCGTCTATTCAAGGCATTGCTCAGAGCGTGTGCTGCAATCGGAAAAAACAATGGCACTCGCCAATCGGAATTCCGGGGTGCGCGCGGCACAAAAAAGGGCGCAGTATTCCGCGAGGATGGCCATAGCGGTCTAGGTAGAAGGGATTGCTGACCGTCACCCAGGCCTTGCGCGACGCAGGAACAGGTGGAACTGTTTGCATGCGTCTCGGTCTTAACGATTTACTTGGCGCCGGCCCGCGTGAAGGTTTGGTCGCGCGCCATGCGGTTCGGTAGTCCGCGGCGATCAGAATGGGGGGTACGTCGCTCGGGCCGTGCAAGCGCCGTCATCAAGCCCAGCCCGAAATACTTTGAAGAAAGAGGCTTGCGGCTATGGGCATTGGAAACTTTTCTCCGCTGATCAGGACGTAGGAAACCGGCAGCTCTGGTTCGAGTGGAATGAACTGCAAAGGCAGCGTCGAATATTCGCGGGCTATAATTTCGCCGACAAGCGCTATGCCGAGCCCTTGCGCCGCTAGCGCGCAGGCGCTCGCCACCGAATGCGCTTCGAGCAAGGGACGTTGGCGGATGCCGGCCTTGTAGAACAACGCCTCAAGCTCATGGCGAACCGGTCGCTCCCGGTTCAGCATGATCAGATCCTGCCCCTTGAGGTCGCCGACCGACAACTGCGAGCTGCCGGCCTTGGGGTGGTCGTTGTGCAGTGCGCAAATAACACGGGTAGACAGGATCTTTTCCTGTTTCAATCCCGGGCTCATAAGCGGCAGACGCACGAAGCCGATATCGGCCTCGCCGTCGGCGACCATCCGTTCAATTGCAAGATAGCTGCCGGAGGCGATCTCAACGCGCATGGGACCATTTGCTGCGAGAAAGTCCTTCACCAGCTTCGGAAGGCGCGTCGAGGAAAGGCTGGCGGGGAAGGCAAGCCGCAGCATGATCTCCCGCGATCGACCACTCTCCAGCTCCATCGCTGCCGCTTTTAAAGCGCGTAACCGATCGGAAATAGCGCGGATTTCCGGGCCGAGCTGTAAGCCCTCACGGGTCGGCTGAAGCCGGTTCTTTTCCCGTTCGAAAAGCCGGACGCCAAGATAGTCTTCCAGTTGCTGCAGCAAGCGGCTGGCGTTCGATTGCGAGATCCCTAGTTCGACCGAAGCGGCAATCGTCGAGCCCGTCGCGGCGATGGCGTCATAGGCTTCGATATGCTTCAGGCTGATCGCCGCACTCGTGTCTCGCGCCATTCTATCTCCAATACCGATAGCCCTACCCGCAAACTGCATAAGATTGCTGTCCGGCGGAAAGTTGAACATTTTCGCTCAGAACCAAACCCACAGAAAGACTTTCGTCAATGGCAACCCTTCTACCGCAGATCGCGGAACAGATCATGTCGCGAACCGCCTTCTCAAATCTCGCCATGAGCCGGGCACGCGATGCCGTGGTGGACACCATCGGCTGTATGATTGCGGGCAAGGACGATGAAAGCGTTGCCGCGCTTACCCGCGCCTTCGACCCAGAAATCGCCGCCGGGGGCGAAGCCCGGCTCGTCACCGGCGGCTCCGCCTCACCTTCGCTTGCCGCTCTCTTCAATGGAACGGCAGCTCATGCGCTCGATTTCGATGATAATTTTCATCCGGCGAGGGCTCATGTTTCCGCAGTGTTAGTGCCGGCACTGCTGGCGGTTTCGACCAGCGGCAAAATCACGAGCGGAAGACGGCTTCTCGAGGCATACCTAGCCGGGTTGGAAGCCCAGGCGGCAGTCGGCTTTGGTGTCAATCCCTCTCACTACAATCGAGGGTGGCATGCAACGGCGACGGTCGGCAGCATCGGGGCCGCGGCTGGCGTGGCATGGCTTCTCGGCGCCAACGAAAACGGCCTTGCCGCGGCGATGAGCCTCGCGACAAGCTTTGCGTGCGGCCTAAAGGGACAATTCGGCACGATCGCCAAACCGCTTCACGCAGGCATTGCCGCGCGCAATGCCGTCGAGGCGGCACGCATGGCGCTTGCGGGCATGAGCGGGCGGCTAGATATCCTCGAGCGGCCGCAAGGCTTTCTCGACCTTTTTGGGGGTGATGATGCTAAGGGCTGGGAAGACCTGACATTCGCCGACGAGCATATCATCGAAAGCCGGGGCGTGGTGACCAAGCGCCATCCCTGCTGCGCCTCGACCCATCGCGCAATCGACGCGCTTCTGGATCTGAAGCAGGAGCATCAGCTTTTGGCGAGCGACATTGCCAGGATCGAGACGAAGGTTGGCATATCCGCTGCCCGCAACCTGGCTTATCCCGACCCCGCTGACGAGATGCAGGCTCGCTTCTCGATGCAATATTGCCTGGCGACAGCTTTCCTCAAAGGCTCCCTCAGTCTTTCGGACTTTACCCGGCAGAACATCGAACGGCCGGAGACCCGAGAACTCATGCCGCGTATTGAAATGCAGGCCTATTCGGCGGAAGAAGAAAAAGGGGTGGAGCGCCTCGCGCACATCGTCACGGTCACGACGCGCGACGGGCGCATTTACAAAAAGTCCCGCTTGCACGCCAAGGGATCCCTCGAAGTACCGATGAGTGATCACGAACGCAAAGCTAAGTTCATCGATTGTTTAAGCTGGGCAAATAGGCGTGATTCCGAACCCTCTTTCCAACGGCTTCACGCCCTAGCGGATTTTGAAACCCTGTCCTACGACAGCGCCTTCTGCAACTTGATTTTTCAGACGGTTGCTGATCCCGATGAGTGTCAGGCGCAATAACGAAGTTGGATCGAGGGGCAGCTGCGGGAAAAAGCTCTTTCCACCGCTAAGATGAACTTGTGTGATCCTTTTCGCCTTGAAGGGATGTGAACGTAGGACCCGTAATCGAAAGTTAGTGAGACCCAAAGATTTTGACGTATAATCAGAGAGTTGTTCCAAAGGTCGCCTACAGCATGAGGCCAGCAAAGAGCTCCACACCGTTAGCCGTCTTCTTGCAGGTGGTCGTCCATCGATTTTCGCCAAGATTTGGTCGCTGTTTCTATCAGGACCATACCCTCTTGGGCGGACTTGCCGCCTACATCTTCAATGTCACAGCGAAATCTTGATGGGCTCACCGGGAGCAGTTCGAACAGCAAGATTCCCTCTTATACCATACGCGTGTACCTATAACAGCAACCGCCCCTCTGCTTCCTTGCGGAAGTAATTCTCGATATCTACCCGTGTCGGATCCGCGCAAGGCGATAGCTTTGTGCCGTAGGTCAAAGGAACCGCTCCTGTTATTGGCCTTCGCGGCTTTCGCGGATTGCCTCGATCATCGAGCGAGCAAGGGCGCAGGATCGATCGACATCGCCTTCTTCCCAGTCTGCGACGGAATAGTGGATGTTGAACCAAGGAAGCAGCGTCAATGCTCCGCGTTGCGTCTTTGACAATGGTGTCGGCGCTCGTGGGTTCTCCAAGAGAATAGTTGCCTTCTCAAGGCAGAGGATCGCTGCGGAGTAACGGCTGACTTTTGCCGCATGAGCAGAAAAACGCCCTTCGTGGGCCATCGGCGTAATCTTGTATCCGACGCCCACGTGATCATCAAAGACCGGCGCCCCCTTCCAGCCATAAAAGGCGTACCAGATGGCCCCCGAACACAGCGCGCCATGGTGCCCGCTGATCAGTGGTGAACTTTGCTCCTCGTGAAAGACACCAGGCCATTTCCCAAGATCCCGAAAATCAATCCACAGCAGGCTTGGCTTCCCGTCAGCGAACTGCGTCTCCTTTGCCTTGATCTGGCAGATCCGGCTGATCGCGTTGGTCTGCGTCGTGTCGCCGGCTTTTCCTGCATCGGGCGCGCCGAAAGGATGCCAGACGGATGCGGTAAAGTCGGCCCTTCCATTCTTGCTTTCAAAATTTGAGCGCTCGACTCCGTCTGGAGTCTCACCGCCGGCAATTCTCCGAGCCAGTTTTACCTGCTCGTCGTGCTCAAGCTTCGCCGTCACCTCGACGATGCCGGATGCGCCATCAAGGTCGAATTTGAAGTCCGGTGTCGGAGCATTTTTAACGGTCGGAATGGGCTGGATATCAAAACCGGCTTCCAGCATTGCGCCGTAGCAGCATATCTCGGCGATCGACGAGACCGCCTCTTCAAAATCCGAGGTTTGGGTGACACGTTTCAGCGTACCTGTCAGCCAGGACTTGCCCTCCTTGCCCAGGCAGATGCGGTCAACAGCCTTGTTTACAAGGAAATCCTTGGGCGAACGCGAGTAATCGACGGCACGATCAATGCATTGATGACGGACCAGGTTGGATGACGCCCCCGGGCCGGGTCAAAATAATTGTTTATTTCCGCAATCTGGCTTTTCGTCAGTAGATCGTTAAGTCCCGGCAATATGCAATCCTTTGCAAGTGTAAGCTAATTCGACGACCGATCATATCCATCGGCCAATTCGGCAAGCAGGTAATTGATATAGCTTCGCGTCAGGTTGCAGTACAAATGGGCCTCCTTAATCGAAGGAGATATTCCTGCTGCCAATTGGGTGCCGTGCCGGACGCCGCCACCACCGGGTGAAGAGAGGAACCCGTGCATTTTCGTCATCCAACCAAGAGCCTCCGACAAAACACTGCCCCGATTATTGCTACGGAGCGCCCGAATGATCTCGTTGAAATACTTCCCTTCGACAGTCCCGGTTCCGCTCTCTTGCCCTTGAAACGCAGTCGAAACCGTCTCCAGCAACCAGAGAATTTCCTGGACAGCCTGCCGTGGCCGCTGTTCGAGCAAAAGCCGATCCGCCTCATCAAGAGATGTGTGTATTAGCTCGGTTGCTCGCTCGCCGACTGATTTTTGCGGTGTCTGAACCGCGACGGGCGTTTGTGGATTTCGAGCAAGCAACGATGGAGGGCGTACCTCGAAGGGAAGCCCATGCTCGAACAATATTCTGTTGACTACATCCGCATCCGGGAGGCCGATGCCGGGATGCTCCACATTGATCTGCTCACAACCGTCCCAAAAGGCAGAAATGAAGGTTGCCGCATTGCTGGAGGCTGCGACCATATAGTTCTGCAGATCGCTGATTGCCCAGCTCTCGCTCGAACTCGCCGAGTAGCCACCGCTAAACTTTGCCTTGAACAGTTCAAATATATCCCATGACGATCCGCTTTGGCTGGCAATAGCATGGACCAGCGAATTGAAGGCGTTCACGGCCTCGATTTCCATAGCCCCAGGGGAGCCAAACCGCCACGCCGTCGGCATACTCAAGCCCATCTTGCCGCCACCTCGCTTGGCCCATCAAAAAAATGCTTCGGCTCATGACACAACCTTGCATGTTGCCAATGAATACAATTAATTGATGCATACTGTAACCATATTACGCCGACAGGCCAGAGACCACCCGGAATTTTTATGGCAATACTTGACCCTCGCCTTTTCGATCTCTTCGAAACACTAAGATCGTCGCAATTGGACTGGCTGATTTTTGAGCTTATGGAAGGCATCCAGGCAGGAAAGCATCCCAGCGAATCTCCTGACGCCCTCGCTCAGGCACGTCGCGATGTTCGATCCGACAGATCGCCCGAGTTTGATTTCGGCCCTACAACCGAAGCGGTTCCGATTTCAGGTGACGACCAGATCGAATGGGCAGTTGAATACGTCGCGAATCGCCTGGACGCCACGCTTGCAGAGCTTGGCAGAGCGGCCGCCAATCTCGACATAATCGTCAACGGGAACCCATCGAAAGCCACAAGCACTGCCAAGCAGGGGCCGCAAGAGGTTATGATAGAGCTCGCCGACGGCGACGGGTCGCGCAAGCTCGAGCGCAATGACATTGTCGCGGCGTCGACCGAACTGCCGGGTCTTCGCAAAGAGCTCGAGGCCTGGTCCGCCCAAGTTCGTGGGCAGGTGTAGTCATGATCCCAAGCGTCTCCGCCGCCCTTAGTGCCATCGTAGGAAGGGCGACTACACTTGCGAACGCTTCTGGCGCAGGCAGAGCGTTTGAACTCTTCGTCATGACAGAAGTGGCGCTTGGTCTGCGAACCAGCGGCTTTTCCGTTTGGTTACAACGCTCGGATGGCACCACAATCCTGCCCACTGACCCGAACCGTCGGTTCATCCAACGCGGCGGCGCGCCAACGGGCGTCGCTCCAGCCGCAGCAGGTCCGAACAACGCCAGCGTGATCGGCTTCCGTTGGAGAACACGCCCGGCCTGGGAAATCTGGAATGGGATCCAGTTCTATGGACGCAGCCGGGCGATGCACGAAATCGACGTTGCAATCGTGCCTCAAAGCGTAGGCGCGGATCTTCGCCTTTCAGGCGGAAGCCCCATTGGCCGTCCTCGCGTGGCGATAGAATGCAAGGACGTAGGGACCGACGGAAGCCTTGACGAAATGCGTGCTCTGGTCGCACGCCTGTATGATGTGACCTTGCTCCACGCCCACCATCGCCATCTGCCTTTTCCTTCCGTCCAGGCAATCCATCCTGGATCGGCGCCGAGTTCCAAAGACCGGGCCGTCGTTACCTATTGGCAGGAAAACAGAAGAACAAAGAATATATTGGCAAGGAGGACAGGTTTTGTTGCCGGCACGATACCGCTCGCGAGTTATCACCACATAGAATCTCATGCCAACATCACCGTCGGGAGCCCGGCAGTCACCGACCTTGTTGATTCCGTGGTCGAATGGGCGCGTCGCAATGCCAGATGAGGTTTGCAGCCGGCAATCCGAGGCGCTGATCCTGCTTTACACCCGATATCGAGGAGAAGTGGATGCCACGGCGGTCGACGGCAACTGGATGCCTTATCGCTGGTGGCAGCTCCCGGATCCACTAAGCGGACGTTGGATGGCATATGCCGAAATGTTGCATGAATTCTCGTCGGAACTTGCCAACATCATCAACGACCTTACAACCAATGTACATCGGCTTCGAGCCTGGGACAGAACTGTCTCTCCGCTCTCGATTGACGAGAAGCTTGCTGCGACCCATGAGTTCATCGACATTCTGGGCACGGTCGCGTTGGGGCAGCCCTATGCGATCAAATCACGCTTCGCCTATGCCGCGGCGCACCTTTGCCACCAAGCCAACCGGGCGAAAGTGGCCGGCGCCTGGAAGGACGAATTTCCGCAGAAAGAAACACTTTACTTGAACGAGATAGAGCCATTTTGCCGTGGCTGGAAGACATATCGGTCATTCAAGCGGAGAGTGGAACCTATAGCAGGAAAACGGTTCAAGGAAACTTCCGACGATTTTCGCAACGCCTACAATCATCGATTTTCCTCAAGGCTCGTGCTTGGGATGACCTCAATCACTTCCCGGTTCAAAAACGAAGATGGCGCGATAGGATATGCTTTTGGTGGAAAGCCAGCGCTTGCCCTGGCAGATATCGCAGATCTCCTCTTAACGGAACGCGATCTCTGCTACGCGGCTTTCGAGGGATTTCAGGCGCTGATCGGCGAGCAGACGACCGCTATCTCTAATTTCCAGGCCGCAGAGCAGTCACCTGAAAATTCCAACCGCGCGAGATGAGCGTGATCCTTTACCTCACGCCTCGCCGGCTACGCTCGACCATCGTTGGCGCCGGCGTTGGCCGACCAAAGTCTTTCATCCCGGTTTTCGGGCCATGATCGGCCCGTGAGCACCCCAGGAAGGTGGTCGCGCGATCACGATGCTGCGAAATGAGTGTTGTGGTGACGCGGTTGGCAGCAGTTGAGGAGCCCATGGGGGCTGCATAACGGAAAGGCCCGCCACCGGAATGTGGCGGGCCTTTTGCGACAGGGCTCTCATTGATCTGCAACCGGGATACCGACCGCAGCAAGCGCAGCCTCGAGCACCGCACATTCCCAACCGATCATCCGGATCACTCCAGCGTTGGTCGTCGAACAATCAAGTTGGCGGTCCCGGCGAGGGCCAATAAGCTCGGCCATGCAGGTACCATCCAACTCCACGCGTACTCGGGCCTCCACCTCTTCGGCGAACCAGCCGACGAAGTAGAGAGAACTCCGGAGCTCCGCCTCCGTTTTTGGGAGGGGGATTCCGGTAAGATCGTCGAACTTGAGCATTTACTCTCCAATGTGCGGTCGACGGCCCGCCACTGGTTAGTAGTTTCCAGATTGCCAAGGTTGCCGTCGGCAACCGCCGCAATGTCGAGAATGACAAGGCGTGCAAGCTGAAACACCATCTCCAGCGAGAGTAAGCGCTATCAATGACAGTCCCCTGTCACGGATGAAACCGCTGTCGCACGTTTCGCAACCGTGTCCTAGCGCTGTCTCAATTTGCAACTAACAGCGAATAAACATTTGGATCGACTGGCTCATTTTGCGACATCTCGAACCCCGCTCTTTCGCCCTGTCGACCCGGCTCGCAGCGGCTGCAAGACGATCTCCGGTCCACGGCCAAGCGTATCATGCCCATAGTGAAGTTTAGTTTTCACTGATCTCGCGAATGGGAATTCGGTAAGTGGGGCAAAATCGGTGGGAGTGCCTAGGCGGAACCCTCGGTTCCTCCTACATTTACGATTATCCGCTCTGCGACTCATCTCCGCGTCAGTATTCGCTTTCGACGCCCATTTCCGCCAGAAGCAACCGCTCCTGTTCTGCCTCCAAGGCAGATCGAGCCACCTCTGTCGCCTTCATGTCCAGCGAATAGAGTGGCATCTGCCAACGCCCAAACAGGTCGCGAGCATTCTCCGGTGTCGCGCTCTCCGATGCCATTTTTCTTCCGACCAATTGCGTCAGCGTTGCTTCGATCAATCGGTCGTTTTCCTGCGCCGGCGTCTCATCTCGAAAATCGACCTCACTCCAAATGGACGAAATCAGTTCCAGGCCGCCGACTGTAAATGCACCAAACGAGCAAAGCGCTTCCGCGACAACAAGGGCATCGGGCTTGGGATTGTAAAAGCCGACGTAGGCAGACGGCGCAACCCATTGCAGGCTGCCATCACCCAAGGCTTCAATGTCGGCATAAAGCCTCGCTTCTCGACGATAAATGAGATCGTTTGGTACGATAAATTCTCTCATATTGCCTTCGACATAATGGGTCACACGACGCCGATCGATGATCCCGCGAAGTTCCTTTAAATCGACCGGGCGCCACTGGCAGGCCTCGGCATAAAGAAGACGTGCCAGATGATCGTAATACCACCCCATCAACACGCCGATGCGCCTCGAAACCTCTTTTTTTAGGCACCGTATGATGTCCATGAGGATGAGTATCTTGGCAGCTTCCTCTTCGGCGTGCCCTTTAAGCAGCATGGATTCTCGCGGCATTTGCGAAACCACTTCGGATGCCGCGTATAGTCCCTGCGCGCTCTGCAGGAGGATCGGCAATCCCTCCGCGATGAACGCCAGGCGCTCGGCAAAAGGCAGGTTAACGATCTTTCGAGCCTGCCGTAATCCGATATCAATTCTTGCCATCGATCACCCCTCACCTGCTCATCCGACAGTAACGGTGGAATAGTCTGCGCGCCGTTCTTTCGCGATAGGCCTCACGCTATTGAATAGATTATACAAGGTCGAGAATCGCGCGAAAGAGGAGCGTAGCTATTCCACCCATTCCGACGATTTCCGCGGGAGCTTTCTCGACTGCTTTCGCCTTGAGACCGAACCTGGTCGCATGGTTCTTGGGCGCTGGCGCATCGGCGGCTTCCGGAATTCCGACCGGTTACGCGATGATCCGCGATTTCAAAGCGCAGATTTTCTGCCGCGAGAACAAGCTTTCGAAGCGGGAAATCGACACCGGCGATCCGGTCTGGATCGACCGAATCGACGCTTTTTTCCGCCGTACGTCCCTACTCCCGCCGGACGGAGATCCGACGGAATATGCTGCAGCCTTCGAAGCGGTCTATCCGCAGGCGCGCCATCGCAGGCAGTATATTGACGACGCGATCTCGAAGGGTTCTCCAAGTTTCGGCCAGAAGGTCTTGGCGAGCCTCATTGCCGGCGGCAAGACAGATTGCGTGTTCACCACGAACTTCGATCCGCTGATCGAGGACGCGACCCTATCGGCAAACGCGCTGCGTCCAGTTGCGATGCAGCGTAGGCCAACGGTGACCGGGATCGATTCCGCCGAACGGGCGCTGCGCTGTCTCAATGAGTCGGACTGGCCGCTTGTTGCAAAACTCCACGGTGACTATCAGGAGATATCCATCAAGAACACCGGCTCGGAACTGGAGAAACAAGACGAGCGCATGCGGCACGTACTGGTGGAGGCCAGTAAAAGATTCGGCATGATATTCGTCGGATATAGCGGGCGCGATGCTTCCGTCATGGACGCGTTGTCGTCGGTGCTGACCGAGCGCTCGCCGTTTCCCAATGGGCTTTACTGGATGACATCATCCGCGTCCCGTCTGCTGCCGGCTGTGACGGAATTCTTGACGAAGGCGCACACAGCAGGTGTCGACGTCGCCATTGTCGAGTGCGCAACCTTCGACGAGCTTGCGGCGGACGTCATTAGGACGGTAGACCTCCCGAGCGAACTGCACGACCATATCATGAAGGCACGGCCCAACTCACAGCTGATTCCGGTCACCATACCCACATCCGAGGCCCGGGCTTTTCCTGTCTTGCGATACTCCGGCCCATCGAGGCGATGATGCCGAAAAGTGTAGACGGCTTTCGGACGGCATCGCCCCTAAACATTTTAACAGGATTCATATCCAAGGCCGGGATGGCCTAAAATCATCCTGTTCTAGAGTTCGCCGGTCAGGAACTGCGCGCGGCCGTAGCCGAACGACCAGTCCTCATCACTGTTCTCGGTGAAACTGATCATCAGGTCGGAGGCCGGCACGTCACATTTTTCCTCCAATACCGAACATAAGTTTTCGTAGAAGGCGAGCTTCGCCTCCCTGCCACGTGGCCGGGAGATGACCTCCACGAGAACGAATTTCTCGCTTCGCTCTATGTGCAGCCCAGTATCGAGAGCTTGCATGCAGGGATGGTGATATTCCGAGACGAGCTGGTAACGATCGTCTTGCGGCACGCCAAATGACCGGACCATGGCTTCATGCGCCACGTCGAGCAGCAATTTTACCTCTTCCGGCGACCGGGTCTTGTAGAGATGAAACTTCAGAAGTGGCATGACATTCTCCGTGTAGCGACTGCCGGCCATAGGCGAAACAGCCCGTGACCGGTCATTTCGCGTCGCGCTCGATGATCCATTCGACCTCCGGTGCGGGTATGAAGCGCCACCTGCGCAGCGGCCCCGCCATTACATTGAGGTAGTACATTTCGAAGCCATAAGGGGCGCCGCAGGGATGATGGCCGCGCGGCACGAGCACGACGTCGTGGTCTTTCACCGCCATGGTTTCGTCGAGGAGCCCATCATCCGTATAGACGCGTTGAATTCCGAATCCGGAGGCCGGGTTAAGGCGATGATAATAGGTCTCCTCGAGATAGGTGATCCTGGGAAAATCATCCTCGTCATGCCTGTGGCTCGGATAGGAAGACCAGTGGCCTGCCGGCGTGAATACCTCAGTTACCAGAAGGCTGTCGCAATAATCGTCAGCCTCCATGGCGATGTTGTTTATATGCCGGGTATTCGTCCCCTGCCCGCGCGCCGTCAGGCAAATTCCGTCCGGACCGATCCGCCGCATCGCGTGGCCATCCGTGCCCGGCGCGGAGCAAACGGCGATTATGCACTCGGTTTCGGCGACGGCGCCCCAGTCCGTGCCATTCGGCACATAGAGGCAATGCGGCGGCGTCTTTTCGAAGACGTTCATGCGTTCGCCGAGGACACCCCAGTCCTGGCCGCCGGCCTGGAATGTGGCCTTGCCCTCGACCACGACGAGGATGACTTCGCGGTCACCTGTCGCCTCGCCCGCGGCTTCGCCCGGCCGCAGCCGGTAAAGCGAAAAGCCGACATAGCGCCAGCCCGCCGATTGCGGGGTGATTTCGTGAACCTTCCCATGCGTGCCGAAAGGCTTACGTTGCAAATCGGGCATTCCCCGTCCTCCCATTGGCCGATGCCGATCAGTCGAACACACGCTGATCGGCTGCGTTTCGGTTATACCGTTCGCGCGCCTGTTCGAGACGCTCCGGCCCGCCGGTCTGCGGCACGGCGACATCCCACCAGTGGCCGCCGGCATCGACGCCCGGAACGGCGTCGGTATCGATGACGAGGACTGTGGGAATATTCCGGCCGCGCGCTTCGACGATCTTCTTCTCGAGATCGGCTATGCCGGCGACCTTTTCCGCGTGTGCTCCCATAGAGCGGGCGTGCCCGACAAAATCGATCTCAGGCTGAACCTCGACGTTGGAATCCTTGTACATGTTGTTGAACTCGGCGCCGCCGCACTCGATCTGCAGACGGTTGATGCAGCCATAGCCGCGATTGTCGGTGAGAACGACGGTGAACGGCACCCGCCGCATGACGGCCGTCGCCAATTCCGAGTTCGCCATCATGTAGGAGCCATCGCCGACGAAGCAGATGACCTCCTTTGCCGGTGCCGCGAGCTTGATGCCCATGGCGCCGGCGACTTCGTAGCCCATGCATGAAAAACCATATTCCATGTGATATCCGCCCTTGGCGGATTGCCATAGGATCTGGAGGGCGCCGGGCATGGTGCCGGCGGCGCACATGACGACCGTCTTCTCCGTCGCGACCCGCTGGACTGCACCGATTACCTCGGAATCCGTGGGAAGATGATTGCCGAGTTCCGGCAGCGGCGCCGCTGTGACCGATTTCACCCGCTGATGCCAATCGCTGCGGGATCTGGCATCGAATGCCGGCGCCTTGTGATCTCCGAGCAGCGAAGAAAGCTTTTCAAGCGTCGCCTTCGCGTCGCCGACAACCGGGGCGGCGCCGTGTTTGGCGGCATCGTAACCATGGAGATTGATGGAAACGAGTTTTCGCTTCTCATTCTTGAACAGCGCCCAGGATCCGGTCGTGAAATCCTGAAACCGCGTGCCGACGCCGATGATGAGGTCGGCTTGTGCGCAGAGCCGGTTAGCGCATTCGGAGCCGGTCACCCCGGGCGACCCGAAATTGAACGCATTCTCCCATGCATTCGCGCCCTTACCGGCTTGGGTCTCGACGAAGGGAATATTGTGCCGTTCCGCGAAGGCGGCCAGCGTATCCTCAGCATCGGAATAGATCACACCGCCACCCGATATGATAACCGGCTGTATCGCTGCGCGGATCATGACGACTACGTCTTCGATCTCGCGGGGATCGGGTTCCGGGCGGCGGATGCGCCATACCTTGGGCTCGAAGAAGCTCTCCGGATAGTCATGGGTGTCGGCTTGCACATCCTGGCAGAAGGCGAGGCAGACCGGTCCGCAATTGGCCGGATCGGTCATGACCGAGAGCGCCCGCGGCAGTGCGCTCAGGAGATGTTCCGGTCGGGAGATCCGATCGAAATAGCGCACCACGGGACGGAAGGCGTCGTTGGCGCTGACCGTGCCATCATCAAAGTCTTCGATTTGCTGCAAAACTGGTTCGGGGCGGCGGTTGGCGAAGACGTCTCCTGGAATGAAGAGAACCGGCAAGCGGTTCACATGTGCAAGCGCTGCCGCCGTCACCATGTTCGTCGCGCCCGGGCCGATGGAAGACGTCACCGCATGGGCTCGCTTGCGCCGCTTCGTCTTGGCATAGGCGATCGCCGCATGCGCCATGGTCTGCTCATTCTGGCCGCGCCAGGTCGGCAATGCCTCGCCGATCCCGTGCAACGCTTCGCCCATGCCGGCGACGTTGCCGTGGCCGAAGATCGCCCAGACGCCTTCGATGAAGCGCTCTCCGTCTTCCGTCATTTGAACGGAAAGCCATTTTACCAGTGCCTGTGCGGCGGTAAGCTTGATTGTCTTTGTCATGCTGCCTTCTCCCGCGCGGTTGACCGCGACTTGTCCCAGATCGACGCCAGGCGCTCATAGCGCTTCGCCATTTCTTCAACCGCCGCTGCGTCGTCCAATTCGCCCTTCATCCAGGCGCGCGCGGCGTCGCCAAAGATGGTTCTGCCGACGGCAAAGCCACGGACCAGATCAAAGCTTGCGGCAACCTCAAAACTCGCGGCGAGTTCCGCCTCTGGCGCATCGAGGCCGAGAACGACGATTCCGCGAGTGTGGCGGTCATTCCTTTCGATTGCGGCGATCGTCTTCGACCACGCCGTCGCCGTCGTCATCGGTTCAAGCTTCCACCAGTCGGGGAATACGCCAATATCGTAAAACTGCTGGATCAGGATTGCCGAGGTGTCATCATTGACCGCGCCGACCTTTGACGGGATGATTTCCAGCAGAAATTCCAAATTGCTGCGACGCGACGCTTCGAAGAGGCGCTTGACGGTCGTCTCCTGATCCGCTCGGATTTCGGCATTATCGTCCGGATGGCAGAAGCACAGGACCTTGACGACGTTTTCGCGTGCCCATTCGCCAAGGCCGCCGTAGTCGCTGCCGAGCTCCGGTTCTAGCGTCAGCGGCCGGGAGCCCGGCCACTCACAAGGCCGTCCGATCCATAGGCCGGTCCCCGAGGCGGCATGCAGTGCTTTCCTACCGATCCTGTTGTCGCAGAGTATCCCGTAGCCTGGCCGACCGGCCTGGACTTGCACGGCCGCCTCGAGGCAAAGCTCCTTGAAAGCACCGCCCTTTTCGAGAGTGTAGCCCGGCATCTGTTCGAGTTGGATGCGGTGATCGAAGGCGAAGATGCGGTAATCCCCCTGATCGTCACCGTGAATACGATGACGATTGGTCGACCAATGCATCTGTTCGAGGGCGAGGTCGTTTCTGAGGTCAGCGCGTTCGATACCGCGCTTGAGGAAGAATTCCAGTTCTTCAAGCGAAGGATAAGCGGGTGTGCAGCCGTGACGCGACACGGCGAAAGCGCCGCAGGCATTGGCGTATTTCAATGAGGTCGGCCAGTCCTTGCCATCGAGCCAACCCTTGAGAAGGCCTGCGAAGAAACCGTCTCCGGCACCGAGGACATTAAAGACTTCGATCGGGAAACCCTCTCCGGAAACGCCGTCATCAAGATTGTCAGGTATGTCGCGCTCAAAGGCCACCGCACCTTTGGCTCCGCGCTTGCAGATCAAAGTCGCTGCCGAGGCGGCACGAACAGCCCTTAGAGCCGCTACCGTGTCCGTCGTGCCGCCGGCGATTTGGAATTCCTCCTCAGTCCCAACGATGAGGTCGAAGGAATGCAGCGTCGACTGGAGCTTTCCGGTCACCTCGCGGCTTGCGACAAAACGGCTTTCGCCATCACCATGGCCCGCTACGCCCCAAAGGTTGGGGCGATAGTCGATATCAAGCGCTACTTTGACCCCGCTAGCACGGGCAAATCCGAGCGCCTTCTTGACGGCTGCCTCCGTACGGGGGTTCGACAAATGCGTGCCGGTTACGACAACTGCACGCGCCGAGGCGATGTATTCCTGGCGGATATCGTCTTCGCAGAGCGCCATGTCGGCGCAGTTCTCGCGATAGAAGATCAGCGGGAACGTGTCCTCGTCGCGAATTCCGAGCAGCACGAGCGCCGTCAGCCGCTTGGGATCGGTGACGACACCGCCGACATCGACGCCCTCGCGGACCAGCTGTTCGCGAATGAAGCGGCCCATGTGCTCATCGCCGACCCGCGTGATCAGGCCGGATTTCAGGCCGAGGCGAGCTGCGCCACAGGCGATATTGGTCGGTGAGCCGCCGATATACTTATTGAACGAGCCCATGTCTTCGAGCCGGCCGCCGACCTGAAGGCCGTAGAGATCGACCGATGAGCGGCCGATAGTGATGACGTCAAGAGCTTTCATAGCCAACCTCCAGGTAGGGCGTTGAGAGCCGAAGCAGAGAGATGAGTTCTGCCGGCGATCGAGGGGGATGCCGATGGTCGCAAGACCGTGTTCCGGCCAAAAAACGGTGTGATCGACGTGGGTTCGATCGAGAGCGATGGGTGAGTTGTCATATCGCCACCGTGCGACTTTCCGCGGCGCTGATGCGTGCTGCATCCAGCACGGCGAGCGTGGCAATCGCCTCTTGGGTAGTCACAGGTGGCAGCGCGCCGTCGCGAACGGCCGCGGCAAAGGCTTCGTAATAAGCGTGATATCGGCCTTGTTCGGAGGCAATGCGTTCGATCTTATCGGTCGTTCGCAACGTTCCCCAGAGGTCCTCCCTCTCGTAACCCCAGGCGGCGAGATCGTCGGCGGGGCGACGTCCGGCAAAAATGGCTTGCGCCTGAACATCGGTGCCCGAAGAAACATAGCTGCCGCGTTCGCCGTAGGCTCGATATTCCTTGACGGCAATCCGATTGAGCTTGCTTGCTGAAAGGTGCGAATGCACGCCGCCTTCATGGATGATCGTGACCACGAAACCGACGTCGGTTTCGCCTTCCGGAAGATTGACCATGTCGAGTTGCGCGCTGACGGCGACGGCAGGACCGAGCAGCCACAGCGCCTGATCCACCATGTGGCTGCCGAGGTCCCGCAACAGGCCGCCGGCTGGTCCGGCCTCGAGAGTGCCGGGATCCTCCTGCTCCATGCGCGAATGCAACCGCCAGAGCCGGCCAATCGCCCCACTGCTCAGAACCTTTTTCAAGGTAAGGACGTCGGCGTCCCAGCGGCGGTTGTGAAAAACACCAAGAACTACGCCGCGTTTCCTCGCGGCTTCGTCGAGTTCGCGGCCGGCTTCCGCGCTCGGCGCAAACGGCTTGTCCGCTATGACGTGAACGCCGGCGTCGATTGCCTCGAGAACGAGGTGACGGCGGGTATGCGGGGGTGTGGTGATCGTAACGGCATCGACGCCGGCTGCGAGCATGGCCGTGAGGCTCGGATAAACGGGGATATCCGACAGATCCGCCTTGACGGCAGCGATGGTAGCAGGTGCACGGGCCACGACTCCGGCAAGCTCCACGCCTTTGGCCGCCTGGATAAAGGGCACGTGGAAATGTTGTCCGCCCGTGCCGTAACCGACAACTCCGATGCGCATTGCTCTCCTCCTAGTTTCCAGCGGTCCGGTCGGAAATGTTCGGTTCATCGACGCCTCCAAAACCCATTCGGTGGAGGAAGGCTCGGCTCGCCGCCAGATCGTCGAGAATGCTGCCGGCGTTGCGCGGATCACGCTCCTGCTCGACAGTGATGTAACCGCCATAGCCAAGCTCGGTCAGAAGGCGGCGAACTGCGGCATAGTCGATGGATCCGCGTCCGATCGGACACATGACGCCCTTGCCGCAGGCATCGAAGAAGCGGATGCGTTCGCCCATCACTTCTTGGAAAACCTTGGCGTCAATATCCTTGAAGTGGATGTAATCGACGCGATCCCAATAGCGGCGCAGCGTCTCGACCGGATCCATGCCCGAATAGGCCATGTGCCCTGTGTCGAGGCATAGTCCCGCGAGCTGAGGCGCAATGTCGGTGACAATCTTCTCCAGTTCGTCGGCAAACTCGATATAGCCACCGGCATGAGGATGAATCGTCACGCGCACCCCGAAGCGGTCGCGCGCAAGTGTCGCGATTGCGCGGATGTTGCCGATCATTCCATACCATGCAACTGGATCAAGACGTGGTGCGCGATCAGAGTGGCCGGCTGCATAGTCGCGCTCGTCGTGACCCCAATCCATCACCGTGAGATAAGGAGCTTTGAAACGCTGGCCCGGATAGGTTTCGGGTTGCGGCAGCATTGTGATCAATGCACAGATTTCCTCCGTCTGTCGCAAGAGGTTTTCTCTGTTGCCCGGAGAAACCAGGTCATCGAAGATCGTGCCTGCGACAACTTTGAGACTGCGTTTGTTCAAAGCATCCGAAACGATCGCCAGATCGAGCGGCAGATAGCCGTAAGGACCGAGTTCAAGTCCTCCAAACCCAGCGGCTGTCGCCTCGTCCAGCACCTTTTCCCACGCCGGCAGATGCGGGTTCCTGACGTCATCGACGCCCCAGCAGCATGGTGCGGTGGTTATGGCGATCGGTTTGGTCATTCAGGCCTCGGCGTTGATCGTTTCGAATGTCAGGGACCGGTGAAACTGCTCGTGAAAGGCGATGAAGCGCTTCGTGTGGTCCTGCTCCATATGGAAGGCGTGAGCGGCCTCGTCCTTCCAGGATTCGACGAAGACCAGCCGGTCGGGATCGTTGGTGCAGGTGAAGAAGTCATAGGCGAGACAGCCGGGCTCCGCCCTCGTCGCGGCCTGCACCTCAGGGGCGCGGGCGAGAATCTCATCCCGCGTCTCAAGGCGAAGTTCAATCGTGATGATGAACTTGTAGGGCCGGCTCATCGGCTGATCGTCGCTTGGAGCGCGTCGATGGAGGACTGGATGCCGGCGTCGGTCGACATGGTGAAGTCTTCCATTTCGAGGCTGACCCAACCGTTGTAGCCGACCATGCGGACGACCGAGAAGAACTCCTTCCACCATTGCAAATCATGCCCTGCGCCGACGGCGACATAGTTCCAGGTGCGATTGGCGACGTCGGTGACGTCCTTGAGTTCGAGCAGGCCGTTGACGTCTGCGAGGCCGCGCTCGATGCGGGTGTCCTTGCCGTGGCAATGGTGGATCGCCTTGCCGAGCGCGCGGGCGGAGGCGATCGGGTCGGCGCCCTTCCAGAACAGATGGCTCGGATCGAGGTTCATGCCGACCGACGGACCGACCTCGTTGCGCAGGCGGAACAGCGTCTCGGGGTTCCAGACGAGCATCGCCGAGAAGTTTTCGAGCGCATATCTCTCGACGCCGACTTCTCTGGCGAGCCTGACCAGATCGTGCCACAGCGGAAAGGCGCGATCTTCCCATTGGTAGCGGTCGCGTTCCGGCATCTCGTCAGGCCAGCTCTTGGTGTAGACGAGCCAATTGGGAACCGTATCGCCGGGGGCAGCTTCCGGAAGGCCGGACATGGTGACGATCGTCTTGACGCCGATCTCGCCGGCAAGACGGATCGTCTGTTCCATTTCCTTGCGGTGCCGCTTGCCCATATCACCCGGATCGAGTGGATTTGCCGAGCAATTCAGCGCCGCGATTTCGAGGCCGCGGGCCTCGATTTCCTTGAGCCTGGCTCTCAGCAGTCCCTTGTCTTCCAGCAGCTCGTCGGCTCGGAAATGCGGCGCGCGCGACCAGCCGCCGCCGGTCATCTCGATGCCCTCGACGCCGAGCTTGACGCACTTGTCGAGCATGTCGGTAAAGGAAAGGTCACCCATCACATCGGTGCAAATAGAGAGTTTCATCGTTTCAATCTTTCTGGACGAGAGAGTGGGGCGCGCGCTCGGGAGGTGGATGGAGGAGATCCAGCGCGCCCCGGTTGAACTAGTTGAAGTCAATCCAGGCTGAGCCGGCGTCGGCCGAACGGACGCAGTTTTCCAGCCACCGGACACCTTCCGTGCCGGCCTTTATGCCGGGATAGTGATGGGTCTTCAGGAAAGCCTCATCGTTGCGCTTCCTGGCATCGATGGCTTGGGCGATCCAGAGATAGATGTTTGCCCAGCTGTCTCCGAGGCCTTCGGTATGGAGCGCTCCCATGCGGTCCACAGCTAGGCTCTCTTCCTCGAGGTAAGGCATGCCGTGATGCAGGATGCGGTTCGGCTCGCCTTGGATGTCATAATAGAGCTGATCTGGATGGCTGTCGGACCATTCGACGGAGGCTTTGGATCCTACGAAGCGGTAGCGCTGCGATCCCATGTTGCCGGCGTTAACGGAGGAGACCCAGAGACGGCCGCGCGCGCCGTTGTCGTAGTGCATGAGGACCGTCGCATGGTCTTCGAGCGGTGCCCGGCTCGGAATGAACGCTTTGCGGTCGCAAAGCAGCTTCTCAATCTTCAGGTGCGGCAGGACGACCTCGGACAGGTAGTAGAGATGTGTGCCGATGTCGCCGAGAACGAAGGTCGGGCCTGCGGTCTTTGGATTGGTGCGCCACTTAACGGCTTCCGATGCGCCGACGTCATCACCAGAATTGAAGCCGTGCGTATACTGAAGATCGACGATGCGAATGTCGCCAAGCATCCCCTTAGCTACCATTGCAGCCATCTGATGTACCAGCGGATGGCCGGTGAAACCATATGTCACGCCGACGATCAGTCCCTTGCTGTCGGCGAGCTTTTCGATTTCCTCGCATTCCGCGACGCTGAAAAACAGCGGCTTTTCGCAAATCACATGCAGCCCGGCGTCCAGGCAAGCCTTGGTGATTTCGTAGTGGGTGAAGTTCGGCGTCGCGATCGAGACGACCTCGACGCCGTCCGCTCTTGTCGTTTCCTGGGCGATCAACTCCTTGTAGTCGGCGTAGCATCGGTCCGCCTCTACGCCGAGGTTGACACCAAAGTCACGACCTCGCACAGCGTCGAGGTCGAACGCACCGCACACCAACTCATACGTGCCGTCACGCTGTGCACCTGTGCGGTGCTTATAGCCGACCTGACCAGTCCGGCCGCCGCCCACCATTCCCCACCGTAGTGGACGTTCAATAAGTTTTTCGCCGTTCAGCATATTGGAGCCTTTCAGGAAGCTGATTTCATTGATGTCTGAGTAAGCTGATCGCGTTCTGGAGCGTAAATTGCCGGGCGATCCCTCATGTTCACGCGCTCCAGAGAGCGATTTTTCACGGCCCACAAGGCGGCGTCGGCAACCAATGTCGCGGCATATCCGTCCCAGGTGGAGGGACCGGTCGCAGTGCCCTGCCCCGCTGCAAAGATCCATTCCCGGAATTCTTGATCGTAGGCATCGCTGAAACGCTCCCGCCAGTCGGCAGGAACAGCTTGGCGAACGCCGTGGATATCGCGGATAATGGTCGCCGGACGAAGCGGCAGGCTCGCCGTACCACTTTCGCAGCTCACTTCTCCGCGAATGTCGTAGCCGTAGGCTATGTTCACCGAGATCTCGACGTTCACGAGGGCGCCGGAAACCATGTGAAGAAGCACGACCACTGGGTCGCGCAAATCACCGCCGCGGCGCGATTGTTTCGGCAGCCGCACCTCGACGCCACCAATCTCATCGCCAAGCAGCCAGCGGGAAATATCCGCATCATGGACCAGCGTGTCGTTCAACGGCATCTCCGACGTGTAAAGCCCTTCGGGAACCGAAGCATTGCGGTGCACGGAATGAAACAGGAGTGGAGCGCCAAGTTCTCCGCAGTCGATGATCGCCTTGAGCCGACGATAATCGGAGTCGAAACGGCGCATGAAGCCCACTTGGACAAGCCGGCTGCCGAAGCTGACTTCGGCCTCCATCACACGGAGCGCGGCCGCCTCAGACGTCACCAGCGGCTTCTCGCAGAAGACCGGCTTCCCGGCGGCGATGCAGGCAAGCAATTGCTCCTCATGGGCTGGTCCCCAGGAGCAGATGATGACCGCCTGCACCTTTTCCGAAGAGATGAGCGCGGTGGGTGTGGCGAATACCTCCGCCCCCGCGGGGGCGGCAGCCGCAGCCCGGGCCTGATCGATATCCGTTACACCGACGATCTCGACGCCGGAAAGGACATGTGTGAGTCGGCGGATATGATCCCGACCGATCGTACCAGTGCCGATGAGGCCAACCCGAAGGGTCATTTTTCCCCCCGGTATTTATCTGTGTAGCGTTGCATCTCACTGCACATGAACCGTCCCGATTCGTCTGCCTTGTCTTCCCAAGCAAACACGCAGGAGGTCATGATCCCGTCGAAGCCGATTTCGGCGAGCGTGGAGAAGAAGTCGTCCCACGGAACCTCACCCTGGCCGATATTCAGGTGCTGGTGGACACGGGCCTGAGTACCGGGAGGATTGAGAATATAGCGAAGACCGGAAGAGGCCTTGTGATTGAACGTGTCGCCGACGTGAACGTGGGCGAGAACATCCTTCGCCTCGCGAAGCATCGCCTTGGTGTCGTCGCCGAAATAGAAGGTGTGCGGGGCGCAATAGAGGAACTTGACGCTCTTCGAATTGACCGTGCGGATGATGTCGAGCGCCGGCTGCAGCGTTTCGCACCAGTCTTCGGGATGCGGCTCCACATTGAGTTGGATGCCCTCGCGCTCGAAGATCGGCACCAGTTCTTCCATCGAACGCCACCAGGCGTCCTCGCAGGCCTCGATCATCGAGCCCGTGTGGCAGCAATAGCATGATCCTTTGTCAGGATGGGGGCCGCGGCCGAACTCGGAATTCATCGTGTCGACTTCCATTTCAACAGCGATCTCGATGGCGCGTTTCCAGTGCTTGACGGCGGCCTGACGCTCGGTCTCGTCGTTGGAGGCCCAGCGATACATCGGGAGGATCGAAGCGATACCGACGTCGGCTTCCTTCAGCGCTTTCTTGAACGTCTTGATACGTTCAGGAAACACACGTGGCGCCTTGAACCACTCCAGAAAGTCTGCCCGAGGGCTCAATTCGATCCAGTCGAAGCCGAGTTCCTTCACCTTCGTGGGAAGTTCTTCGAGCGAGAGGTGGCGGTGCATAAAGGGGTCGAGTGCGATTTTCATGACTGGTCACCTAGAAAAATGGTTACGTTGAGACACCCCACCCGCAAGGCGGGTGAGCCGGTTCGTGTTGTCTTGGGGTCGCGTGTCGGCGCTGCTAGGCTACCGAGGCAGTCCCACTCGCGTGAGCTTCGATCTCGGCTTCGAGTTCCGCCATCGCCTCGCCACCAGCCATGAGATCGGTGATTTCTTCGCGGCTCTTCTCGCCCTTGCGAAAATCTGCGGCTTTCTCACCTTTGATCAGCACGGCGAAGTGATCTCCCACCGTCATCGCATGGATGACATTGTGCGTGATGAAGATGACGGCCAGCCCTCGCTTGCGGGCCTCCAGCACGATGCGCAGCACATGCGCCGCCTCCTTGACGCCGAGCGCGGCAGTCGGTTCGTCCAGGATCAGCACCCGCGCACCGAAGTGGACAGCACGGGCGATCGCGAGCGACTGCCGTTCGCCGCCGGAAAGACCACCGATGAGACGATCCCCATCGTCGATTCGGGTAATGCCGAATTCCCGAACGGCCTTGACGGCGATCTCGTTGGCAGTCTTGCGGTCATAGATCCTGAGCGGGCCGAACCCTTTCGTCGGTTCGCGTCCGACGAAGAACGAACGCCCGATGCTCATAAGCGGGAACGTACCGCCAAACTGGTGAACCGTCGCGATGCCCATATCGGCTGCTTCACGCGGACTGTTAAACGTCAAGGGCTTGCCCTCGAATTTCACGGTGCCGCTCGTCGGTTTGTAGACGCCAGCGAAGGTCTTGATGAGGGTGGATTTGCCCGCACCGTTGTCTCCAAGCAGACAAAGGACTTCGCCTGCGTGAACGTGCAGATTGATATTCAGGAGGACATCGATAGGACCGAACGACTTATTGACGTTCTCGAGTTCCATGATCGGCGTTTTCATGTACCTGGCCTCACTTCTTTTTCGGCGCGTAGGTGAGCGCCATGTTACGGAAAGTGTTGTTCATCAACACAGCCAAGAGGAGCATGACGCCGATGATGAGGCTCGACCAGTTGCGGTCGATACTGGTGAAGTAGATGCCCTGGATAACGATGGCGAAGGTAACGGTTCCGAAGAAGATCCCGAGCGCCGACCCGAAACCACCGGTGAGGAGTACCCCCCCGATGACAACGGAGACAACCGCGTTGAAGATGTAGTTCATTCCACCGGATACCTGCGCGGAATTGAAGAGGATCGCCCCGCACATTCCCACAAATGACGCGCTGGTGGAGGAGAGCACGAAGAGCCAGACCGTCAGGCGGCGCGTCGGGATGCCGGCATTACGAGCACTTTCCTTGTCGCCGCCCATGGCATAGATCCAGTTGCCAAAGCGGGTATGGTGAAGGACCACGACATACACCGCCGTGACCGCCAACCACCAGAAGATGATGATCTGGTACTTGCCTGCGATCAGTTGACCGAAGATTGTCTTGCTCCATTCGGGCGCCGTCAGAGGCACGCTGGCATTGCCGGTGAGCAGCACCGAGGCGGTCAAGACGATACCCTGCATGGCCACGAGCGTGCCCAGGGTGATGATCAGCGAAGGCACGGATGTGCGAACGGCAAGGATACCATTGAGCAGGCCGACGAGGATTCCGATTCCGAGAGCGACGGCGATGCCGGCTAGGATCGGTAGTTCGTAGTACCCCGAGACGACCGCGATGCTCATGGAGCCGGCCGGGATCATCGCTCCGATCGAAATATCGAGCTCTCCCGCGATCATCAAGAGGCCGACGGGTAAGGCCACGATGCCGAGGTTTGCGGCGAAGTTCAGCCAACTGGCGGCACCTACGAGGTTTCCAAGATGGACTCCGCCAAAGACGACGAAGAAAGCGATGACGACGACGAGGCTAAGCACGGAACCCGCTTCAGGCCGCCGAATGAGACTTCCTATATCAGGACGGTTCATAGCTTCCCCCCTCAATTCATTTTCTTTGCGGAGTAGGACAACGCCATCTTGCGGAAGGTGTCGTTCATCAGAACCGCAACCAGCAGCAGAGCACCGATGATGACGCTTCCCAGATTCGGGTCGAAGCTGGTGAAGAAGATGCCCTGATTGACCATCGCGAAGGTGATGGTGCCCAAGATCACACCGACGATCGATCCGAATCCGCCGGTCAAAAGAACACCACCGATCACGACGCACATGATGGAGTTGAAAATGAAGGACTGTCCGCCCGCGACCTGCGCGCTCTGGTAAACCATCGCCTGGCTGACACCGACGAAGGCCGAGCAGAAGCCGCTGATCATAAAGAGCGCAATAGTCATGCGTTCTGTCGGAATACCCGCATTGCGGGCGCTCACCCGGTCGCCTCCCATGGCGAAGATCCAGTTTCCGTAAGGCGAAACATGCAACAGATATCCAAGAGCGATCGCGATAAGGATCCACCAGAAGATCGTCACCTGATACATCCCGGCAATGAATTGTCCGAACAGCGTCCTGGCCATTTCGTCAGGAACGATGGCGGTGCTGGTGGAGCCGGTCAGCATCACCGCGAACCCCAAGGTCAGGCCCATGACGGCGAACATGACCCCGATTGTCACGATGAGCGAGGGAACACCGGTCTTGAGAACAAGGTAGCCATTGACGAAACCGACAGCCAAGCCGATCACCAATGCCGCTGCAATGCCCACACCATCCGGAAGACCATAGTACCCGGAAATGACGGCCACGGTGATAGAGGACGCCGGAATGACTGCACCGACCGACAGGTCGAGCTCGCCCGCGATCATCAGCAACCCGACGGGAAGAGCGATGATGCCGATTTCTGCAGCAACGTTCAGCCAGCTTGCGAAACCTGCAGAGGACACGAAGACCCCTCCCGCGAAGATCGCAAAGAAGACGAAAACCGCGACCATGCCGAGGAATGATCCTACTTCGGGCCGACGGGTCAGTCGACCGACCGACGCCCGCAATCCGCTGCCGGCCGGCAGCGCGGTGACTTTGTTTTGGGTGGCAACAGCCATTAAACTTCCCCCGAAATGTTAAGGGTGCATTCGACAGTCGGCCCGCTGCCCGAGCATTCTCGATCGGGCAGCGCCATTGTCGATGTGGCGCGGCGATCAGCGCGCGCCGGCCTTCACACCTGCAAGAGTCGCCTCGACGTTAGAGGAGTCGACGATACCAGGTCCGGTAAGGATTTCCTTGGTCGGAATAGTCAGGCCGTAGTTCACATGGCCATTGAGGATCGAAACCGCCATGTAGCCCTGCATATAGCCCTGCTGGTCAATGGTGAACATCTGCGTGCCGGTCTTGATGTTGTTCAGGATCGTCTCGTCCATGTTGACGCCGCCGACCTTGACGGTGTCCTTTTTGCCGGACTGCATGATGCCGTTGATTGCCGAGTTCGCATCGACATTGCCGATCGTATAGACGCCAGCGACGTCGGGATGCTGCAGGAGATAGGCCTTCACGGCCTGCGCGACAGCCGTGGAATTGCCGAACGACGTTGCCGGCAGCGGCAGGGTATCAGCAGTACCGCCCTTCGCCGTAATACCGTCGGTCATCCCCTTGCAGTTCGCCTCGATATTGGCGGCACCCGGAAGCGTGTTGATGCAGACTAGGCTCTTAATACCGTTCTTTTCGAAATACTCCGCAGCAGCCACACCGGCTTTGTAGTCATCGCTTCCGACATAGTTCATCGCGCCCAGGCGATTGGCCGCATCGAGGCCGCCTGCGTTGTAGATGATCAGCGGGATCTTAGCGTCGACAACAGCCTTGAAGGCGGGATCCATCGCCTCGGGAACCCAGTCGGGGCCGACGATGGCGTCCGCACCCTGAGAGATCGCCTGGCGGATGAGCTCAGCCGCGTCGACGCCGAGGTTGTCGTAGTTCTGCGGGCCGAGCCAAGTGACGGAGCCGCCCTGTTCCTTGACCACGATGCCGGCGTCTTCGGCGCCCTTCTTCACGATCGACCAGAAGGGATCGTCGGGCTTGCCGCCGATAACGAAAATATTCGCGGCGGTAGCCGCCGTCGCGCCAATGGTCAAAGCGACGGTCGTCAGCATAGCTGCGCTGAAGATCTTCATGCGTTTCATCTGTTCCTCCCAGAAACACACCCAATAAGGGCTGCACTTGCAAGGACGATGTTTAATCCTTGAGATGCCAAAGCGAAACTGCAATACTGACAGTTAGAACATTTTGTTCCAAAACATGTCATTCATGAATGACACTTGCGGAGGTGTTTATGGACAGACCGACGATCGCCGATTTGGCACGAGCTTCGAATGTCAGCCTATCGACGGTGAACAGGCTTCTTCACGGCACCGGCACAGTCAGGCAGGATACTGTTGAGAAGATCCTCAATGCCGCGGACGACATCGGCTTCTATGGTTTGGGAGCGCTTCGAGAAAGAAAGAGGGACAATCTCCCCCACCGCACGCTTGCATTTCTCATGCAGCAATCGCATCGCCCTCTTTATCAGCTCTGGGCAGAAGCGTTGACGTCGGCATCTCTGAGGCGCCCTGATGTCGTGATCGAACCTAATGTCGTGTTCGAAGACGATCTTTCCCCGGAAGCGGTTTCGGCAAACCTCTTGAAGATGGGCGAAAGCGCCGATGCAATCGCGGTGATCACAGCCGATCACCCATTGGTCAGTCAGGCGATCGACGAATTGCGAAACAAGGGAGTGCCGGCTGTCGCTTTCGTCACCGACCTGTCCGCAGCCAGCCGGGCGGGCTTCGTGGGAACGGACAACTGGAAAGCCGGTCGCACGGCTGCTTGGTTCATCAACCAGGCCGCACATCAGCCTGGAAAGGTGTTCCCGTTGATAGGAAGCAACCGCTATCAATGTCAGGATATCTCCGACGCGAGCTTCAGGTCTTATGTGCGCGAGCATGCCCCGCACCTGAGTGTGAGCGAGACCCTGCTAACTCATGAGGAGCCCGAAAACGCGTATCGTATCGTCCGAACCCTGATAGAAGAGGAAAACGATCTTCGAGGTCTATTCGTGAACGGAGGGGGCATCTCTGGCGTCATGCGAGCCATGCGCGAGCAGTCGCCTGAGAGGCAACGGAAAATCCATATCGTGTGCCGAGACATTGGGCCTGAAACGAGGAAAGGCCTGAGCGAAGGCTTGATCACCGCCTCCTTATGCCACCCCTTGGAGAGGATGTCACAGGAACTCGTCGAGGTCATGCTGCGGCGTCTCGAATCCCGCGAAAACGCCTCCATTGAACAGCGCATCGTGCCATTCGAAATCCTGACGCCGGAAAGCATCTGGACGTAACGGCCGTAACATCAGTCCATTTTGTTAGGTAAACCCATGCAACGTCCGACTATTCGAGAACTTGCGGCCGCGGCCGGCGTGTCGGTGGCGACGGTCAATCGTGTCCTTGCCGACTCTAGTCAAGTCCGTCCTCGCATGCGCGAACAGGTCCGCGCCGCCGCCAGCAAAATCGGGTTTCAAGCAAGCGCCTTGCAAACTCCGCCTCCAACAGCGACCGCAAAATGCAAACTTGGCTTCGTCCTCCCACAGGCAGAGCGGGCCTTTTATCGGTGTTTTGCAGACGCGTTGAAGGCAGTTTCCGCCAGTCACGGGAATGTCGAGCCGTTGGTCAGGCATATCGAGGACATGTCTCCGCCTAGCATTATCAATACCGCGAGGTCCCTAGCCAGCGAATGCAATGCGATCGCTGTCATCACCACCACACATCCCCTAGTCGGCGAAGCGCTTGAACAGATCCGTCTTGAAGGGGTCCCGGTTTTCGCTCTTCTATCGCCGCTATCCGAGAGCAACCATATCAATTATGTGGGACCGGATACTGGAAAGTCGGACGGACTGCGGGCTGGTTTTTTGAACACGCCTGCAAGACGCCGGGCAAAATCGGCATCGTTCATGACGACTCTCGCTTTCGTGACCATGAGATGGTCGAGATCGGGCTTCGATCCTACTTTCGCGAGTACAGGCCTGATCTAACACTTCTGGATCCCAGTATTACGACCGGCTCGCCGGTGGCCGGAAAGGAGATGACCGAGGGCCTATCGCGGCAACATAGCGATCTGATTGGATTGTTTGTTTCGGGTAACGGCTTTGATGCAGCGATTTCGGCAGTAAAACAAGATGAACGCAGTGATCAGCTCGCCGTTGTGGGTTTTGGATCATTGGAAGCGGTCCGGACGGGACTCATTGATGGGACAGTACAACTTGCGATCACTCTTCCGCTGCATCGGTTGGCCAGCGAAGCGATTGGCGAAATGGTGTGCTGCTTAAACCTCGCGTCCACTTCGAATTGCTTCGCCCGAATGGTGCCATTCGAAATTCGTACGCGCGAGAATATGTAGCCCCGATAGCGCTTGTTCTTCCTCTGCCACTGGTCTCCAAGGCGGCGTGAGCCAAGTATTATGACGACAACTGTCTCTCCATGCCCGCCTTGATGGGATCCGAACCAACGACCCTGTTGTTAACAGACGCCGTTCATCTCACATGCTCCATTGGCTGACGTCACCCCCGCCGAGGAGGAATGATCGATCTGGGGCCGATTGACGACGGGCAGGTTTCAGCGAGAAGCTTAGGATAACTATCGTTGTGATCGCAGCGCGTTATGTGGTGTTGACATTTTCGATGGCCTGCACCGAGCTTCTCTTCTAGTCTTCTGAAGCTGGGAGGAATCATGGCCGTTTCACTGTCGGAGGCAACAAACAGACTGCTCTCAGGTGAGCCCCTCAGCTGGAAGAGCTTCGGGGAGATCAAGGCCGGCCAGATTCAGCTGTCCACGCCTGCAGCAAGGCGCCTTTTTCATTTTCTCCTGTCTTCCGACAAAACCAAGGTTGCGACGGGCAGCGAAGATTTGTTTGAGGGCCTTATTGCTGCTTGGAATACCTCATCGTTCGACCCTGCTTCTCAGCAGTCTTCCGCCACACCGGCTGAGGGCAGAGCATGCTGGCGACTTACAAGGGTGGAGGCCGTAGGCTTCGGGGGCCTGAACCTTCTGGATGGCCCTCCGTTCATGCTGTCGGCAAACAGGGAAAACTGGTGCCTCGAAGGCCAGAACGGTTCCGGCAAAACGTCGATCGCCAGTGCGATAATCTGGGCGCTGACGGGCTATCGCTGTCGCGACCAGGACGGTCTTGTGAAGGATGACGGGCGGCGTATGCCCGTTTTCAACGACTCGGGCGTGCAGATCGGCGACTGGCCGCCGACGGTCGCCTTTCCTCCCAACGCGCTGAAACTGGCCGGTACAGCTGAGGCGTGGGTCCGACTTTCATTTCAGGATGATGACGGCAACACAGTTGAAGCGTTCCGGCGGCTAACTGCGGCACCGGTGGGCGAACCACAGTTTGAAAGCAGGATCGACCCCGCCCTCAGAACAGCGCCACATCTCATCGAAACCGGATTGCTGATGCCGGCGCGTCTTGCGAGGATAGGTTTCGGCGAGAAGAGTCATTCGATTTATGAGGCCGTCAAGCTACTCACGGGCCTAGACCAGCTCGCCGATATCGGTGAAGGCGCGGCCGCTTTTTCTCACAAAGCCAAGCGGTTTCTAAAATACGGTTCCGACAAAGGTATCCAGGGTATCGAAATGAAACTGGAAACGGCGCTCGACCGAGCGACCGAGGAAGCGCGCAAGGCCGGTTTCGCACTGACGATTGCCGATGACCGTGAGAACAGGACTTATACGCAGGGCCTTCGCGATCTCGCGGATGGTGCTGCCGCCCTCGCGGCAACACACTCGCGCGCGCTCCAGGCGGAGGTCGCTTCGGACATAGACACGGCGAACCCTGATCATCGCGCCCGGATTAGGAGCGCGGTCAGCGGCGCGCGCGGCGTCCTGCAACAGAATGTAAAAGGCATCCCGCTCTTCGAAGCTTGGGCCGCCCTGAAGGCCGCGCATGCCGATTCCCTCTTCGACGCGCTCTCGCCGATATTGACGACGGCCCGCTCGCAAATCGGGCAGGCTATCGCATGGGACAAACGACAAGGTGAAGATTCGCGTCTTCGCCTGAAAGCATTGGCGGCCCAGTACTTCACACCCGCAGGCCACGAGCATGAAGACGCCGATTGCCCATTGTGCAAAGGCAAGCTCTCGCTTCCCGATCAAAAGGCCTTGGCGGCCGAACTTGATGACCTGAAAGTTGCAGCCGACGCGGCGCAGCGCAAACTCGTTGACGCATGCGCGGCAATAGAAAAAGATGTCCGGGACGCGATCCCGGCGGCGCTTGTACCGCACTTCGCATCGCTCGCGGACATGCAGCCCCGCACTGCCTTTGTCAGCGCCGTGAGGGAAAGGTTTGTGGAGGAAGCGCCCTTCTCCACGGTCCTGACGGGGATGGCGGAGTTCGCTGCAAACACTGCCGCCGGGCTCTCGGAAAAATTGCCCGCTTTCAACTACGTCAGCCGCGCCGTTTCCGGCGACGTCCCTAACGCAGCACAGAGTCTCCTCGCATATCTGTCCCGGGCTGAGCGCGTGTCGGCTCTGGTCGAATGGTGGGCTGTGGAACGGCCGTCGTTCGTGGATGCGTGGAGCGCGCTCAAAGGCATTGCCGACGAAAACAGCCTGTTTCCGGCGTCCAGTCTGGAAGGTCGGCTCGCTTCACTCGAAGAAGCCCTTGAGAAGGTTGCCCCACTTGACGATCTGGCAAAGGCGCTCCGCGACGCGGCGAAGCACGCCGAGGACTGGCTAATAATCCAGACCGGTCAGCGCACCCGGGAAGCGATCGCTGAGGCCCTTGAACCTCTTAAAGACCTGCGCGGCCTCGTCACGGCGGAAACCGCCAGTTCCATCTCGGCGTTGTCAGGCCGCATGAAGTCGGTGCTTGACCGTATTCAATTCAGAGAGCGCCTTTCGTTCGAGGATGCTGCGCTTGGCAAGAAATCGGTTCAGGTTTTAGGGAGCTTTGACCATGGCATCCGAATCGATGCCTCCACCGTTGCCAATAGTTCCTGGCTTCGTGCCATTCTCTGGGCTTTCACATTGGCGATGCGCGAGCAGACCATTGAAGCACTCGGCAAAAATCCATTTCCCCTGATGCTTCTCGACGATCCCCAGGTGACGTTCGATCCGCGTAACAAAAGGAAATGGGCTCAGGAGCTGGCGCGAATTGCGAATGCGGATGCAGCTACGATCGAAGCGGCGCAGCTGGTTCTCATCACCCATGAGCGGCAGTTCTTCCAGCTTCTTGTCAACATCGAGAATCTTTCCGGACAGCAAGGTTTGCTTGCCCGCCTGAATGCTAGCAGCAAGGTCGCAACGGTCGTCAATGGTCATGCCCTAGCGGCCGCATATGCGGAAGCACAAAAGTCCTCGGACGACAGGCTCGCTTACGAATATATCGCTGATGTCCGTAGGTACTGCGAAGACCTGCTGAAGATCATGTTACGCGCGGAAGAACCTACGGTATGCGACATGACGATCGGTGATCTCGCGAAGCTGCTGAAAGAACGGCGCGATGCCAGCGTAGCGCCGTTCAGCCATGTCGCGTTCGACAAGCTCTACAAGACGCTATCGGGCGGCGGCGGCAAGCAGATGAAGATCATCAATGAATCGCACCATGTTTTCGATGGCACGATCGGTCTGGCCGAAGCGGGCGACGTAAAGATATTCTGGGAGACGACTCTTCAGAACCAGATTCATACGGGCTTCAAGGTGTACGCCGAGTATGAAGCTTACGCGGGGGAACCGCGCCTATTTCCCTGGATGGACAATGTCGTTTCCTTCCCCAACGGAAATGCAGCAGATCTCAGGAAACTGAAACTTGTGCATACGGGCATAGCCGCCGCCGCGCGCACAGACGGCCGCGCGGGCGATGGACTGATCGCGATGGAAGACCTCGCTCAAACCGTCGACATCACGCTCCACAATCATGATGCTTATCAGCTGGCGGCGGGCACGCTCGATCCGGTCGCGGGGGTTGGCGACGTGATCATCACGAGCAACTACGCGAAGATCAATGAGCGCAATCTGGTTACGGCTGCATTCGGTGACAAGCTTCTTGCCCGGCGTTACAATGAAACAGATGCTCACCCTAATATCGCGGTCCTTACCGGCCAGAGCGTCGACCCTTACGTGCTGGCGCAGCCCATCATCGCGCCGCGCGAGAGGCTTTCCTGCCGCAAGATTGTAGGGACGCTGTTTGCAGGACGAGAGCTCCCTGTGCCGCCTGTTAACGCGAATGCCGAATTTATCGCCCTTTCCGACTTTGGCGTCATCGCGAAGCTGCTGGAGAAAGCCAGGCTTTTCGCAGTGAGCGGCCGCAGCGCAGAGCCGATTGCTCTTGACGGACAGTACTTGATAGCCCGCGACGCGCTGACGACGCCTGAAGCTTTTAGCCGTCTCGACGGACGTCTCGTGGTCGCCGTTGATGAATCGGGGGCGCGCTATTTCAAGCGCATGCGGCAGCTAGGCATGATTATTGTGCTGGAAAGCCTTAACCCAGATGGCATATCGCCAAGCGTGCTGTTGAGCCTATCCGGCGGCGGCGGATTGCCACGTCTGACGCAAATCCTAGAAGTTGTCGGCGTACTTTTCGATGAGCCTGCTTAGATTTTTGCAGCGATCGAGGTCCAGCATCTCTCCCTAGCTTTGATGTGCCTTCGATTATCTCGGCTGCGAGAGGAGGTCCGCCCGGCGGCTTTGGCCGCCGGGCGGACATTATGAGATCAACCTTTGGAACGCAACGCTAAACCCTTCGATTATAGGGCCGATCGTCGGGTCGCGGAGCTAGTTCGGAAGGAACCGAAGCCCACTCATATGCCACCGCTTTGACACGTCGCACCTCAGAATGGTCCCCAACGAATCCAAACTTCTCCGGGTAGAAGACGCAGATATTGCTACCCGTCGACACTGAGCTGCGGTAACGAACTCCATCGAAGCCGTGTCGGAGAAGGACCTCTGCCAGAAGCTGGGTCAGCAGATAAGGCGTTCGTTCATCGGGCGTGACCGGCATGCTCATCAGACGATCGAATGCCTGAACCTTGGCGTATAACGATAGACGTTCATCGCTAGTCGCGAAAATCCCGATGTCGGGGCTGAAGTCAGCTAAGCGAATTGGCTGTAGGCTATTGAAGCCGCCGATGGAAATATGATGGCCCGGATGGGGTCTTATCTCCGCCACCGCCGTGTATGGATCGGAGGCGAGATACATCACCGAGACGCCAGCACGATTCAAGCGGCCGAAACCTGCCTTCGGCGGGAGCGGAGCCCCGATGGCTTCGTTCTGCCAAGGAATCCGGATTATCTTTGATTCCCATCCTGCTAGAGGAAACCGCCGATATATTGCGGCTTCTCCTAACCGGGCCCTAAACCAGACCTCGCCTTGCGGAAGTTGGATTTCAATGTCGTTCAGAAATGGGGCGATGAACGCTTCTAGGTCGGGTTCGACTTGAAAAAAGTTTTCCGTCAGCAAGCGGCTCTGTAAATCGACGAACTCGCCCGGATTGGTGCGCGATATTGCGAAATTCATACCTCGCCCACCTTCGTCGTGCCCCGCAAAAACCGCGATGCCCTTATCCCAGTCCGGATACGGCGGCCAATTCAACCACTCATCGAAATCGTCGACGTACAGGTTGGATTTCGGTGGTTCGAGGATCGGATTGTCCGCTTTATAGAATAGCGACATGACGCTGTCGCCACCCCAGTGCGGGTTGTACTCGTGCTCGTCGTAGTGAAAACGGATCAGGGCTCTGATAACCATCACCAGCGGTTCGAGGTTATCGGGGTTTCGCACGTCCACATCGTCGCGGGCGCAGACCGCACACCGGCCCTTCGTGCAGTCTTGAACGATAATCTTTTTTACACTGGTGTGGCGAGCGCAATCGAGGCAGAGGCTCGTCCTGATTTCTTCGTCCGAGTCGATTTCGACCATGATCTCCCCACGCTTACCCTGACTCACTCAAGGTGATTTCTGTGTTGCCGTAGAACAGTAGCTTCAGTTATTCAAGCACAACCGGTAGTAATAGAGGTGGCTCGAAAACGTCGGGGAGAACGGCCCGCTGAGGTGATTATGACGACCGAAAAGCTAATCCGCGAGACAACCAGGAAGCTTCAAGAAAGGCTGATTTCTCGGATTGCTGAGGAAAAGGCCTATGATGTGCCCGCCTTCTGTGTCGCTATCGGGTTGATGAACGGTACGAAGCCGAAAAGGCAATCGATGCGGCCATGAAATTGCGTGCGGCGGCAAACCAGCTTGTCCTGGAGCCTGCGCAGGTCGCGGGTTTGAATACGGCGATGGCGACGATTGTCGCGAACTATGTATCGCACTGGAACACAGGCCAGGCTCAGCCCTTTATGGCCAGATCACTTCTGGGGGTGATTGCAGCAATAGACAGCTTTGCTGATTGTTTCGGGTCGCCCCCACCCCGGTGCCTCTCTGCAATAATACGCCGCCTCAAACTGAAAGACGTGAAGCTGTCCCGTGCGTCCGGTTACCGGATTGCGAGTTGCGCGATTACCCCGCCGGGCAGCTTGAATACCGGCGACGACCACGCTTTGCGCCATTTTGATCCCAGCGACAGCTGATGGGCGTGAAAGGGACCCTGCAGATTGAGCGTCCGCCAACGCTTGGATTTACGGGAATAGCCGCCTGCAGACTGCTCTTCGCCACCTTCGCTGTACCAGGACGTGGATTCGACATGGATCAGGTGGTCGGTGAATGAACCTCGCCAAAGAGTCTTGTCGTCCGGATCGAGATACCACAGTTCCTTGAAGGCAAGAGCCTGCGCCCATTTCTCCCAGGGCCGGATGGTGTATTGGCGGATCGTCAGACCGTCTGGGACGGATTGTGCGTCGTCCTTCATTTTCTTGCTCAATATGCCCATCCACAAAACGGGTATGCCGGCAGCGCAATATGCAGTGGTGCGCTTCTCGATCGCATCGAACAATATCGGGGTATGTTGAACTTCTATCGCCCAACGTGCCAAGCCATCTGGCGAGGTGACCAGAACGTCAGCACGGCGGTCGCCACCGGTTGATAAAACCTCTACCTCGTAGTCTGCACAGTAACCAAGTGCGCGGAAGCTGTCGCGCAACACCGTTTTAGCTTCCATGTGAGCCTGTGTTTCACCCGACGCCCAAGTGCAATCCGTCGGCGGTTTATGGGCGAAATGGGCAATTTTGATCTGCCCTTTTTTCAGCGTCACCTGACGGCCGCATTTCGGGCATTCGAACAGAAGCCCTTTCGAAGATGAGGCTGCGTCAACCTTGTATCCATTGCAATTCGCCGTTAGCATGACCGCTTGCCACCTCTCATATGTCCGCGTTGGTCAAATGGGTAGAAACGGCTCATTCATCCACATCCCGAAAAAGGCTGTGAAGAGCTGCACTCTGCGGCGTGGATGAGGCGACCGGCGCAGACGTCGACGATTGCGGTTCGTAATCCTCTTCCATCCGATCCACAGCCCGGCGCACCTCATGTCGCAAAAGTGCCATCGGGTCAGGGCGTAGGACGTCTGGCTGTGCCCGAGCGACAGCTTCGTTGATAGAGCGGATTGCTGATTCCAGCGTGCCGAAATGATCGTCAGGAGGATAGTCTTTCGACCAGCCTGACCGCACCTCGCTGACATAATGCGGGATGTTGGTGAGCACCTTATCCCGCGCGAGAACCACCGCTCGTTCCTTCTCGTCTTCCGTGAGTATCGTATCGACGTAAGTCAGTTCGAAGACGCTCGGATCGGCTTCGGCGACCAACGCCTCCAGCAGTTTGGTTGCGAGATGGTCACGCCAATTGCCAGGCAAAACCTTTTGCCGATGCAGGCTGACGAGAAGACTTGCGTCGGCATCCTCGTGGATCGGCGATCCGAAACTTCGGGCACTGTCGAGAATATCTGGCCTGCGCGTCAGAACCATCTGAGAGAACGACGCGTTCGAGCGATAGGACACGAAGGTCGCCAGGAGGTTTCCTCCAAGTTTGCCGATCCGCTCGAGCAGAAGTTCGTTCAAACTGGTGGGAATAACCATGGGTGCGCCCTGGATCGTCACTCCAGCACAGACGACAGCGTAGAGGATCGTTTCCGGCTTGGCTCCGCGAAGGTAGAGTTCGACAAGCTCTGGCGTCTGGGCAAGGTAGCGTGCAAATGCGTCGCTCACGGTGGGATGCTTGTAGGTCCAGTAAGGGCCTTGTTCGTCTTGCGCCAATAACAGAAGGCTGCCGTTGAGGGTTTGCAGTTCGTGCCGCGTCGCGGCTTCGGTACTACCGAATGCGCTCACAGCGGTCGCCATGATCGAGGACGTCACGGGTGAGCGAACGACTCCGCCATTGAGAAAGATCGTCGCTATCGCCGCTTTGCAGTCATTCGAGAGATTGGAAATGGTATCGAGCAGGAATTGCTCCGGTCTTGCGAAAAATCTGACAATGTCGGCCTCCTTAACCTTTAGATCGCCTGCAAAGAAGGATGAACCGATCCGGCGCGCAGTCTCGGGGAGGAAGTCCCGCCCCTCAACGATAGCCGGCAGAAACTCCTTGATCGCCGACCGGAACGGCACAGGCTGATCGCCGAATTTAAGGTGGTTGTATAGTATTTGAGCCTTTTCGGCGCTACTGAGCTGCTGGACATCGATAACAACCTGGCTCGTCTTCATCACGGGAATGGCCTGGAGTTTGAGGTCTGCTTGCGCTGCCCTCCAGATGTAGTCTCGCGACGTGATTAGAAAGCGGGTGCCCCGCTTCATTGCACCCTGCATCAGTGGAAACACTTGGTTCCACGCCTCCGCCGTTTGCCGTTGATACTGGGTGTTACCCCAGGCATCGTCGATCCAGAAAAACTGAGGAACGTCCGGACTCAAATGCCGCTGTACATCTTCTGGAGAAGTGGCTCGAATGGTCGAACTACGCCATATATCGGCCGCGCCGATGGCGATGCTCGCACCGATGGTTGATTTCCCTGCCGCCGGCGGGCCGAGCAAGAGCACGACGTTGTGCTGACTGATCGCCCTTACACTTCGGCGATGAGCCTCGGTAACGACAAGCCGTTGTAAATCTTCACCCATGGCGCTGAGGATTAACTGGGCCTGCCCATATGCCCGCGCATCAAGAACGTCGTTCAGATCGCCAAGCCCATACAGGCGTGGGGCCATCATTCGGAGGCGTGAAGAGGTGCGAATCTGCCGGTTGATAAAATCACTACCGAAAATGCGGCATCGACCAACCCCAACGCCTTGGAATGCGGCACGAATAGCGAGCTCGCTTTCCCCGGTGATCGTATGGTTCGTCAGAATGATATAGTCGTGGGCCAGCCCTTTTTTGGCGAGCCGTTCAGCCTTTGCGATTTCATCCGTCAGCATCGAAAGGCTAAGATTGTTGGCTTTCTTAGATGTAAACTTACACTGGATGGTCGATTCACCCGCAGCGGGATCGTCACCGTCCCAGCGGCCAACAAACGCACCGTCTCGCCCGGCATCGTTGCCGGGCAAGAAATTCTGGACCGGCCTGCGAAGACATTCCTCAGCTACTCCGACGCACAGGTCTTGGAATGCCTTCCACCCCAACTTGTGAAGGGGGTAATCGCCCGCTACAGCCAGCAGCGTTGGTGCACCATTCATTTCGGGCAGCGCGGTCGCAGGTTCGCCTGCCATCAGCGAAATGCCTCCATCTGCTGGAGCGACGATTGGATGCTGCGGGCGTAACTGGCGCTCATTCCCAGACCGATGTAGAGCTCGAAAACCCCTCCAGCTGCCGCTTTGGGTTCAAGCCGGTTTGTGCGTACAAGCTGCCCGATGGTGCCGCTCAGCGGCGCCAGCCCGCTTGAGCTGAAGGGGTCGCATTCTTTTGCTGCCTTGCTAAAAGCCGTCTCGATAGGCGGGAGCAGACATCCTCCGTAGGTAGAAGAATGGTCCAGGTCGTGTGCAAGATCGACGTTCTCACCGAGCCCCTGATACTCACCACGAAATACGGGTGGTTTGAAAGCCAGTGCGTTAGCAATGGCGTTTTTGTCCGAGGTCAGCGCTCTGGTTAAGGTGCTCATTTCCATACAGGGAAGCTACTTCATCGCTACGACAAAATGAAGCAAAACAAGAATGAAATAGTTCGCTAAGACACGGCAATACGATGCGTGCCGGCATGCGTAGCCGCCGAGCAAGACGACAACGATGGTTTGCCATCATTTGAAATCGGCCGCAGCACCGCTGAACGCGCCCACAGACCCGCTTCGGCGGCTCTACTTTCCGACGTTCTCCGGTATGCTCATGTGTGCCGCATGCTGCCTCCGCGCCGCATTCGCAATCTAGGCTAGCGCATGACGTCTTCGATCGGCGGGCCGATGATCGAGGCAACATCCATGGCCGGATCGGTTCATGGCCAAGCGATCGCAGCGCCGCCCGGCAGCTCGACAGAATGCCGGGCTCAAATGCGATCAACGTTCCATCGAGATCGAGCAGAAATGCGGAAAGATCCGATTCCATCTGGACGGTTCTCCATTGACGTGCCGAGATCGCAATAGGCGACGCGCGACCGAATTGTATCCCGTGACCTCGGTCGTGGCCGAACCGCTTGCCGGGGTTACCGGTCGCTCACCCCGGCTTTCGACCGTCGCTAGGCTGACGCTCCTGCCCTGCCGTCAATCCGGTCTCGCGGAAGAGATAAAATGCGGTTGAAATTAATGGAACGTAGCTGCCAAACGATGTACTTTCGATTGCATGTATCCTTGCGAATGTTATGACTAAGATCTTATTCGACCTACCATTTTGCTTCGAGCACAAGGCTGAAATGCAGGCTACTCTGATGTCGTTACAGGATGCGGTGAAAGACCTGCCGTCAGCAAGAATCCTTCTGGCAAGCGATTTCGAGAACGGGCCAAAGATTGACCCTCTCAAGATCATCCAGATTTATGAAGCCAGCGAATGGGAAACGTTCATTGACGAATGGGTCCATTCGCTCAAAACCACCTATGTCAGCGTTATGCGGCCGACCGGTGCCGGAGACAAAGGGATCGATATTGCTGGCTTCTGCGACGCCGACCAGCTGCTCGGCATCTGGGACAATCACCAGTGCAAGCACTACACCTCACCCTTGAGTTTCGGCGTGGTCGCACCTGAGATCGGGAAGATGCTCTGGTACTCTTTCTCCGGAGAGTACAAAGCCCCGAGAGCATGCCGGTTCATCGCGCCGAAAGGCGCTTCGACATCGTTGTCGTTGTTGCTCTCCAATGCGAACAAGCTGAAAGCGAAGGTGCTTGCGGAATGGGACAAAGCCATCTCCGCAAAAATCACCTCGAGGGGGCCGGTCACTCTGGAAGGAAAATTCCTCGACTACGTTAGGGATTTCGACTTTCGGATCTTTTCGGCCGAGCAGCCTCGAACGATCATCGAAGCCCATTCCAGAACGCCCTATCACATCGGCCGCTTCGGTGGCGGATTGCCCTCTCGTCCGCGGCCCGACTCTGTCCCTGTCGAGATCGGAGAGACAGAGGCGACCTATACAAGCAAGCTGCTCGATGCCTATGCGGAGCACAAGGGCGAGACAATCGTCGCGGTCTCGCATCTCGATAAGTGGGCGAGCTTGAAATCCCATTTTCATCGCTCCCGCGAGGCCTTCTATCATGCTGAGTCCCTGCGGGTGTTCGTGCGCGAGAAAGTGGAGCCTGGTACTTTCGAGGGGTTGCAGACCGAGATACTGGACGGGGTCCTGGACACTCACGACGGCGAACACTCGGACGGATATGCGCGCGTCGTCGCCGTAACCGAGAAAGCGCAGTCCTTGGTTCTTGACGCTCATCCTCTGAACAAAAGCGCTTTTCCCACCGACCGTCGGGGCATTTGTCATCAGCTTGCGAATGATGGGAAGCTGACATGGCGCCGCTAATGCCTACGGCCTCGGCTTTCAACGGCTCGCTCGAAACGGGCGTGAGGGCCGTCTTCGTTCTGCACGCGCATTTTCCCCAGGCGGTGGATCTAAACCGACTGACCGCGATGGATTATCTTGTCGTGCGGACCAGTGTCCTCGATGGACCAGCGGACCTGCATCCCCCGACACCGATCATGTCACCTGTCACGCAGGTCCGAAGAAAGTCCGTTCAATCTGCCGTAGCCCTGATGATGTCCCGAGGGCTAGTCGAGCAGGTTGTCGATGAAAGCGGGATCCTGTTCCAGGCCGGAGACAATGCGGAGTTTTTTGTCACCGCGCTTCGGACGCCATATCTCCGACAATTGTACGAGCGCGCCGAATGGCTCGCAGGTTATTTCCAGAACTACAATGATGAGGCTTTTGACGATCTAATGCGCAATCTTCTCACCAACTGGGTCTCTGAATTTCAAGACGAAGCGTCTGGACCGGCATAATGGCATATTCAGGCTTCCAGGTCCGTCACCTCTCCTTTCACGGTTCAGAGAAAGAACCGGCGATTGTTTCGTTTCAGTCCGGCCTTAACGTCATCTACGGTGCTTCCGACACCGGGAAGTCCTATATTGTCGAAGCGATCGATTTTATGCTTGGCGGCAAGGGCCCTCTGCCCGATATCCCGCAGGCTAAGGGCTATGATCGCGTATTGCTTGCGATTGCTTTCGACGACGGATCGGAAACGACATTGCTCAGAAGCATGGCCGGTGGACAGTTTCAGGCATTCGAGGGCCTGCATACGTCGATCCCGGATGCGGAGGGCAGTCCCCTTAGTGAAATTCACAACGAGCGCGATGAGACGAACCTCTCGTCGTTTCTTCTCTCCAAGATCGGCCTTTCAGGCAAGCGGATCAAAAAGAACGCAAAGGATGAAACGCAGGCGTTGAGCTTCCGCAACATTGCGCGACTGGCGATCGTCAACGAGGAGGAGATCATCCAGAAGCGTTCGCCCTTGTCCGATGGGAACTACACGGCAAATACAGCGAACACATCCGTCTTCACGATGCTGTTGACCGGTGTCGATGACACAGCGCTCCTGTCACGCAAAAGCACGTCCGCCGAAGAGCAGAAACGCCTGGCGCAAATCGATCTTCTCGATCAGCTGATCACAGACGCTCAGAAACGCATCACGTCAATATCCGGCTCACGTGACGAACTGTCTGATCAAGAAGAGCGACTCACGAGAGCGATGGACAATCGCGCCGAGCAGCTCGCCTTCACCGAGGAAAAGTTCAAGGCAATCTCGACCAGAAGGCGGGCCATCATCCAGAAGCTTGAGACAACCGCCGATCGATACACGGAAATTGCCACTCTGCTTGACCGCTTCAATCTTCTACGAGACCACTATGTTTCGGACTATGAGCGTCTCTTGGGCATCCGGGAGGCAGGAAGCTTCTTCTCGGTCCTCGAACAGGAGGTTTGCCCCACCTGCGGTGCCTTGCCTGACCATCATGATTCCAGCGCAGTCTGCCACGGCGACGTCGCTGTGACAGTCCTCGCCGCTGAAGCAGAGATGCAAAAGATAGAATCTCGTCAATCGGAACTGATGACGACGATAGCCGCGTTGCGTGCGGAGGCGCAATCCATTCAGAAGTCGCTTCCCAACTTGAGGAATTCGCTGAGCGAACTCTCGGTTGAAATCGAGACCGTCGTATCACCTGACTTGCGCAAACAACGCGCAACTTACAAAGAGCTGGCTGACAAGGGCGCGAATGTACGCCAGGCGCTCGGGCTGTTTTCCAGTCTGAGTGATCTGACCAGTCGTAAGGCAGCCTTGGAACGACAGAACGAGGGGGGCTCGGGCGATACCGCTTCGAACAATCGCCTTACCAACACGATCGTGGCACCGTTCGCAAAACGTGTTGAGAGCGTGCTCAAACAATGGGGTTTTCCAGATCTTGATCATGTGCATTTTGATACGAGCGCGAAAGATCTGATTGTGTCCGGGAAAGCCAGGACGTCCTACGGAAAGGGATTGAGGGCAATCACGCAGTCGGCTTTCACAATCTCACTACTGCAATATTGCGCCGACAACGATCTGGCACATCCGGGGATCGTTGTGCTCGATTCCCCGTTGCTGTCCTACCGTGAACCGGACGGGGCCGACGACGATCTAAGCCATACGAACCTTAACGGAAACTTTTACAGATATCTTCTCGGCCTCCAAGCTGACCGACAAGCGATCATCGTTGAGAATATGGATCCCCCGTCAGATGTGGAACTCGGTGATCGAGTAATTCATTTTTCTGGAATGGTTGATGAAGGTCGCTTCGGCCTTTTCCCTCGCTAGTAAATGACCCGCATTCATCCATGGAGATTTGTCTGCCATAGACAACAACATGATCTAGATGATTCCCCACGCCCGAAACCTCCCCCTCCCCGTCATCTCCCTGAGCCCCAGTTCACCAACAATCCTCAGCGCCGCCCGCGGCGTCACCTTCAGCGTCTCGGCAACCATGCCGGCCGAGACCAGCGGCCGCGCCATCACCAGCTCGATCAAGCCCGGCAGATTTGACGACGACCGCCGGCCGACCAGGCGCCGCTCCATCATCTGTTTTGCCAGCGCCAGCCGGTCATGCTCCTTCAGCCCGAACTCGGCCGCCGCAATGATCCCGTTGACGATCGCCAGCAGCCTTGTGTCGCGAGCCCGATGCCGGCGGCGCTCGACGGCAATGGATTTGAGGCCGAGATTGACGGCGACCAGATGCGCCGTCGTCAGGTCCGCTTGTCGCAGCGTCTCGGCGGCCAGCAGCCGGCCGAGCCATGGCGCATGCTGCAAAACCTGCAGGTCGTTCCAGGCATCGAGCAACAGCGCCGCCCGCATCACCGGCGGAAGTCCTTCGGTCTCGCTCAACACGGCCCGCCATTCACCGAGCCGCTCGTCTTCGTCCCAATCGAGATCGTAGACCAGCGGATCTTTCTCGCGCGCGCCGGCGCGGCCGGGTTTCTTGGCTTCTGCGATCGCGACGCCGGAACGGGCAAGCACGGCGTCGATCGCCGCCAGTTCCGCGGCCAGCGGATCGGACGCGTCGGACTCTTCCCCCTCCCCTTCCCTGACACCCTCTGCAAAGGTTGTAGCCGGCGGCGTGGCGTGGACTGCGTCCTCATGAGCCGTGTCGTCAGCGCTGGTGCTTTCGGCGCCGGCGCCGCGGAGCGTGCGCAGGCCTTCATTGCTCAGCGCCCAGCCGGGCGGCTGCGCCGCAATCCGCCGGCGCGTCTTCAAAACGTCACGGGCGATGGCTAACTCATGGGTCGGGGCGCGGACATCGAGCCGGGCGTCGTGCAGCACCAGGTCCTCGAGGTGAACGAGTTCGCCGTCGATCCACAGCGAGGCGCAGGCATCGGAAAAATGCATGCGCTCGATCCAGCCCGCACCGACCGGGGAACGGGCAATGCGTTCGTCGAGACGGGTCAACGCAGAAGTCGCGCCCGAAATCGGCCGCAGCAGGGTCTGGGGAGTCTGGAGAGGCAAGTTCGATAAATCATAACGCATTGAAAACATGGTAAATGATTTGCTAAACGGACGCTATCTCCGATTTAATGTCCGTCACTGCCTGGATTGCTCCAGGCCATGTATCACATCCGATAAGTAACCCTTATCGGAAGTGAGATGTACATCGCGGTTGTACGCACTCGGAAGCCGTGGTATAAGTTGGTCGAAAGCCAATATCGGAGGGTTGGATGCCTCAGACCCGCTACAAGATCAGCGAAGCCCGCAAAAATTTCGCAGAAGTCCTCGAGCGCGCCAACCAGGGTGAGGAAATCGTCATCATGCGCGGCAACGAAGTTTATGCACGGATCGGCCCCGCAGCCGGTGGAGGCAAGCGGCCGTTCGGCCTGCTGCGCCACCGTCGACTGCCCGATGACCTGTTCGATACAGTCGATGAAGAGCAGGCAGCGATCGACGCTGGCGACTGGAACGACGATACCGGCGTCTGGCAGGGCAAATCCGAGAGCGGCGACAGCACCCAATGAAAGTTTTGCTCGACAGCCATGCTGTCTACTGGTGGACGATCGGCAGCGATCGCCTGTCGGCAAAGGCACGATCCCTGATCGAGGACAAGGCAAACGCCATCCTCGTTAGTGCGGTCACGTTCTACGAGTTGGACAACAAGATGCGCCTGAACAAACTTGATCTTAAGCCGCAAGAGCTGCGGGCAGCCGTCACGGAAAGTGGCCTGCAAACGTTGGCCGTCAGCGATCTGCATGCCGAGCTCGCGGCGGCTTTTGACTGGGATCACCGAGATCCTTGGGACCGCATTCTCGCCGCCCAGGCACGGCTGGAGCATTGCGCATTCGTCTCCACCGACATGGCGTTCGATGCGATCTTGCATGAGCGGGTCTGGTAAAGGGCAGCGGCGATGACGGAACCCGTAGATATTGTCGTGGCAGCACGTCCAGGGCCTGGCGATATAAGCAGTTCGCCGTCACGTTCCATCGACAAACGCATCGCGACGCTGGACACGATCGCCGCCGTCCTGCCGATCGACCGCCGCGACGAACTGGGCGAGCTGTTGACCGATCAGGATGTCGAGACGCTCCGCCATCTGGTCAACGAGGGCATGGGCGCCAATACGCTGCGGGCGCTGACCTCTGATCTTGCCTATCTGCAGGCCTGGTCGCTGGCCGCCACCGGCAAATCTCTGCCCTGGCCGGCACCCGAGGCCCTTCTCCTGAAATTCGTTGCCCATCATCTGTGGCAGCCCGAGCAGCGCGCCATCGACCCTCACCACGGCATGCCATCCGATGTCGAGCAAAGCTTGCGCGACCAGCGCTTCCTTCGGTCGTCCGGCCCGCATGCGCCCGATACGGTGCGCCGGCGGCTTGCCAGCTGGTCGACGCTGACCAGATGGCGCGGTGTTGACGGCGCCTTCGGCTCCCCTGCCCTCAAATCGGCGATCCGGTTGGCAGTGCGCGCAACGCCACGCCCCCGAAAACGCAAGAGCGCCCAGGCGGTAACCGGCGACGTTCTGGCCAAGCTGCTCGCAACCTGCAGCACCGACAGCCTTCGTGATATCCGCGACCGGGCAATTTTGATGGTGGCGTTCGCGTCCGGCGGGCGCCGTCGCAGCGAGATTGCCGGTCTGCGCAGAGATCAGCTGATCGTCGAGCCGCCGATCGTCGTTGAAGCTAGCCCTCCCCTCCCCTCTCTCGCCATTCATCTGGGCCGCACCAAGACGTCCGGCACCGAGCACGATGAGATCGTCTATCTGACAGGACGGCCGGTGGATGCGCTGAATGCCTGGCTTGTGGCGGGTAAGATCGAAACGGGGAGCATTTTTCGGAAGATCGATCGTTGGGGTAATGTTTCGAAGCGGGCGCTGGAGCCGAGTGCGATCAACCAGATCGTGAAGCAGCGGGCGGCGCTGGCAGGGCTGGAGTCTGGGGAGTTTTCGGCACACGGGCTGCGGTCGGGGTACCTGACCGAGGCAGCTAACCGCGGTATTCCCCTGCCCGAAGCGATGGAACAGTCGCGCCATCGTTCGGTCCAACAGGCCTCAAGCTATTACAACAACGCGACACGCCGAAGCGGGCGCGCTGCGCGTATGCTGTGAAGACCGGGATCGGTCAATTACTGCCCGGTCGATCACTGGCAAAGGGATGAAACTGATGCAGCTTGATTATTTCCGCAGTGGCGGATGATGTTTTCCGATCTCATTCGGAGCGTATCCGAGGTGACGCGAGAAGGCGCGTGACAAGGATGTGGCGCTGCCAAAGCCAGCCCGTCCGGAAACCACCTTGACGCTGCATCCCTTGGACAACAAGACGTGCGCCAACGTGAGACGCCATCCCTGTCAATGCCGCGTGAGTTTTCCCCCGAAGCCGAAGTAAAATTGCCCACTTACGCCGACGTGGACGCCAGGGAGAACTGAGTATTTTTCGGCGGCGGCCGGCGCGGCTTTTGCGGCGGTGCGAACGCCGGTGATGCGATGAGGGCTTTGGACGCCTCAAAGCTGAAGTGTTTTTCGTAGAAACGAACGGTCTCCTGGACGTCCTGCGCGTGGAGCACTATTCTGTTTATTGGCAATGTCGCTTCTTTCTATGGAAGGCATCCGTGATTCTTCAAGGTAGCGACATGGTAGGTTTTGCTATGTCCCATTCATCAGCAACAGACCGCTCTCAGATGCTGCTTCTTCCAGAGGCGGTGGATGATTGTGTCGGTGCCGAGAATCCTGCACGCTCATCGAAGCCTTCGTTGATGGGCTGGATTTACAGGCGGCGGGTTCAGTCGCGTGACACCGAAAGCGACCGCCCGCCCCGGCTACGATCCGGCCGATCTGCTGAAGCTCTACATCTACGGCTATCTCAACCGTGTGCGTTCGAGCCGCCGACTGGAAGCGGAAACACATCGCAACATCGAGGTGATCTGGCTGCTTCGGCATCTGAAGCCTGACTTCAAGACGATCGCTGATTTCCGTCGCGACAACCGCACCGCCTTCCGTCAGGTGTTTCGCGAGCTAGCGCAGGCAAAAAAGCTACGCCTTCCAAGCCCACCAAGGGCCGGGCAAAACCCGCACAAAAGAAGCGAGCTGATCGATGGCACCGCGTCGCCCCTATTGGAGAGGTTACCTTAAACTCTCGCTCGTCATTTGCCCTGTCGCGATGACGCGGCATGTAGGCGTCACTCCGGGCGTTTTCGCCCGAACAGACTGATGCCCACTCACACTTTTTCGACGCCTAATTTGTGCTGCTTCTGATCGAAAAGACGTTGAATTCCGCTTTGCAATGTGCGCATCTGGCTCACACGCGGCGTGACGACGCCGTGAGCGACGACCGCTTCAGGAAGCGCGTCAGACGCCCTTTACGACCGCCTTGAAGGCGCAAAGCCGATCGAATCCTGGAAGAGGCTCTCCGAGCAAAACGGCGCGGCCCGGCGACCTGCAGGGCCGTCCCCCCTTGAGATCTCGGTTCGCTCGGCCAGTTCCAGTGCATCCTCAATGTCGACGCCGAGATACCTTACTGTGTTCTCGATTTTAGTATGGCCAAGCAATATCTGGATAGCCCGAAGGTTGCAGGTTGCCTTGTAAATCATCGCAGCCTTCGTTCGCCGCAGGGAATGCGTACCGTAATCCTCCCGACGAAGCCCGATCGCCGTCACCCACTCATCGACCAGCCGGGCGTACTGCCGGGTGCTGCGATGATCAGCGTGGTCGGCGCGACTGGGAAAGGCATAGTCATCGACTGTTCCTCCCCTTCGTTGAAGCCAGGCAAGCAGACTAGCTCTGACCTCGGTCGTAATTTCGAACTGCACCGGTCGTCCGGTCTTTTGCTGAACGACCATCGCGCGATTTCGAATCTCGTGGCCCGTGACGAGAGTCCCGATTTTCAGTTTTACCAGATCGCAGCCACGGAGCTTGCTGTCGATGGCGAGATCGAAAAGCGCCCGATCTCTCATCCTTCCTTCTCGGTCGAGGAAAAAGCGTACTGCCCAGATTTGGCGTTGTTTCAGGGGCTTCTTGACGCCAACTTGCTTGCCTGCGTTCCAGGCCGGTCGGCCCAGCGCGGTAGGATCATATTGTGCTATACCCATTGTGGTTCTCCTAGGCCACCATTGGCCATTGGAACAACGAGCAGGTTCTAGGCTTCCAGGGTGGGGGGCCGGTGGCGGTCTGTCCGCTCTTGGTTACCGCTTAAGCAAGCCGGTGCTGGTTTATCAGAAGGCCCCGAAGGCGGCAGCGGCGGAATAGTCAGAGCCAGCGGCGAACCACGGCCTTGTAGCGGCGGTAGTCGTCGCCGAACTTCTCTTCGAGATAGCGCTCCTCGCGGGCGATCACCTGTGTCTGGATCGCGCTCAGCACCAACGGGAGCAAGGCGAAGGCGATCGGCCCGTCGAAACCGATCGCAAGGCCGGCATAGACAAGCGCCATTCCGAGATACATGGGATTGCGGGTCCACCGATAAGGACCGTTCGTCGCGATGAGGGTCGTTGGCTGCGAGGGCGGAATGTTGGTGCCCAGCCGCCGGAACAGCCCCGCCGCCGCAAGCATGATCGCCGCGCCGGCAACGAACAACAGCGCGCCCGTCGCGACCAGTAACCGCCAGTCGATGCCGAACGAGCGCAGGGGGACGAACCGCTCTACCGCCAGCCCCAACAGCAGCGCTCCCAGATAGACGAAGGGCGGAGGGAAGCGGACACCCGCGCTGTCCGGTTCGACGGCCATGTTCATCTCCAATCTGCGCTCTCAAACCAGCATCGATTGTTGGGCGAAGATACCCGCCATCGCGCCTTGCCATGATGCCGTGGTGACCGAGGGCAAGACGGGGTTGGTGAGGTCGCCGGCAGCGTAGATGCCCGGCATGCTGGTTTCGCGGCGCTCGTCGACCTTGAGCACGACGCCGAGGGGGGTGTCGGCCGTGGCGAGACCCAGTGATTCATGCAGGCTCGCGGACGGCTTGTTGCGCGGATGCGCGAACAGGATGTCTACCGCAACGTTTGGCCCGGTATCGAGCTTGACCGTGGCGTTGTGGCTCCCGTGACGGGCGACGCCGGTGATCCGGCCATCGACGACAGGTACGTTGCGGCCCGCCAGATCGGCCCGGATATCGGATGAAATCTCGTGACCATCGGCGAAGACCGTCAGCCTGTGAGTCCAATCGCGGAACAGCCTGACCTGGTTCATTGACTGCGGACCGGACCAGACGAGGCCCCAATGCTGGTCGGCGACTTCGAAGCCGTCGCAATAGGGGCATGGAATGATGGATGTGCCCCAGCTTTCGGCATAGCCCGGAACATCAGGCATCTGGTCAACGACGCCATAGCTCAGGATCAGGCGGCGCGCCCCAAGGCTTTCGCCATCGCCAGTGAGGACGGAGAAGTTGTCGATGGTGCCGGAAATGCTGTCGGCACGGGCATTGACCAGCCGGATCGCGGGATAACGCGCCAGCTGTTGCCGCGCCTCGGCCAGGATGTCCAGCGGTCGCTTGTGATCGTGGCCGAGCATACCGTGCGAGCGGCCCGCGAAGCGATTACGCGGCAGGCCGGTATCGAGAACGGTGACCTTACGGCGGGCACGGCCGAGTTGCAGGGCGGCGGCGAGACCGGCAAAGCTGCCGCCGATGATGATGACGTTATCCATGGTAGTGGGCTCCGTATTGTGGGTAGAGGATGTTGCGTTCGAACCCGCGATGGCTTGGGCGTGCGGAAGGCCGACGGTGGACAGCGCGGCCAGCTTCAGCAGTGTTCGTCGTTGCATGGCACCCTCATGTTTTTCGATTCATTCTTTGGCTTGCATATTTCTGAAACTAAGTGGTATCGTAATTCGAGAATAAAGATACTGTCAAGGACTGGAATTGACATGACCGAAAATAGTCGAGGCCGGCGCGGCCGGCCCGCTAACGAGGCGCTTGGTCAAACCATACTCGACGCCGCGAGCGAACTTTTTGCGGAATTGGGTTTTCAAGCGACGACATTGGACAAGGTCGCTCAGCGGGCGAAGATATCCAAACTCAGCATCTATCGTCACTTCGAGAGCAAAGAGGCCCTGTTTGGCGCGGCGTTTGCGGCCCGGTGCCATCAGTTAATCCCGCAGGTCCTTTTTGAAGGCGTCGACGGTTCGGCCGAAGATCAGCTCATGGCGGTGGGATCGTCCCTGCTTCGCACGCTGTTGCGCCCGGACGTCCGCAATGTCGAAGCCATGGTCATGGCCGACACGACGAATCAAAAGTCGTTGGGTAAGCTGCATTACGACGCCGGCCCCGCCCATATCATCGCCCAAATCGAGGTTCTGTTGCGTCAATTGCACGACAAGGCGGTTCTAAACGTGCCCGATCCTCTCCGGTCCGCCCGCTTGTTCGCTGCGCTTTTCAAAGGGTCCGATCTCCTAATTATTGCACGCTTCGATCAGGCGCGAGCAGAGGACGACAAGGAGATCGAATCCTACTGCCGATCGGCCGTCGCCATGTTCATGGCGGCGCACGGCGGCAACGACCACGCCGGCGGATAGCCTAGGAGTACTTGCATGATATTTGGATGCTCGCATTGACATCAACCCGGCGATTATCGTTGGGAAACGGGCTGACCGCGGAGTAACCGCTACCACCCCATTGGAAGCCTTGGTGCCGACTTGGCAGACCGTCAGCTTTCGGGAAGCTGCAACGGTGGTCTGAACGGCGGAAATAAAGGCGCTATTCAGACTGTCAGCTTGGCGCATTGTCAGTAGGAAAAGCGGACATGTTGCTTATCGCAGTTAACGTTGGGCTTGAGCCCTTGAGGTCATCGGCTGCCGAAGAAACGCGTTTAAAATCCAGCTTGTGAGACAAAGTCGGGGTTGACACTGCGAGAATGCTTGCCAGGGGGTGGGTGAATTTCCAGGTGAGGTTTTAGGTGGTAACTGTCCGTACCCCTCAAAAAGCGTGCTTGCTTGCGATTTTCGCTCTATCATCGTCTACACCGAGGGGTGCCCTGCCAAAGGGCTGAGATACTGCTGGCCAACGCAGCGCAGTGACCCTTTGAACCTGATCCGGATCATGCCGGCGAAGGGACGGGTCCGACACCTATCCTCAGCCGGCCTCTTAGACGAGGCCGTAATGACACTGACGAAACCAAAGCTCGGAACGAATACCCCTAGAGGCAGCACGATCAAGATCTTGCCCTCACCCTCGATTTCTCCGCGGCGGAGCGGCTTGGAGAGGGCTGAGACATGATGCGCTCCCCTCCAAGGTTCTCGACAATCATCCTATTGTGCGCTCTTTCGGTCATACCGCTGAACGTGTTCCTGCCTTCGCTGGCGAATATCGCCGGGGATTTTCATATAAGCTATGCTTTCGCTAGCTTGTCGTTGGCAGGCTATGCGGTGGTCGCCGTTGCGGTGGAAATGGTCATGGGTCCGCTGTCGGATCGGTTCGGACGGCGACCGATCATTCTGGCGAACCTTGCTGCTTTCACGCTTGGATCAATCGGCTGTGCCCTATCGCCTGATATTTGGATATTCCTCGCCTTCCGTATGCTTCAGGCTACAATTACCTCCTGCTACCCGGTCGCTATGGCGGTCATCAGGGATACCGTCGGAAAGGAGCGGACGGCGAGCAGGATCGGCTATACGGCAATGATCTGGGCGATCGCGCCGATGTTCGCCCCGGCATTCGGCGGGGCTTTAGATCAGGCCCTTGGCTGGCGGGCGATTTTCTGGTGTCTCGCCCTCGCCGGGGCAGTGATGTTCCTCTTGTGCTGGTTCGGTCTGAGCGAAACCAACAAAGCGCGCTCGGACACGATTGCTCAGCAGTTCCGAACCTATCCGGCCTTGTTCCGCGCGCCGCGCTTCTGGGCCTACGGATTGTGCATGTCGTTCTCGGTTGGAGCGTTCTATGCCTTCCTTGCCGGCGCTCCATTGGCGGCAACATCGGCATATGACCTACAGGCCGGAACGCTCGGTATCTTCATGGGCGTCACAACCCTGGGCTATATCTTCGGCAGCTTCCTGTCGGGGCGATATGCCGGACGCGTGCCGTTGACCACCATGATGATTATGGGGCGCGTCGTAGCGTGCGCGTGCCCTATAATCGGCTTGGCCCTGTTTCTGGCAGGCTTCAGGAATGCCATTGCGCTATTCGGCCCCTGCATCCTGATCGGCATCGGCAACGGCCTGACCATGCCGAGTGCCAATGCCGGGATGCTCTCGGTGCGTCCGGATCTCGCCGGAAGCGCCGCCGGATTGGCCGGTGCCATGACGGTTGGCGGCGGTGCGGCCCTTTCATCGATCACGGGGGCGATGCTGACAGAAAACGACGCGACCTATGGGCTCTTCTGCATCATTCTTCTTTCGACGACGATTGGGCTGCTGGCTGCGACATTCGCCGCACTTACCGATAAACACGATTCCACGATAACAGCGGTGAAGTCATCCCATGCTGCCAGCCAATCCGAACGAGGATGAAGATGTCTAGTTCACAACGCATTCTTGCAGCCAGTGCGGTCGTTCGCGACGAAAGACGGCGCAATATTTCTCGTCCAGCGCCGATCCACTAGACAAGGCGTGCTGGATGCTACCGGGCGGCCGCACCGATCTCGGCACACGCGACGTGACGACGCCGTGAGCGATGTCCGCTTCCAGGAAGCGCGCGAGACGGCATCTACCGCCGAGGTGAAGGCGCGTTGCCGCCCGGCGGCATTGGCGATCGGTCGGTGGTACCGCAGGCGACCAGAGCGGCAGCCATCCGTGACCAGTTCCTCGTGTTGAAGGAGGAAGAACTCGACGTATCAGGTCAGGGATCATCTCGCAGTCACTGGTCTTAATGCCACCCATGGGCTTCTACTCCTGTCGCGATTCCGCCTGGGGTACAGCGCTTGCGACAATACTGGCGTCGAGCGATTCATAGCTCGCGAGGTCAATCAGGTCGTATAGTTCGGCCCGTGTCTGCATCCTGGCCACCAAATCTGTCGTGGCGCCATGCTGGGCAAGCTCCCCGTAGAGGTCCTGCTGCGCCCTGTTGGCGACCCGAAGTGACGATACCGGCCAGATCACCATCTTGTAGCCGAGGTCCTGGAGCGCGCCGGCCGTCATGGGAGGAGAGCGACCGAACTCCGTCATGTTCGCCAGGAGAGGGACGCCTCCCATGGCGGCTGCGAACTCGGCGAACATGGCTTCGGTGATCAGAGCCTCCGGGAAGATGGCATCCGCGCCAGCCTTGACGTACAGACGGGCGCGGTCGATTGCCCGTTCTATCCCTTCGTCTGCGACAGCGTCCGTACGTGCCACGATGACAAGAGAACGACGAGCCCTCGCTGCGGCGGCAACCTTGGCTGCCATGTCTTCGGGGGTCGCGAGCTTCTTGTCGTTCAGGTGACCGCACTTCTTCGGCAGCACCTGATCCTCGATCTGGATCGCGGCAGCACCGACTTCTTCAAGACGCCGTACCGTGTTCATGACATTCAAGACTTCGCCAAAGCCCGTGTCTCCATCGACCAGCAATGGAAGACCCGAGGCCCCAACGATCTGCCGGGTGAAGAACAAGACGTCTTCGAGCGTCAGGATTCCGAGATCGGGCAGCCCCATCGAAGCGCTCATCGCTGCCCCGGACAGGTACAGCGCCTCGAAGCCCGCGGCCTTGGCCTGGAGCGCTGCAAGGCCATTATGCGCCCCCGGCATCCTGACGATCTCCGGCTTGCGCAAGAGAAGGCGAAGCCTGTCACCCGCCGGATTTTCGTCATTTGGGTTAGGAAGAAGATAATTCATTGCGGTCAATCCACCTGCAGTGCTGTCTTGTGCCGCCACTTCGCGAAGCGCGGAAGAAGGAGGGGGATAATGAGGACGGCGGCAGCCATGATCCACAGCGTAATCGAGATCGGGCTCGACCATAGGATGGCCACATCTCCGGCAGAGAGCGATAGCGCTCGCCTCAGGCTCTGCTCCAGTATCTTACCGAGCACGAGGCCGAGGATGAGCGGTGCCATGGGCACGCCGAGACGGCGCAGGAGGTAACCGCCGACACCAAGGCCGACCATGAGGACGAGATCGAATGTCGTCGATTTGCCCGAGTAGACCCCGATCGCGCTCACGACGACAATGAACGGCACCAGGACCCAAGCCGGGACGGACAGCATCCTGGCGAACACGCCGACAAGCGGGATGTTGATCGCCAAAAGGATGAAGTTGCCAATGAACAGCGAGGCGATGAGACCCCAGACCAGATCAGGCTGCGAGCGGAAGAGCGCGGGACCGGGTGTCAGGTTGTAGAGCGTCAGGACGCCCAGCATGATCGCCGTCGTCCCGGAGCTTGGAATGCCCAGCGTCAGCATCGGGATGAAGTTGGAGTTGGAAGCGCTGTTGTTTGCCGCCTCGACCGAAGCGAGCCCGCGCACATCTCCCTCTCCGAAACGGCTCCCTTCCGGATCGCTCTTTTCGACAACACGTTTCTCGGTGGTGTAGGCGAGCGCAGAAGCCACGGTCCCACCCGCGCCCGGAAGAATGCCGACGAAGAACCCGATTATCGAGCCACGCAGCGTCGCCATGTTCGTGAAGCGCATCTCCTGACGGTTGAATAGCGAGCGCCCGAACTGCTCGATGCGGACGGCTGCTCCACCATGCTTGGCGTCCAGCATGATCAGCAACTCGCTGATCGCGAAGAGGCCGATCACGACAGTGGCGAACTGAACGCCGTCCACCAGATTCGGCGAGCCAAACGTGTAGCGGTAGACACCCGAGTTCGCATCGATGCCGATCGTGGAGATCGCGAGCCCGAGCCCGATCGCGAGCATCGCCTTCACGGGCTGGTCCGTGAGAAGGCCCGTAAGACACGCGAAGGCGAAGACCATGAGCGCGACATACTCCACGGGTCCGAATGCCAAGGCCCATTTCGCCAAAACCGGGGCCGCAAGGACAATCCCCAAGGTCGCAATGGCCGACCCGACGAACGAGGTCCAGGCGGACAGGGAGAGGGCAATCCCTGCTTTCCCTTGGCGTGCGAGCGGATAGCCTTCCAGAGCGGTCATCACTGCAGACGCTTCGCCCGGCACGTTCAGCAGGATGGCGCTGATGCGACCGCCGTATTCGGAGCCGATATAGATGGCCGCCATCAGGATCAGCGAGCCTTCCGGCGGCAGTCCCAGCGCGAACACGACTGGAACCAGCATGGCAACGGCGTTGATGGGCCCAAGACCCGGTAAGACACCGACCATCGTCCCGACGACGGCTCCAAGCGCAGCCAGGAGCAGGTTTGTCGGAGCAAGAGCGACTCCGAATCCGTGTAACAGGTAGTTGAACGAATCCATCAGACGATCCCTCCGAATGGACCCACCGGAAGAACGACCTCCAGAACTCGGTCGAAGAGCAGGTAGGAAGAGACCGCGAGCACGACACCCGTTACCGCACCCTGCCACCACTTAGCGCCGAAGATCATCGCGATCGGGACCATGAAGATTGTCGTCGCGATTACGAAGCCGAGCGGCTGGAAGAGCAGCGCATAGCCAACGAGACAGCCACATAAAGCTGCGAGCGCTCCGATAGGCCCCGCTGATTCGGAGGACGGTTCTCCGGGCCTCAGCACCAAGATGACGCCGCACAGCGCGATCATGCCTGCAGCTATGAGCGGAAACGCTCGGGGCCCAACAGGTTCGTAGGCGAAGGGTGCTTGAAGCGCGTATCCGAACACGAGCATCATTGCTGCGACCGCGATTGCGGTCGCTCCCAGGAGGCGGTCGGTTTTCATGATGTGAGGCCTTATTTGGTCGTGGCGAGACCGAAGTCAGCGGCGAGCTTCTTGTATGACGCCACCTGTTTTTCCACGAACGCCTTCGTCTCCTCGCCCGTCATGGGAAGCGGGAAGAGGTTGCGCTTCTGAAGTTCCGCGGCGTAGTCGGGAGACTGCATCGTCTTGGCGAAAGCATCAGCCCACCACTTGTAGTCCGCGTCGCTGACTTCAGGTCCGACATAGAACCCGCGGACGATGGGCCACTTGATGTCAAATCCCTGTTCGGTGGCCGTCGGCACCTGGGACAGCTTGCCTGGGAGCCTCTGCTCCGAGAAGATCGCAAGAAGCCTCAGCGGCGCGCCACCATCAATTGCTGCCTGGCTGTCACCCACGTCGTTCATGCAGACATGGACGTGTCCGCCCTGAAGTGCGGTTGCGCAATCCCCGCCGCCCTCGAACGCCACAAAGCGCATGGCTTTGTAGTCGATGCCTGCCGCACGCGCTGCCATCGCGGCCTTCATCCAGTCCTGGCTGCCTATCGTGCCACCGGCTCCGATGATGACAGACTTCGGGTCTTTTTTGATGGCGGCCATCAGGTCCGTCAGCGACTTGTATTCGCTGCTGTCCTGGACGACGACAGCGCCGTAGTCGGTGCCGACGCTGGCGACCCAGCGAACGTCTTTTTCAGAATATGCCCCGAACTTGCCCTGGGCGAGGTTCAGGAGCGATCCGGCGGAGAATGCCACGACGACATTTGGTTCGGCACGGCGCTGTCCGACGATCGCGTTGTAGGCAACCGCGCCAATGCCGCCCGGCATGTACGAGACGCGCATCGGGGACTTGATCGCGCCCGACTGCTGAAGCGTCGCCTGGGCGAGCTTGCAGGTGATGTCGAAACCTCCGCCCGGCTGCGCTGGTGCGATGCATTCTGGATTCTTCGGCTCTGCTTGCGCGAAAGTCGGGGCAACGGAAACGGCTGTGATAGAAATAGCGGCGGCGAGCGCGGCGCGAGATGCAATTGTCATAGATGATCCTCCAGATGACGAACGCAGACCTCCTATCTGCGAAGCTCGCCATATATCCGCCTCAAGCTTTCAACTGGCTTTCAGTTGCCAAAGGCAGGCGGAGCGAGACGACAAGGCCTCTGCGGTCCGACCTGTTCCTCACCTGCATCGACCCGCCGCTGGCGCGGGCGACGGTTAGCGCGATCGCCAGCCCGAGACCGCTCCCGCTCGTAGCCTTTTGACCGCTGCGGAAGCGCATACCGGCGTAGGCGAGTTCCTCCTCTTCCATTCCCGGACCTTCGTCCATTACCTCGACGACAGCCGCGGCGTCTTCTCGCCAAAGCGTCACCGTCACGAGGCTGGTTTCAGGGGCGTATTTGATCGAGTTGTCCAGGATGTTCATCATCGCTTCCTGAAGGAAGCCCTCGTTGGCGCGGACGATCAGCCTCTGACCGGAAGACTCGACGATGCAGTCCATCTGGCGGCTACGTATACGCGGCCACAGCATGCGGACGACTTCTGCGACCGACTCGGCGACGTCGATAGAAGCTTGGGGGTATGTCTCCGTGCCTTGTGACGTCCGCGCCTTGGCAAGCGCAAGAAGCTGGTTTGTCGTGCGGATTGAGCGATCCAGCACGAGTTTGGACGACTGCAGCGCAGTACGGACCTCATCGGGGTTCGACTGGTGCAGCGCGTAGTCGATCTGGGTGCGTAGGATCGTCATCGGCGTCCTGAGTTGATGTGAAGCGTCATCAAGAAATCGCCGCTGTTGTTGGGCTTGCTCTACGTTTCTGGCCATCAAACGGTTCATCGCCTCGACTGCCGGCCGAACCTCCTTGGGCAGATCAGCGACCTCGAGAGGTTTCAACTCGTCAGGCTCCCGAGCGTCGATGGCTTCCCGCAGCCTGTTCAGTGGCTTCAGCGCCATGTAGACGCCGACGCCTATCAACGTACCAAGGACCGCAACAACGAGGACGTCGCGCAGGATGGCGCGCATCATCAACTCGTTCTGGAAGGTGGTGCGCGACAGCTTCGTTTCGGCGACCTGGATCGTGATCTGAGTCCCCTCAGGTCTAGCAGGATCGAGCGGACGAGAGAGCGCTCCAACCCGGATGACTTCGCCAAAGTAGTCGCCGTCATGGAAACGGAGCTGACCCGGTTCAAGGTTCGGCGTCTCCGGTAAAAGCACGTCCCCGATCTGCACCAGCCCATCGCTCGTGGAGACGTTGAAGTAGACCTTGCCCTGTGCCGTGAGCTGGAAGAACTCGAAGAGGTTATAGGGAAGCTCGACCCCGACCCCACCGCTTTCCGTGGAGATGTTGGCGTCGATCGCCCTAACGGCTCCGGCGAGAGACCGGTCGTAGGCGCTGTCGGCCATCTCCTGGACGGTCGTCGCGCTGAACCAGAGCGTCGACGCCATCGCAAGGACGATTGCCGGAACAATCCAAACCCCAAGGGTGACCGCTAGAGGACGTCCGGGGTTAGAGGTGCTCGTGGCGCTCATGTCGCGCCCGCTTCAAGCACGTAGCCAAGGCCACGAAGCGTCCTGATTTGGACGGAGTGAGAGAGCTTTTTCCTAAGACGGTGAGCGATGACCTCGATTGCCTCGAGGTGGATGTCGGCGTCGTAGGAGAACATCCTGTCGACGATCTTCTGCTTCGACATCGGCTCTCCCGCGTGCTGTAGGAGGATGCGCAGGAGCGAGTGCTCGCGAGGCGAAAGGTCCAGCGGGTCGCCGTTCAACGTAAAGCGCTGCTCGGCGGAATAGTAGGTCAGCTCACCACAGGAGAACGTTCCTGCATTTCGCCCATGGACCCGACGCACCAGCGCCACTAGCCTTGCCTCCAACTCCTCAATCGCGAACGGCTTGGCCAGGAAGTCGTCCGCACCTTCATGCAGCGTCCCAATCCTTTCAGGTAAAGTGTCGCGAGCAGTCAGGACGAGTGCAGGTGTCGTGTCTCCGCGGCTGCGCATGGCCGAAAGGACTGCGCGTCCGTCCATCTTCGGCAGCCCGAGGTCCAGGATGACCGCGTCGAATTCCTCTTGCCGTAATCGTTGATCCGCCAGTGCGCCGTCATCAGCCCATTCGATCATGTAGGCATATCGTTGCTTCAGGGCCTTGATCAGCCACTGCGCGAGCTCTGCGTCGTCTTCGACCAAAAGAAGTTTCAAGCGTATGGTCCCGGTTTATCACTAATCATCTGTAGCCTGAAAACACGCTTGCTGAAAAATGGAAACCGGAACACCACGAGGAGAGTAAGGTGGCATGACCGCAATTGGCGCACCGGGGGATGCCAAGTCGCAGCGAGCGATGTCTGCTTTCAGGTGCGCGCCGGGACGACTTTTATGATTGAGATGAGGGCGCATTGCCGCCCGGCAGCATGGAATTCGGTCGGTGGTGCTTCTGGATCGCGTTACTGATAATCTCGGGAGCAATTCGCCCGCGATGGCATGAACTGACGAAGTGCGGAAGTCGCAACCGACTGATGGGCCTTTCGCCTATCGGGCCGGTTGTCTTGAAGGAGGAGGGCCACGATGAGCACAGACAGGGATACCGTGCGGTCCTATGATGCGGTCGCAGCCGAGTATGCTGCCGAGGCGGCGGCGATGCCCGAATGGGTGGCGACTGAGATTGATGTGTTCGTGACCGCGCTGGGTGGCTCGGGAAGAGTGCTGGAGATCGGAAGCGGGGGCGGGCGAGATGCACTGGCGCTTGAGAAGCGGGGGATTAGCGTCCGGCGCACCGACATTTCGAAGGGTTTCGTCGAATTGCTTCGCGCGAGCGGCTACGAGGCCGATCTGTTGGACCCGCTGATCGACGATCTGGCCGACCCGCAGCGTCCCGGCGCGCCGTATGACGGGATCTGGGCCTGCGCTTGCCTGATTCACGTCGCGCGCGAGGATTTCGGCACGGTGCTTGGACGGCTTGCCGAGGCAACCAGGAGCGGCGGCCGGCTGCACGCATCGGTGAGAGAGGGCGACGGCGAGGATGTATCCACACACGGCCGCGATGCAGCGATGCGGCACTATGTCGAGACCTACTGGCGAGAGCCTTCCCTGCGATCCGCGATCAGGGACGCCGGCTGGATCGTCAGCGATATACGGCGGTGCATGGGAAGGCCGGACGATTGGTGGCTGAGCGTTCAGGCGAGCCGAGCGTAGTACACAGATCGGCGGGAATGGCCGGTTGTGGCGCGACTGCAAATTTTAGGGTGGTCGCCTAAATGTCTGCTTCGGGGCGACGGCCAAGATCGCCTCTATGGCAGTTAAGGCGATTTGGAGACGGCCTCAGGCCCCTGCGGGTGATGAAGCCCACCTTGAGCAGGCATCGCCGGCAGGAACAGTCGTTAGAAGAGGTCGCTGAGGGAGGTCGGTGTATAGAGGCAGGTTTCCCGACCCGCGCTACCTTTCAGAGCTGAAAAGCAATCTTTCAAGCTGGTCCAATTGTTCCGGCAATGCGGCCGCACTGCCCTGCAGTGCATCCTCGAGCGCTTCCGTTGACGGGTAGATTTCACGGAAGGTCAGCAGCGTCGTCCCGCCCTGATCTTCGAAAGTCACGGTCGTGACTGCGCCCTCAGCCCCTTCATCATTGGTCCAGACAATGCGCTCATTTGTCACGACCTCGAGATACCTGCCGTAGAAGGCCATCGTTCCCGAGCCGCCGGCCCCGAATTCCAGCCGATATTTGCCGCCGGTACGGACGTCCATGTCGCACGACACGAGCGAGACACCGGGTGCCGACTTGGGCACCCACCAGCGTTGGAAGCGCACGGGCTGGCTCCACGCCCTGAACACCGTGCTCGGCGGCGCATTGATTATCCGTGTCACAACGAGTTCGCGGTCTCCTCTACGCTCGACCGACGTGCGGTTTTGGGCACCATCTATATTATTCATATGCTCCATCTGGTTTCTCCTCGATCGGCGGACGAGCCTTTTTCTGGCCGCTCGTGATGATGACGTTCGGCGGAGACGGAATCCGACACGCCGATGCGAAAAAATCGGCATTGCAAGGCGACGTTCTTCAGGGTTCTATGACTGCCCCAATCAGGATTTCCGAGTCGACGTCATGTCTGCTTCCGGGCGTCTGGATGCCGTCGAAACCTATCTTGATTGACGTCTGTTTTCGGGAAAATGCCGCGGCAGGCCCTACGACAGATATGGGCGCGCTGAGCGACAGAAGCGGAATTCTTCACGGCGCTTTATAACCACATTGCGGATGGTGGCGCCGCTTAGCGAACTGACTACAAGCAGATCGCAAAATAAGGACAGTCACGATGACCACAGCGCCGGACGACGGGCCCTTCTTTCATGCACAATCGCGGATTTGAGCATGGGCGACTTCCTCACCGCGGGATACCCCTCGAACTATCGTCCCGAAGTGGTGATGAACCATATCTACTTCACTGCCATGGTGGACGGCGCCGGGCTCGCCGCTGAAATCGCGGCTGAACTCAACGGAGGCGGCGCAGTCCCGCGTGTGTACATCGTAGAGCCGGCTGGAACATTCGAGGACGACCCGAACGTGACTGACAAGAAATTTCCCGGCAACCCCACGCGGTCGTATCGTAGCAGCGCACCACTCAAGGTTATCGGCGAAATCACCCAGTGGACGCGATTGACGCCTGAGGCACTACAAATGTGGAGAGAGCGACTAACCTCGCTGCGCCCGGACCAACGGGGCGGGATCATCAACTGACGCGAGGCAACACGCATTGCCTGCTGATTCCGAGCTTTGCTGCTTAAAGAAAGATTAGGTCTTTTCGCCCGCGCTGTACAGACAGGTCCGGTAAGCAGAAATGCAGTTCAGAGGAAAACGCGCAACCGGTCAACGGCCGACATGCGGGCGCAAGACAGCCTCGGATCCTCGAAAGCAAAGCCCGGGTTGTAGCAAGATCGCGAATAGTGGCAAAAGGAAGAGGCGCATGTGCTTCTGGAATCAACGGTGATTTGCAACTAATCGGATTGCACATCCACGTTAGTGGTTGCTACCAGACTTAACCGCGATGCGCGCGCTTGGACGGCCTCAACAAGGCTGAAGGAGAATCCTCATTGACTCCTTGGCCAACAAGAACATAATGAGAACATATGGGCCGCGATGAAGGCGGTCATCCATAGATTGTCAACAGATATATAACGCGCTTCGGGGCGATGGAGAAATCATGTCCAAACTTGATAGGGCTCTAAAATGATCCGGTTTGCACCCGCCTCTGAGCCTGTGGAAGCAGAACCGGTCAGTGCTCCGCTCGCGGCGATCAAACCGGTCGAGAGGCCTCCCGTACTGGAGCTAAGCGAACCGGTCGCTGCGCCTCGGCGGCAAGTTGCGAAACCGCGCGCGAGCAAGAAAAAGCCGGCGCCGCCCGCTGAAGGCGCGCCGCAATTGGCTCTGGATCCTTAGCCGGTCGAAGACGAGAGGAGCAATCATGCCCATGGAAATCGATGATGGAACCCGGCACCTCGGCGCACCGATCTGCGCTGCCTGTGGCGGTGGATTGAAGTACGACGGCGGAAATCCGTCACGGGAAGACATCGTGACTTGCGACAACCCGAAATGTGGGAGAAGCGCGACCTATGCCGAAGTCTCGGAGGACTGCGAGGCTTGGTATGCGGAACACATGGACGTCCACATGCAGCAGATGGCGCTGGGAGGAATGACCGCCGCGGTGCCGGCGAGCTGGAAGCCTCGGCGAAAGTACCAGTTTGTCATGAAAATCGTAGGTGTCGGAAAGGAGGAGGATTTCGCGTCATGCAATCCAGTCCGGCTGAACTACTGAGCGAACAACCTGAAACGGACGTCGAGGTGGTACTGGCTTGGCACGACGGTGACGCAAGGGCTGCGATCGAGACCTTGCTTGAGGACTGCCGGCACCTGCGCCAGCAACTGGCTTTGACGGAAGCATCGAGCAGCGCGGGGTTTACCCGTGGCTGGCGACCGACATACGAGCGTTAATCGGTGCCAAGCGTCGAATAGAAGGGGCATTCGCACCCCTATCGGGAAAACCAGATGCCTCGGTTGATGCCATGGCACCTGAGGGCAGTGGTTTTCCGCGCGCACATTGGCGGCTGCAGCGCAATCCTCGTCAACCCCTTGGTTGCAAGAAGAGCCTCTTGGGATCTGCGAAGCATTGTCGACTTATGTCTCTGAAGTCGTCTCTGATTAGCCGGGCCGCTGCAGTCCTGACGGAGGTATGCCCTCGGCATCGGGGTCTCGGCCTTGGCTGCGGTCGAGCTGCCGCATGGTCGGGGTTACGGTCAGTCCGTGGAAGAGGACTGATAGGAGCACCACCAAGCCAACGATGGCCCAAAGGCGCTCCCCGCCTTCGATGGGCATATTGTTAAGGCCATAGGCGAGGTAGCAGAACGAGCCAACGCCGCGAATGCCGAAGAAGGAGAGCGTCAGCTTCTCTCTCCATGCCGTCTCCAACCCAAGTAAGCCGATCCATCCCGCTACCGGCCGAATAACTAGAAGGACGATGACTGAGACCATAACATCCATGAACCGAAGTGGCGCAAGCAAGCCATTGACCAGTGCTCCACCAAAGAGCACGAGCAAAATCATCATCGCGAGGCGCTCGATCTGCTCGGTTACGTCGTGCATCTCACGATGAAAATCGTGCTCCCTATGAGAATGACGGATCGTAAGCGCGGTGATGAAGACTGCCAAGAAGCCGTAACACTCAATCATTTCTGTGAGGCCGTAGGACACGAATGTGGCAGCGATGGCAATTAAGCCGTCGCCCGTCTGAGCTAGCTTCGTATCAGCCGGAATCAGAAAGGTGAGCCAGCCGAAGATGCAGCCGATCAGCCAGCCGCCCAACACGCCGGCACCGACTTCCCACAAAACATTATGTGCGATCCAGGTTCCCAACCAAGGCTCGCCATCGGCAGCTGAGAGGCTGATTGCAATGGCGAGATTCACGAAGGGAAAAGCTAACCCATCGTTCAATCCCGCCTCAGATGTAAGGCCAAATCGAACCTCATCTTCCTGCCCGCTCTTGGGGGGCCCGACCTGAACGTCGGCGGCAAGAACCGGATCGGTCGGTGCTAAGCTGGCACCAACGAACGCCGGCTGAGGGCCAATCAACGCAGATGACCTTTCTGTTGCCGCATCGCCAGTATCCGGCGCAGCCTTGCGTCACGTTCCCGAACCGAGGCCTCCACCGGGACGTTCTCGTATCCAAGTTCCACGGCCGTCGTCACTCGCTTTTGCAGAGCCTCATCTAGCATTGGCGTCCCGAGTTCGCGCCAGAGCTTGTCCTGCATCGGTGTGAACATGTCCCAGAACCCCTGCATACCTCGGTCGCCGCCCGCGAGACGGTAGGTGAGCAACGGCCCCATCAAGGCCCACCGCAGACCGGGTCCCTCGATGACGGCCCGGTCGATGTCCTCGGCCGAGGCGACCCCACTGTCGAGCAGGTGGATTGCCTCGCGGAAGATGGCTGCCTGCAGCCGGTTAGCGACGTGCCCGTAGATTTCCTTCTTCAGCCGAATCGTCGTCTTGCCCAGGCGTTTGTAAAATCGCTCGGCCTTCTCGAGTGCAGTTTCCTCCGTCATTGCCCCGCCGACGACTTCGACCAGCGGAACCAGATGCGGCGGGTTGAAGGGGTGACCAAGCACCACCCGTTCTGGATGGGCGCAGGCACTCTGCATGTCGCTGACAGAAATTGCGGATGAACTGGACGCGATTACCACCCCCGGAGAGGTTGCAGCATCGATCCGGCTCATCAGCTCGATCTTCTCTTCCACTCCTTCGATCGCGCTTTCCTGCACAAAGTCTGTTCCTCGGCATGCCTCGGAGAGATCTGCGGCAAACGTCAGGGAGCCACGCATCTTCTTTTCAAGCAAGGTGTCGGGAAGAGAAGACCAGCATCGCTCTATTGCGAGCTCCAGCTCGTTTTGAGCTCCTTCGCGAATGTCGGTCGCGACGACATCCAGCCCGTGAGCCAAAAAAAGGCACGTCCAGCTGGCGCCGATGAGTCCAGTCCCCACCACGGTCACCGTTGTGATGTCTTCGGTGTTCAAGGCAATGCTCCTGCTCTGGCCGTCAATTCAAGCCGGTCGTTCGGTCAGGCCGATTTCCCCAAGACAGAAGGAAATCTCGCTGCTCTCTCCGTTGCAGCGACGGGCAAAATCGACCGTGCAGATGAAGCCAGCCGCCTTGTCGAAAACCCTTCGAATGCCGAGCGACCGAGATATCACCGCTTGTCGCCGCGCGACCGTCCAAGTCATTCCACATAGGTCGTCTCCCTTCTGCTGCGGCTAGAACTGCACACTGTCGCCCCCCTTCAAGGCGAGCATCTCGCGGGCATCAGCCGGAGTGGCGATCTCCAGCCCCAGTCCCTCGAGGACCTGCCGGATGCGGCGCACCTGGACAGCATTGGAGGTTGCGAGTTTCCCCGGACCGTCCCAAAGGGAATCCTCCAGCCCGACGCGAACATTGCCGCCCATGGCAGCCGCCATCGTCGTGACGGGAAGCTGATGGCGCCCGGCCCCCAGCACGGACCAGACATAGTCATCTCCAAACAGCCGGTCGGCCGTGCGCTTCATGTGCGAAACATCATCCGGATGGGTGCCGATGCCCCCAAGGATGCCGAACACCGTCTGGATGAACAGCGGACCCCTGACCAGCCCCCGGTCGCGGAAATGCGCTAGATTGTAGAGGTGGCTGGTGTCATAGCATTCGAACTCGAAGCGCGTGCCGTTACCGCCGCAATTCTCCAGTATGTGCTCGATATCCTTGAACGTGTTCCTGAACACGGTGTCGCGGGTCTTCTCCAGATATGCCGGCTCCCAGTCGTGCTGGAAGTTTTCGTAGCGGCCGAGCATGGGGTAGAGACCGAAGTTCATCGATCCCATGTTGAGAGACGCGACTTCGGGAGCAAACCTCAGTGCCGGCTGCAGGCGCTCTTCCACGGTCATGGTGGGGCTTCCGCCGGTGGTCAGATTCAACACCGCGTCTGTCGCCTGCTTGATCCGTGGCAGGAAGCGCGCGAAGGCTTGAGGATCTTGGGTCGGCCGGCCATCTTCCGGGTTACGGGCATGCAAGTGCAGGATCGCCGCACCCGCCTCGGCCGCTTCTATGGCATTTGCGGCGATCTGGTCCGGGGTGACAGGCAAGTGCGCAGACATGCTCGGCGTGTGGATACCGCCTGTGATGGCACAGGTGATGATGACCTTGCGGGATGATCGAGCCATAGTCTTTTCCTTCCTTGATCTCAGATGTTCTCGACGTTGCCGCAGACGCTGATGGCTTGTCCGGAAATATTGGCGCCACCGGGCGAGGCTAGAAAGAGCGCCATGGCGGCGACATCCTCCGGCTCGACCATGCGGCGCAGCGAGATGTTGGAGAGATACTGCGCCTCCATCTCCTCGTAGCTGAGACCGGAGGCTGCGGCGCGCTCGCGAATGACGTTTTCGATGCGAGCACCCCGCACGATGCCCGGCAAAATGGCGTTCACCCGGATGCCGTCCGGACCCATCTCCTTCGCCAGGCTCTGGGTCAGCCCGACAATGCCCCATTTCGCAGCCGAATAGGGGGTACGAAGTGCATAACCCAACCGCCCCGCTACGGATGAAATGTTGATGATCGACCCGGCGTCGCTGGCGCGCAGCAGCGGTGCAGCCCGCCGCACCACCAGGAACTGGCCCATCAGGTCGATATCGAGGGTGCGGCGGATGTCGTTGACGGATAGCTCGTCGATCGCGCCGGTCGGTCCAGCAATGCCGGCGTTGTTGATCAGCACATCCAAATCGCCGAGCTTCGCCGCGGTCGCGACCAGAAGCGCGTCGACCTGGGCCTCGTCAGAGATGTCGGCTTTTAGGACGGCGACCTCCGGATGATCTTGCGCAAAACATCGAAGAGCCTCTTCGTCGACGTCACAAATCAGCACCTTCGCCTCGGCTTCCAGGAAGCCGCGGGCGATCGCGGCGCCGATGCCGGAAGCACCGGCAGTCACCAGAACCCGAAGACCGGGGCGCGGGCTCATCCGCTTGATCATGTTCATTTGCTGTCCACTTACTTGCATGCGGGCGATGCTGCCTCAGGCCACTTCGAGCCAGTTGCGCCTTACGTCAGGATGAGCGTCCAGCTCTTCGGGCGTGCCCTTGAAGACGAGCTCGCCGTGGTCCATGACCATCACCTGCCGTGCGACCTTGAGAGCGATTGTCAGTTTTTGCTCGACCAGCACCACCGCCACGCCGCGGCGTCCGATATCGAGGATCACCTCCATCACTACCTCAACGATCTTGGGTGCCAGACCTTCGGTCGGCTCATCGATCAGCAGTACGCGGGGGTTGCCCAGCAGGGAGCGGCAAATCGTCAGCATCTGCTGTTCACCGCCCGACAGATAGCCGGCCCGGATCGCGCGCCGTTCCTTCAGGCGCGGGAAATAGTCGTACATTTCATCGACCGACCAACGATGTGCGCCGGGCGCTCCTTTTTGCACACCCATGGTGAGGTTTTCCTCGACCGTGAGGTTGGGAAAAACCAGTCGCTCCTCGGGCACGTAGCCGATCCCCTGGCGGCAGATGTCGAAGGGTCGCTGCCCGGCCAGTTGAACCCCATCCAGCGTTACCGTCCCGCCGCTCGGCGGCACCAGACCCATCATCGCCTTCAACAGGGTCGAGCGGCCGGAACCGTTTCGACCCAATAGGGATACGACTGACGATTCCGGCACCTCCAGATCGATGCCGTGCAGGATGTGGCTTTTGCCGTAATGGGCGTGCAGTCCCTTTACCTGGAGTAAACTCATGACGCCTCCTGACCCAGATAGGCTTCCTGCACCTCTCGGTTGGCGCTGATGCGCGCCGGCGTATCGGTTGCAAGGATGTTGCCGTAGACGAGTACCGAAACCCGATCGCAAAGGCTGAAAACTACGCTCATGTCGTGCTCGACCATCAGCAGGGTCTTGCCTTCTGTGACGGAGCGGATCAGTTCCACCGCCTGAGCTGTCTCCTCGCGCGACATGCCGGCGGTCGGTTCGTCCAAAAGGATGACATCCGCGCCGGTGGTCAGCGTCATGCCGATCTCGAGCGCCCGCTGCTCCGAATAGGTCAGATCGCCTGCAAGGTCGTGGGCGCGAGCCTCAAGCCCCACCCGGGCCAGCGCCTCAGCCGCTTCCTCGTTCACCTGCTGCATCCGCGCAATCCGGCGAAATAAGCCGTACCGTACGCCATGGCGGGCAAGGACGCCGATGCGCAGGTTCTCGAACACGCTCAGACGATGGAAGATGTTGGTGATCTGGAACGAGCGTGCCAGCCCTCCCCTGTTGATGCGATGCGGCGCCAGACCGCCGATGCTTTGGCCGTTGAGCATGATTTCGCCGGACGACGGCGCGAACATGCCCGAAATCAGGTTGAAGAGTGTGGATTTGCCGGCACCATTGGGTCCGATCACCGCATGCCGTTCGCCCCGTCTGACGTCGAGTTCCAGCCCCTTGATGACCTCGATCGGGCCGAACGACTTGGTAACGCGCGACAGCCTTAGTGCCGGCTGGTCGTTGATCGGGGCGATCATGTTGCACCTCCCAGTACAGCGACGTCTGCCGTGGCTTGCCTACTTTCGTCCATCCTTCCCCAGAGCGCATCGATACGCCGTCTGGCACGAACCATCACGGCGACACCGCAGACCAGGAGGATCAGCGGGAGGAGCCAGGTGAGAGGGCTCACCGGCCGCCATTCGATGCCGAAGAGCGGATAGGACGGCAAGCCGCCGGCTGTAGCCTGCCTCGCCATTGCATATTCCTCGCCGAAGAGAATTGAGACGGTTTCGGTCATGAAGACCACGCCGGCGGCCACCAGCACGCCACCAAGGATCGCGACGAGATAGGGACCTGCGAGCCGCGACCAGTCCAGCTGGCGACGATGGCGAATGTGGTGTTGCAAGACGCCGCCAATTCCCGCAGGTGCATAGAGCATCACCAGCACGAAGATCAGCCCCTGGTAAAAGACCCAGGATCGCGTGACGTCCGAAAGCAGAAACGAGAACAGGGTGAAGGCTGCAGCGCCGATGACGGGGCCGAAGAATATTGTCGACCCGCCGACGAAGGTCTGCAGGACGACCTGCGCCGAAACATCGCTCGCAAACAGGGAATAGTTCGCCGTCTCGTTTGAGATTGCCAAGAGCGCGCCCGCCACACCCGTGAACATCGCCGAGATCGCGAATATGATCACCTTTGATGAATGGGCGTTGTAACCGAGGAACCTTACACGCTGTTCGTTGTCACGCAGGGCAAGCGTCAGACGCCCGAAGGGGGTGTGGGTGTAGGACCAGAGAGCGAGACCGCAAAGCACCACCCACGCCAAGGTCAGGTAATAGACTTCCAGCGTGGAGCCGAAAATGATCCCGCTCCAGGGCATCCGCATAGAGGACACACCCGCTTCGCCGCCGAAAAGGTCCTCCAGCCGCGGCGCCAGCGAATGGAAGAGCTCGGCGATCGCGAGCGTGACCAGGGCGAAGTAGACGCCCGAACGCATTGTGGCGAAGTAGCCGGCGATGAGCCCGATAATGAGGCCGATCGCAGCGCCCGCAAGCGGAACGAGCGGCGTCGGGAAGGGAAAGCCGTCATCGATCGCAATCATCAGATGAAGTGCTGCGAAGGCGCCCAGTCCGAAATAGGCGGCATGGCCGAAGGAAAGCAGCCCCGCCTGGCCGATAAGCAGATTGAACGCCAAGGCAAAGAGGCTTGCGATCAGCACGTTGACCAGCGCGTTCTGCCAGGCGATCCCCATGAACGGAGGGATGACGATCAGCAGGACCAGCAGGACGATGGGAAGAAAAAGTTTACGCATCGGCATCCTCTCTAGTTGCGCTCGCCCATGAGACCTGCCGGGCGGACCAACAGGACGATCAGCATCAGAGCAAACGGGATCGTCGCACTGACCGAGGAGAGCTCCAGTGTCATCAGTCCACCAAAGGAGCGCGCCCACTCGCCCAGGCCTACCAGCGAGAAGAGGGTCGCCAGCGACCAGTCGAGGCCGACGGCAAACGAGGAGAAAAGCCCGATCAGAAGTGACGCAACGAGCGATCCCTTCAGTGACCCGAGGCCGCCGACGACCACGACGACGAAGACAATAACGCCGAGCTCCAGCCCCATGTTGGGATTGGTCGGGTAGAAGGCTCCGGCCACCGCTCCGGCAAGCCCGGCCAGTGCGGCACCCGTCGCGAACACGAACATGAAGACCATCGGGATGTTGTGCCCTAGTGCCTCGGCCATGGCCGGAAGCCGCTCCGCCGCCCGCACGATGATCCCCGTACGGGTGCGGGTCAGAAGCAACCAGAGCGCCGTGAACATCACGATCGCCACGCCGCCGATGAAGAGCCGGTAGAAGGGATAGTCTGCGCCGAATATCTGGAAGGCTGAAAAGCGCATTTCGGCGGGCATCTGGTAGTTCACGGGGAAGTCGCCGAAGCAGAGCTTGATGAGCTCCTCGATGATCAGTGCCAGGCCGAAGGTCAGCAAGAGTTCATGCGCGTGGCCATGGGCATGCACGCGCGGCAAGAGAAAACGTTCAACCGCCATGCCCGTCACGCCAACGAAGATCGGCGCGACGATGATGGCGGCCCAGAAGCCGAAGACGGAGGACACCGCATAGGCGACATAAGCGCCCAGCATGTAGAACGACGCATGGGCAAAGTTTAGCACGCCCATCATGCCGAAGATGAGCGTCAGACCGGCGGAAACCATGAACAACAACAGTCCATAGGTCACGCCGTTCAACGTGGAGATGATCGCGAATTCCATGAGTGTTCCGGGAGCTGACGGTCAGGATGCTGGTCCGTGTCTGGTACGGACCAGCGTTCGATGACGGGGGCCTATTCGGCCGGGCGTTCCATCTTGCAGCTGTCCTGCACCGAGTTGATTGCCTTGTCGCCGGCAATGACCTTCACCGTTTCGAAGCCCATGTTCGTGCCATCGGCAGGATACTTGGGATTTTCCACGACCCTGGAGACAACTACGGGGCGGATCGTCTGGTGATCGTCCTTGCGGACCGAGATCGGGCCGATCGGGCTCTCGTAGGTGGTGTTTTCCAGCGCCAGCGCGATCTTCGTCGCATCAATGTCGCCGCCGCCGAAATCGACGGTCCCCAGCGCCTGTTGCAGGGCACCAAGCGCGAAGGCGGTGTGGCCTTCAACGAAGATCGGATAATGGCCCGTCGCCGCCTTGTAGCTTTCGGCGAATTTACCGTCCGTCGCGGCGTTGTCATAGTTGTTGGCGATATAGTGGCCGATCGCCGTCTTGCCGGCGTTGGCGATATTGCCGGGTTGATCGAGGAAAGCCGTGGCGAATGTGACATCGAGCCCCGCATCGCCTGCCGCCTTCATCAGCAGCAGGAGGTCGTTTGACCAATTCCCAGTGAAGACGGTGTCCGGAGCCGCAGACCTGATCCGCGCGACGAAGGGCGCGAAGTCCTGGATCTTGTTGACGTCGTGGAGAACCTCGTCGACCACCGTGTAGCCGCCCTCTGCTGCCGCTGCCTCGACGGCTGCCTGCATGTCCTGGCCCCAGGAATAATTCTGGTTGATCGAATAAACCTTGTCGCCGAGGTCCCCCGACTCCTTCATCGCGCTGACAAGCGCGCTCACCCGCATCGGAGCGGTCGTGGTGTAGCGGAAGTGGTAGAACTGGCACTTGTTGCCCGTCAGTTCCATGGCCTCGCCGCCCAGGTTGATGAAGATCACTTCCTTGCCGGGATTGCGGATGTTGTGCTTGCGCACGTCCTCGGTGAGCTGACCGGCAATGGCCGAGGAAGCGCCTTGGAAGATGATGTCGACGCCGTCCGCTACGGCCTGGCGAAATTTGTCGGCCGCTTCGGGCGAACCGCCGGCGTTGTCGTATTCCGTGACGGTGACGGGCTCGCCGTTGAAACCGCCCGTATCGTTGATGCGATCGACACCATATTTGACGGCATTGGCGTAAAGGCGACCCGTCGACGTCTGGGCGCCAGAAAGGCTCTCGACAATGCCAATCTTCAATGGCTCGGCGTGAAGTGCAGTAGCGCTGAATGCGGCTGCAGCCGAAATCGCGCTCATGACGAGACTTCTCATATTCTTCTCCTCCCGAATGTCTGTCCGTGTGCCGCACCGTTCAGCGTCGATCGCCAAGGGTCCTCCTGAGGCACTGCAGGCATGTAATCACACACGTCCCGATGTGTAAAGCCTTGAGATATGTGATCACACATCTCACAGCCGCGGCAATATTGCTTTTTGTTGTGAACTCCGCCGATTGAACGTAGAACGACTGATGGCTTGGAGGTCGCGCGGGCGTCCGAGCACCCCAACACTGATTCAACGACCTAGCGAGGCCAGAGGACGTGAACACTTTCGATCCGACAATAAGAAGCCAGCGAACGCTGGTGCCGGTCGATGTGTCGACAGTGCAGGATCGGGTCTACCAGAGCCTTCGACTTGGTCTGCTCAAGGGAGAATTTCTTCCAGGCGAGCAGGTTTCCATTCGCGCCCTCGCGGAAGTATTCGGAACAAGCCCAATGCCGGTGCGTGAGGCGGTGGCACGGCTGATTGCGGAACGGGCCATCGAGCAATCCGGGCCGCGGACGCTTCGGGTTGCGCCTTATCTTGCCTCCGATCACGAGAACTACATTCGCGTGCGCATGCAGCTGGAAGGTTATGCGGCCGAGCGGGCGGCAAGCGCGCCGAAGAACCCGGCTTTGACCGATGCGCTGAGGCGCCATAACGACAGCATCCAGGAGGCCCTTGAGGTCCGCGACTTCGACGCTGCACTCGCTGGCAACCAGGCGTTCCATTTCGAGCTCTATCGTGCCGGCGGCTATCCGCAACTGCTCGACATCATCTCAACCCTCTGGCTTCGCACCGGCCCGATCGTAGCGTCTGCGCGCAAGGATGAGGGGCTCTTCTATCGGATCTTCAATAACGGCGTTCAAATCCACAGCAACGCTATCGAGGCGATTTCCCAGCGGGACCGAGCGGCAGCACGCCACGCGATCAACCTCGACATCCGGTCGTCCCACCTGTCGATCCGACGCTTCTATCAACGTGCGTCCGCGGAGTCAGGATATTGAGTCCCTGACCCGCGCAAGGCCTGCGCGGGTAGGCTTCAGCAATCGGGCACCAGGAACAGGCTCCCGGATGGCAAATGCGTGGCCACTATGATCTGAGCGCTAGCTGATTCCCGAATTGCATCAAGAAGGCGAAGCAGTTCTAGTTGACTCGTTGGGAAAGCGCGCTTTCCGGCTCGTTCCGGCACCCAAAGGCGCTTCAGATATGGGGCGGCAGGCCCGTCAATTTGTCTTTCGCATCGCAGATACAGGCGCGAGACAATCGTCAAGAGTTCATGACTTGAGAAACGCGGCGCCCCGGGACTGGCCTTGCCGAAGAAATTGAATCGGCAGGGAGTGTCAACAAATCAGTCTCTCCGCCTATCAAGCTGCCGTGTCGCTACCCGCAAGACCCAACTGGCGCTGCAGGATGGAGGCTGCGTTGTAGCAATGAAAGGAGACGACCTTTCCATCCCGCAGGTGAAAGACATCGCAGCAAGGAACATCGATGGTCCTCCCGGTGGGAGCGATCGGGCCATCTGGTGTCACCAATGCTCCACTATGCGTGCCGCGAATGGCGAGCTCGACCACGATCACATTTTCCATCGCGTAGATGTTGAAGAGCTCTCGGTGAATATCTGGAAAGGCCTGAGCCATGCCGCCGGCGACCATGGCGATATCCTTGCCGCGGAACTCCATGTTGGTCGGGATATCCCGCACATAGGCATCCCCGGAGAAGAAGGAGACGAACTTGCCGACATCCAGTCCGTCTCCCTCTGCTGCAGCGTATAGCTCTTTGATCATTTGGATATCGTCTCTCATTGACAGCTCCTCGTAATGTTTCCGGCTATCCCGACCTCTGGCGGCGGGCGACGGAAGACATGTAGACACCCACTTGCTCGATGGGTAGAACATACCAAAAGGTAAGCGCGAGGTTGTTAATGGACGGACCGAGCACCCAATGTGGCCTTGACGTTTCGCTGGCGGTTATCGGCGGCAAGTGGAAGCCTTTGATCCTTTACCATCTCCAGGATGGCCCTACTCGATTTTCCGAGATCAGAAGGCGGGTCGGAGGCATCAGCGAAAAAGTGCTGATCCAGCAATTACGGGAGTTGGTCGCAATGACCGTTCTGGTACGCCACGATCACCACCAGGTGCCTCCGGTGGTCGATTACGCGCTGACGCCGTTGGGGGAAACGCTCGTTGAGGCGCTGGTTCCGCTATGCGAATGGGGAAATCGGAACCGAGCTGAGGTAGCGGGCATGCTGCAGCGATCGTCGAAGGTGGCATCCGTGTGAAGCGCGGATGGGGAGGCTAGGAAGCTTTCGCGAGAACTGCTGTCTGCGCAGCGACGTCAGACCTTCGAGTACGAGCCGGATTGGCAACAACTGGTCCTACCGACGGCGGTCGAATTCTGAGGAACTACTCCCGACGGCCAGCCACCGTCTATTTTTCTTTCCATCCTCGAAGCGTCTCCTTGAACAGTTCAAAGGCCGCTGTGCCCCGCCGGTCGGGGTAATAGAGATGGTAACCTGGAAAGGGCTCGCACCACGGCTCCAGAAGGCGGATGAGACGACCGTCGACAATTGGCGTCGCGACCAGATCCTCCAGAATGTAGAGGATACCCAAACCCTCAACGGCGGCGGCGACAAGCAGGTCGCCGTCGTTAAACACCGGCCCCCGACCCGGCACGACCGTCACCGCGCGACCATCGCGCTCGAATAGCCAGGGAGACAGCTCGCCATGTGCATCGCCGTAGGCTATGCAACGATGCGCCGTAAGGTCGGAAGGCCCGATAGGCGCCGGATGGTCGCTCAGGTAGCCGGGAGCAGCCACCACCGCGACGCGAAGGGGTGGCCCGATCGGCAGCGCGATCATGTCCTTCTCCAAACGCTCGCCGAGCCGGATACCCGCGTCGTAGCGGCCAGCAACGATGTCTGTCATCCCGCTCTCCACGCGTACCTCAACTTCGATGCCGGGGTGGTGGCGCATGAAGGACGGGAGCATCGGCCACAGCACCGTGTCGGCGGCATGTTTGCCCGTCGTTATCCGGATGGTGCCGATCGCCGCTCCCCGTGCCTGGGACAGCGCCTCGATCTCGTCGTCCAACCCGGCCAGTGCCGGCGACAGGGTTGCGAGCAGGCGCTCACCGGCAGCAGTCGGGGCGACGCTGCGTGTCGTGCGAGAGAGGAGCCGAAAACCCAGTTGGCCCTCCAGCCGCTTCATGGTCTGGCTCAACGCTGACTGCGTGACGCCGAGCCGCCTTGCGGCGCGCGTGAAGCTGCGCTCCGAGGCAATAGCCGCGAAGACTGCAAGGTCGCTGAGCTGATCCGGCCGCATTGATAATCCCTGCTACTGGGGTCCATTACCTATTAGCGAGTTATCACGATATATTACCAACCCTACATAGCTGATGACGCTCAAGGAAGAGAGGAACGGCTATGGCTAGGGTTTGGTTGGTGACGGGCGCAAGCCGGGGACTGGGCCGCGAGATCATGCGTGCGGCACTCGATGCGGGCCAAACGGTGGTGGCAACGGCGCGGTCCGCTGATGCGGTGCGCGATGGCTTTGAGGTTTACCAGGATCGCCTGCACCCCGTCGCGCTCGATATCACCGACGCCGAGGCAGCGAAGTCGGTCGCTGCGGAAACTGTAAAGCGGTTTGGTAAAATCGACGTGCTGGTCAACAATGCCGGATATGCCGAACTGGGCTTCTTCGAGACCTTCACGGAAGCCGCTGTGCGGCGTCAGTTCGAGGTAAACCTGTTCGGCACGATGAACGTCGCGCGCGCGGTCGTCCCCCACATGCGCAAGCGTCGCTCAGGCCTCATCGTCACAATCTCATCGGTTAGCGGACTGGTCTCCAACGCTGGAGGGTCGGTATACTCCGCGTCGAAATTCGCGGTCGAGGGCTGGATGGAACGCTTTGCGCAGGAGCTTGCCCCGTTTGGTGTCCGCTCTCTCCTGGTCGAGCCGGGGATGCTGCGAACCGACTTCATGGACGGCAAGTCCGCGAGCTTCGGCAGCATCCTCATTCCAGACTATGCCGAGGCAGTCGCCCGGTATCGATCGTTCGTGGACGGGGCAAACGGCAACCAGCCGAACGACCCGAAGCTGCTTGCCGCACGAATTGTGGAGCTCGCTTCACAAGACAAGGCACCGGCGCGCCTCATCTTTGGCGAGGATGCCCAGCAGTGGGCCAGTGAGAAGGTGGACAAGTTGCGAGAGGAGCTCGCTCAGTCCGCCGATCGCGGCTGACAGCCCAAACGCGGCGCCGGCGAGGATGGGTTTGCTCGGCTCCGGCGGCTGTACGAAGAATATTCCAGCTTCTGGCGCCCTAGCGACATTGGCGCTGCCTTGCGATGTCTGCTTCAAGGAGGCGCGACGGCGACCTTTCTGACGGCCATTGAGGGCCGACCGCGGACGGACCCCTTGATCGTGCAGTAGTGAATAAGCTTGAACAGGCCCTCACCTAAACCTGCCGATTAGGGAAGCAGCGCCGTTCAAGCCTCGCCGCCTCGTTTCCATATCAATGTGACAGTCTCCACGTCGCGCGCTGCATTTCGAGAATGCAACGGTTTTGGCGCGCTAACATTTTCCCGAGCCGGACTACATCCCGGACGGGAAGACTTGAGTTCTGGTCCTTCGGATCCATCTGATGGGATTGCAGGTCCAAAATCGTAAGGAGGTCATCGGATGCGGCGGAACATTATGGCAGTGGCTTTCGCGGCTGTAGTCGGAATGTGCGGTGCGGGCCTGGCGCAGGCCGAGCAGATAAAAGCCAGATCGAACGCCAGCCTGGAGACTGATCTCAACTATCTGATGTACACGCCGGACGACTATGCGTCATCCAGCAACTCCTATCCGCTGGTTGTGTGGCTACACGGCGGCGACCAGGGCGGGACCGATATCGAGAAAGTCAAATCGAGTGGCCTTCCGAAATTGATCGAGGGCGGAAAGACATTCCCCTTCCTGGTGTTTTCGCCACAGAACCCGAGTGAAGAACTGCTTTTTCCGATCGAGAAAGTGGAGGTGGCGCTCAACGAGGTTATGTCAAAATATCGGGTGGATCGCACGCGGGTCTATGTCATGGGATTCAGCCGCGGCGGTTTCGGCACCTGGGCAATGGCAGAACAGTTTCCGGAAAAGTTCGCCGCTGTCGTTCCGATCGCTGGTGGCGGTAATCGCCACTATCTGAGCAGGACAAATGAGAAGACGGCATTTTGGGTGTTCCACGGCACGAACGATGAAGTCATCCCTTTGTCGGATTCGATCGTGCTGTACGAGCGGCTCGTCGGTCTGAAGCGCAATGCTCGCTTGAGCGTTCTGGAGGGCGTGGACCACTCAAGCGTCGAATGGGCCGCCTTGAATGATTCCGAGCTTTGGGATTGGCTTCTGAAACAGCGCCTTCAGGCCACGCCCCAGTAAGGCCTTCAAGCCTTTATTCGTGCGGGGAATGCAAGGGCGTATGCTTGCGCCACAAGCAGACATCCCATCTCAATCGATAGCGGCCAATGCGTTATTTAGTTTCTCCACGACCTCAACTCGTGCAGGGGCTCTAGGATTTTCTGCATATTTGTCTTTGAAGGGCCTGCCGGAAAGGGAGACTTTGTGTTCGGTCGTCCAAACGGGGTCCAGCATGGTGCCTGTTTCTTCGCCCGTCTCCCTGCAGAACGCGGTTCGAACGGCCACCACGAGCACCCTCCCGAATCCGGGATCGCGGACTAGGGGTCATGAGCTCGGCGAGAGAGTTTTGCGATCAAATAGTCAGCGACTATCCGAACTGAAGGCAGTTGCCCGCGGCGGTGCGGAACGAGTAGCGTTGTCGCCACACCACCTGCTGTCCATTCGGGAAAAATGCGAACAAGTGCGCCAGATTCAATGAGTGGTGCACAGAAACTGCTCGCAAGGCAAGCTACTCCAAGACCAGCCTTGGCTGCTTCAAGTAGCGAGATCGTCTCGTTAGCCGCGTAGCGAGGGAAAGGCGTGACTTTGGTGACCGAGCCTTGGTCATTGCGAAGCGTCCATACCGATTCCGAGGGCGATGCCATCAACCCATCGAGTTCTCTCGCCTCCCCGGGGCGAGAAAACGCACCTTTCTCCCGGATATAGTCGGGCGAGGCGACCAGCCAGACTGGGTCGTCATATATCCGACGTTGTACGAGATCGGCATCGGACAGAGGGGCGAAGTGGTTGCGGATCGCGATGTCAAAACCCTCCTGCACGATGTCCACGAATCTGTCGGAAACGTCGAGCGTGATGCGCATTTTCGGGTAGCGCGCGGCGAGGGGTGGAAGCAGCGCCGACAAACGGAATTGGGCAATGGGCAAGGATGCTGTGATCCGGACAGTTCCGCTTGGTTCGGCCAGGCGGCCCTTAATGACATGCTCCGCGGCCTCGGCCTCGATCAGCATGGCGGCGGCATGTCGATACAAATCTCGGCCGATCTCCGTCACGGCGAAGCTCCTCGAGGTTCGTTGAATCAGACGGACCCCGATCTCCCGCTCCAATTCAGCGAGCCGCTTGCTCAGCGTGGATTTGGGAAGGCGCAGCGCGCGACCAGCTGCGGCAAAACCGCCGTGATCCACCACTCGAACGAAGATGAGAAGGTCGTTGAGATTGAGCACTAATCCATCCATCGTTCTGTTTTGAAGACGATGGATCTACGAATAGCCGACTACCCCGCTTTCGTCCAATATTGCATCTTTTCAGCAACCCGCTCCCCCAAAGGGGGCGTCGTGTTGGGACATCGAGGGAAGAATAGATCCATGACCAATATTTCGGTTCTCGGCCTAGGGGCGATGGGGCAGGCGCTGGCCGCTCGCCTTCTCCAACAAGGGCATTCGGTCACCCTTTGGAATCGGACAGCTGGCAAGGCTGGCTTCCTAGTTGCTCAAGGAGCGCGTGAAGTCACCAGCGCAGCAGACGCCATTGCTTCAAGCGATCTCACTGTGATTTGCGTATTGGACTATGCCGCCGCGAGCTCTGTGCTCGATGGTGCGGCCTCGGCGCTCGCCGGGCGTGCGGTCGTCAATTTGACCAATGGCACGCCCGCCCAAGCGCGCGCCACCGCCGAGCGGCTCGAAGCCGACTTTCGACGCACATATCGGTACGCTTAAGGCGCTCGGCGCCGCTGCCTATCTCGGTGCCGATGCTGGACTGGCGTCGCTACACGACCTCGCTCTTCTCAGCGGCATGTATGGTCTGTTCGCCGGCTTCTTTCACGCTACTGCCCTTGTCGATTCCGAGGGCATTCACGCGAGGGAGTTTCTCCAGTTGCTTGGCCCCTGGATGACCGCAATGATGGGTGAACTCCCAGGATACGCAGAGAAGATCGATAGCGGCGGGCACGGCCTTAATGTGGTGTCGAACCTCGCCATGCAGGCCACCTCGCTGGAAAATATACTCACAGCCACCCGTGAGCAGGGTGTCGCCACCAGTCTGCTTGCCCCCCTGCTGGACCTGTTTCGAAAACGCGATAGTGCAGGACATGGAGACGAAGACATTTCGGGCGTGTTTGAGCTGATCCGGCGCAGAAGCGGCGCAGGTACCTGAACCCAGAATCGGATGGCGCCGCAAGCCGCGGCAAGTCACGATGCGATCCGTAAGCCCCGCGTGCAGAAATGACGCCGGATAGGGACGCAGACGTCGATATGAAGATCCGGCACGAACTTTTCGATCGACCACCGCGGGAACGCCGGACTTACGGGGCACGTGAGTTAATTCACTATCCTTGGGCCGAGCAGCACCCGGCGCGAGCGCTCGATGGCCGGGCGCCCTAATGTGTTACCTGCGGCTTCTGGAAATTTGCCGCGAGCACCGGATCATCGTCAAGGTGCTGCCACCAAACCGCAGGTTCGATCTGGCCCGATTGCCAGCATTCGACCAGTAGTTCCTGTTCGGTCGAAAGCGGCGGGACCGGGTCCGTAGCGGTGGCTTCGACGTTCGGCCCTACCAAGCCGATTTCGGCAAGGAAGCTTACAAGCGTACCGCGAATGTCCGTATAATGCATAGCCATATCTCGGTCTCCTTTCGGAAGATAACTATCATCGGCGGTGGGGGTTCCTCCCCCGACGCTTCGATCCCCTCGTGGAACGATTCGCCATCCAGTGCATTAGAGTGAGGTCGCGAGGGCGGTCTCCCGTCCCCCCCTTCAGAGATCACAAATCTCCTGCCCTCGCGTCTCTTTTCCTCTGGAGGTAGAGGCTGCATGTTTGATGTCGACTGGGCCATTCCCGTTTCTGTCGAGCTTCATGGTGCAGGAGACCACGATCTGATCTTCTGCACCCGAGACGCCGCAAATTGCCTCCTTGAAGACTGGCCCGTCGACGATGGGGAGCATTTTCATCAGGCTCTCCGCACTTTCATGCTGGTGCTCGATGGAAAAGCAGAGCCGGAGGACGCAAGAGACGCATTCGTCGCGGCCGCAGAGGAAGCGGGGCTGGTGGTGATTGATTAGCGCTTAAGCCTTTTTCCGCGTAAGCGCAGGTTTGGCCGAGCTGTGTGGCGCATTGCTGTCTTTCCAACATCTTCGCCGACCGGGTAGCATGAACCCTGCCTTGCAAGCGACACTAGACCCCAGCGGCCCAACAAGCCTTCCCGTCGAAGCCCCGAACAAAGAGACGCGTGCGTCATCTGGAAGTGAGGTTGGCGGAACTTCGACAGCATTGGTTAGTTCGATCCGTTTGCGGTTGGTTCAAAGAGTATTGAAATTGACATCTGCCCTCGTAGACGAACAATTCAAAGACATCGTCGCATCCATTGGTCGGCGAGCCCCTGATATACCAGGCAGCACTGCGTCGATCCTGGCCGCGCTCCTTGGTCTCGCGATGGGGAAGATGGCAATTGCGGTGTCGGACAACGGTGGGAACCGCTTTTCCGACGCCCGGCGGCGATTGGACGAACTTTCAGAACAGCTTACCGTATCCGCAGATCGTGATCGGCGCCACTTTCGGCGATATTTGGACGTGCTTTCCAAGGAGCCATCCGATCATGAAGCCGCCGATGATAGCGGTCTGCACGAAGCTCAGGCGCAGGCGACCGAAGAACCGCTTGCCGCGGCGCATCTTATCGTGGAGGGGCTTGAGCTTTTCCGGGATGTGGCAGGCTCTATAGACCGCAAAGTGGCAAGCGACCTCCATTCAGGCGCCAGCGTCCTAAGCGCGGCTTTCTGCGGAGCGATGATGGCCGCGGAGATCAACCTGCGTCACCAGGTTGCAATGCGTCGCCGCACTTTTGGCGAGCGTGCCGATCTTTACCGGCGCCGAGGGGCAGCCCTGGAGCAGCTTGAGAAGGTGGCCGCGGACCTGGATTTTCGTTATTGAAATTGCGTCTTTTCCGATTTCATTCAGGGGAGGCTGGGACGCAAGCGCGTCCCAGCCCAAAATCACTCAGCATGCCGGCTGTGGGGTTGCCGCGCTGCCGGAGTTCGACGCCGCTGTACCTGCCGAGCCTTGCTGTGTCGGTGTGGTCTTGCAAGGAGCGTTGGTGGATCCGGTATTGTTCGCATTCCCACCCACGCTGCCTGTTGTAGGGTTATTGGCGTCGAGCGACGTTCCTGTACCACCGGCTCCAGAGCCCACGGAAGCTCCTCTGTTTGTTCCGGATCCGGACGATCCAGAACCTGAATCAGTGCCAGAGCCGGAGCCGCCTGATTGAGCGACTGCTGCCGTGGCTAAGCCCAGGGAAAGAACAGTAGCTGCGAGCATTTTGACGAGCATTTTCCGCTTCCTCTTTGTTGTGGTGGTCTCTCGACCGGAGACAAGTGTAACAACCGGCGCTCGCTATTGTTTCAGCGGCTGTCGAGATGGAGAGGAAAAGTTTATCGGCGAACACAAGCGAACCTCGGAGGAGCTTACGGAATACCCAAATCTGCCGGTGTTGGCCCGCAGCTGACGGCAATTAATCGAGAGACCGCGGCGAAGTGGTTTTCCTCCCCCAGTTTCGAACTCAGGCAGCGTGTACGGTGTCAAGCACCACCGTGCCTTCCCCAGCAGCAGAACGACGTGACCCGACCACACGTCGGCGCTCGATCGTTCCTCAATGCTGATGATAAGCAGAAGCAGGATGTGCGCGACAAAACTCGGCAGCCGCGGATGATCGATACGTTCCTGTCAATCAGCCTATGCCGCCGAGGCACACATATTTGATCTCGACGAATTCCTCGATGCCGTAGCGCGAACCTTCGCGGCCGAGGCCGGAAAGCTTGACACCTCCGAACGGAACTTCAGCGGTCGAGATCAGTCCGGTATTGACGCCCACCATGCCGTATTCAAGCGCCTCGGCGACCCGGAATACCCGGGAAAGATCACGGGCATAGAAATAGGAGGCAAGGCCGAATTCGGTATCATTGGCCTGCGCAATGACATCCGCCTCGTCCTTGAAGCGGAAAAGCGGCGCCACCGGCCCGAACGTCTCCTCCCGCGCCACGGCCATGTCGGCCGTCACATCGGCCAGAACTGTTGCCTCATAAAATGTGCCGCCAAGCGCATGGCGCCCGCCGCCCTGAATGACGCGGGCACCTTTGGATAAGGCGTCGCCGACATGCTCCTCGACCTTTTCCAGAGCCGCCTTGTCGATCAGAGGCCCAAGAACGACGCCCTCGTCGAAGCCGTTACCAGTTTTCAGCTTGCCGACCGCCGTGGCGAGCTTTGCCGCGAATGTATCGTAAACACCGTCCTGCACATAGAGCCGATTGGCACAGACGCAGGTCTGGCCGTTGTTGCGATATTTGGCGATCAGTGCGCCTTCGACGGCTGCATCCAGGTCCGCATCGTCGAAAACGATGAAAGGGGCATTGCCGCCGAGCTCCAGCCCGAGCTTCTTGATGGTCGGCGCGGACTGCCTGTAGAGCTCCGCACCAACTTCCGTCGAACCGGTAAAGGTCAGTTTCCTGACGATCGGATTGGCCGTCATCTCGCCGCCGATCTCGCGGGCCGAACCTGTAATCACGCTGAACAGCCCTTTGGGCAAGCCCGCCCGTTCGGCCAGCACTGCCAGCGCGATCGCCGAAAACGGCGTCTGCGATGCGGGTTTCAGCACCATGGCACAGCCGGCGGCCAGCGCCGGGCCGGCCTTGCGAGTGATCATCGCATTCGGAAAGTTCCACGGTGTAATCGCCGCCACCACGCCGATCGGCTGCTTCATCACCATGATGCGCTTGTCGGGCTGGTGGCCCGGAATGAGATCGCCGTAGACGCGTCGGCCCTCTTCCGCAAACCATTCGATAAAGCTCGCGCCATAAACGATCTCACCGGTCGCTTCGGTCAGCGGCTTGCCCTGCTCGAGCGTCAGGATACGTCCCAGATCGTCCTTGTTGGCGATCATCAGGTCGAACCATTTGCGCAGGATCGCCGAGCGCTCCTTCGCGGTCCTTGAAGCCCATTGCTGCTGAGCGGCCTGCGCCGCTTCGATCGCAGCGCGGGTCTCTGCCGCGCCAAGCTTCGGCACTCGGCCGATGATCTCGCCAGTCGCCGGGTTGTTGACTTCTACCGCGTTCGACGGATCGGCATCGAGCCAGCGCTCGCCCACCAGCGCAGCCTCGCGAAACAGTGTCGGGTCGTTCAGTTTCATCGCCTCATCTCCTTTTGATGCGATTCCTGCGGATCGCCGAGAGCCGCCTTCTCCAGAGGAGAACATATTGCCGACCTCCGGCCAATCCAAGCGCCGGCAATCAGGTTGTGCCTTGGGGGGAATTGAGGCGTCCGATTCTGTCACATGGCAAAAACGGCATGGCCGAGGGCGGAGGACATCATAAGCTGGTGCCACGACACCGGTACGACGAGTGTCCGCGACGAACGTGGTCGTCACGGTGTCACAAGGGATGGGCAGGCAGTCGGTGTGTTAGATGGATGTCAGGTTCTCTGCCTGCTCGATCGCTTCGGCTTTTCCGGGGGATATGGCTGCGGTGGGTTCAAATTCCGAAACCATTTCGTCCCGGCGGTTGGCGCCCTGACGGCGTTGCCGTGCCTTAAACGACCGCCATCGAGCGCCGGATGCTCCCCGGTTGCGGAGAACGGTTCGCGACCCGGCTCCCTGCTCGATGACGCGATCACTATAACCGCGACCGGAAGGTAATGACGGAGCGGGGATGTTTTTCGCGGGCGGCCGCTGAAATGACATAGGAATTTCTCCTGAGGCGGCGCGAAATCATCCGCGCTTCCCCCCCCCGATTTTTAGCGCAAGCCGCGGCAAATCGCGAGGCCGTCATCAACGTCGCAAGCCGGCTGTTTAGAGAGCACGGTTTTGATGGCATCGGATTGAAGGACCTGATGAAAGGTGCGGGCCTCACCCAAGGCGGATTTTATAAGCAGTTCGAGTCCAAGGACGATCTTGCAGCGCTTGCCTCAAGGCGGGCGATGGAAAGCTCGACCGGCAGATGGTCGACCGTCGCGGCCTCGACCCCGGATCCGCTGGAGGCCATAATCCGTTTTTATCTCTCAAAGGATCATCGAGGTGAGAAAGGCGATGGTTGCCCCATGGTGGCGCTCGGTTCTGACGTGGCACGTCGTCAAAGCGAGGAGGTGAAGCTTCCTTTTCAGGACGGCATAAAGGCTCATCTCCAAGTGCTGGACGAACTCATGGACGTGACCGAGGGCTCGGAACCAAGCGGCAAAGCAATGACCATATTGTCGCTCATGGTGGGTGCAGTCACACTCTCCCGCATCCTCGACGAAGCTTTGTCGCAAGACGTCCTCAACGCAGCTGCCGACGAAGTCAGGCGTATTGCGAGCTCTCCAGCAGGACAATGAGGCGTTCTGTCTAAGCCCAGGGGCTTTTGCCGCTGGTTGTTTCGAGTAGGGCAAAAAGCCCTCCGGCCGCGGCTGCCATATGCGTGGTCAATTGGCACTGCAATATTCCGACGAGACGGTAACGTATTGCTTTTTCTGAAGTGGCTTTTCGTTGTTAAACGTAAGCGGCATCTCCGTTTCATTACTGCTGGTACCGACTTTGGCATGAGTCCGCAGGACGGCCATGAGCATCCGGTTTGGAACGAATTGGCGGCGTTCGCATCGCTTGGTCAGATCACGCAGGTATCCGCCCGGCGAATTGATGGATGTGGCCCGCTCGAGGATACAGGCCATAACGATCGCCGTCGTTTCAATCCCCATCGTGGCGCAGGCCTTGGTGTAGGCTGTCTCGCTCACATCGAACATTGAACGCACAACGGCAGCGGCGGCGGCAAGATCGCGCCAGTTTCGGACAGATCCGGCTGGGGCGTAATCGATGATCTGGGGGCATGCTCGAAGCACCAGATCGAGCGTTATCCCTTCGGAAGACGGTGTGTGATTTGGGATGTCTTCATCGACATCAGGCAGCTGTTCGGTGACTTCGACTTGCTGGTCCAACGGATTTGGAGGCGGAAGATGATCTCGGATGCAGATGTTTTCAGATTCAAAATTGAAGTTTGGTTTTGAATCCTGTTTGTGGCGCTCATTCTGGGATTCATTGGCGCTCAGATTCCGAATTTTAACTTGTGACTTCAGACTCTTAACGATGAAGTGGTGAAGTTCGTTCATCTGCCGCCGAATTGGCTGAAGGGTTTCCAAGGTAGGGTTGCGAGGGATCTGAGAGGTAATTGTGCGAAATTCGGCCAACATATCATCCCAATCTCCGGGAAGTGCTTCGGCAATGGCAGTCGCGAGCAGCTTGGAGATATCGCGTCGGCAGATGCTGATCTGTTCTTTGGTTGCCTTGAGATTTTCTCTGTCGGTTACGATCTCGGCAGCAAGGCAATCGATTTCAGAGGCTCTAGCGAGCAGAGGCGCAAGGCTGAAGCCGAAAACCTCGCTGATTTGCCCGCTCCGTGCACGCCGCGCGTAACGTTTTCCATTTGGACTATCCTTGCGGAAAATCAGGCCGGCCTCGATCAGCATGGAGAGATGCCTGCGAAGAGTTGCGGGCGTCATCCCCCTTGCCCGGAGAGAGAGCTGAGCGTTTGAGGGGAAAACAACAAGGCTGCTGTCTTGGCTGAGTTCGTCCGCCGGATAAAACGTCAGGAGCGCATCAAGAACGGTCAACGACCGGTCACTGATCCCCAAGGCTCGGCGGGCTTCGCAGACCGATCGGAATAGTTTCCACTTGTTCCGGCGCATTCCAGGTTCGATCTGGTCGGCGAGATGCTGATTTGCCAGCATTCCAAGCGACATCGATCGCCGCCCGAAGGGCGTCGTTATAAATTCATGCCTCATTTGCCATCACCTTGGTTTAGGCAAAAGAAATCCACCCGCCTGAAAGGCGCCAAAACTCTTGACAGTGATTCTCGGAAATGCGATTCTCGAAGCTGTCGAGACTACGAGGAAAGCTTCCGTGACGGTAACGTTCGGGGGCTTTTTTCTTTTGCTGGATGCTCCTGCTTTGGTTCTGTGTTGTTCAGTTCTTAGAGCGATGCTCTTCGAACAAAGCCTTGAGGCGATCGAGCACGAAGGCCGCAAATTCCGGCGCCTCCCTTCGATCGATAAGAATTTCGACGCGAGTATCGTTGTGGGTGACCTTTGCAAGGCGAGCGCCTGTGCCGGTTGCCCAGACATCCGACTTGGCCTTTTGCGGCCGCGGCTTGAGATGCTCCATCAGCGCCTTGAACCGGTCTTCGGATTCCCACTCGGCGATCTCGGACCGTTCCAGGAAGGCTCTGGCCCGGTCTACGACCTTGTCGGTGGATAGAAGATCGGAAAGCTCCATCCAGCTGCGCCTTCCGACCGATGGCGCGGGACCGATCATATCGATAAGCTCGGCCGGGATCCGCGACACCACTGAGAGCATGTTGGACAGGTCGCTTTTATAGAGCGACATGGCGGCCATGATGACGTCGCGGGGAAAGCGCTGCTGCAACCGCTGCGCAAACCGCGCTTTTTCGATGTAGGTAAGGTCCTGGCGCTCGTTGTTTTCCTGCCCCTGGGCGACGACGAGCTGTTCGTCCGATAGTTCGCGCACGATGGCATTGATCTGCTGGCCGAGCTCGGTGATGGCACGCAAGCGGCGGTGACCGAAAGCGACCTGATAGCGGCCTGGGATTTCCGGATGGGGCCGGACCAGGATCGGTACTTGCTGCCCCTGCTCCCGAATTGACGCCACGAGCCGGTCATGTGCTTCCTTGGCGCCAGGCATACGGTCTGGAATAAAGGAGGGATCGATATCGGCGGTATCCAGTGAGATGACCGCATGGCCCTGCGACAAACGCCTCTCGATCTCTTCGGCACGGCGATTGCGGTCGTTCACTTCGCTTAAGGATTGGCCGATGGCACCAACGGGCGACCGTGATCCGTTCTCCAGCAATTCCGGTGAACCGAGGATCGGCCGCAAACGATTTTTGGCTGTCCGAATTTCCGGCTGGGCTGGCGCCGGGGGTTGCAGATTGGCGAAAACGTCTTTTCTGCTCATGCGGCCCTCCCCCATGCTTTCTTGATCAGGGTCTCTATCTCTGCATTGACGTTGTTCATGGCCTCCAGCGCGCGATCGTATGTCGAGCGCGTAAATTGACCGCGCTCCACTTCAAAGAGCGTGTTGTTGGTAAGCCCGGCATCGGAGACCGCTGTGCTTTTCAACATCGGATGGATCAGCACATGTTCACCGAATATGGAGCGCAGGAATGCCACCATCTGATTTTGAGGCCCATCACTGGGCTCGAAGCGAGTGACGAGATATCGCATCCAATTGTAGTCCGAGCGTGCTCCGGCATTGCTGATCTCTTCGAGCAGATCGCCAGTCATTGCCAGAAACTGGTTCATCGACATGACGTCCAGCATTTGCGGGTGCACGGTGACAAGGACGGATGTCGCGGCCGTCAGCGCCGAGAGCGTGAGGTAGCCGAGTTGTGGCGGGCAGTCGATGACGACGACATCATAGAGATTTTGCGCCTGAGCAAGCGCCTGCCCGATCCTTGCGAAAAACAAGGTGTCTCCGACTTGCCGCTTCATCAGGGCGCGGGGTGTATCATGCTCGAACTCCATCAGTTCGAGGTTTCCGGGAATGAGATGTAAGTCCGGAATATAGGTCGCCCTGACAATCTCGGCGATCGGGCGGCGTTCGCCGTCATAACGGATTGCTCCGTAAAGCGTCTCGTTTGGTCCGACATCGATTTCGGGTTGGTGCCCGAAAAGTGCAGAAAGGCTCGCCTGGGGATCGAGGTCAATGGCAAGGACGCGGTAGCCTCTTAAGGCCAGGTATTGGGCGAGATGCGCCGACGTGGTGGTCTTGCCGGAGCCACCTTTGAAATTCATGACAGCAATGACCTGGAGCGCCTCATCTCCGCGGCGGTGAGGCAGATATCGCCGCCCGCCCCTGCTGCCTTGGTCAAGATGAACGCGCAATGCCTGGATGTCTTCGACGGAATAGCTGCGGCGCCCGCCGGTTTGGCTGGCTGCGAGATCCGGCATTTCGGCAGCGACCTGTCGCAGATAACCCTCGCCGATGCCGATCAATTTGGCGGTCTCAGCCGGCGTGAAATTGCGAATTGTCTTTTCCGCATTGGGCGGAAAGACGGCCATATGGTGTGCCTGCAACTGCGCCGACAGTGCAGCGGAATGATGCTGGATAAGTCCCTTGAGGTCCGCCACCGGGGGAGCGGCATTCTTCTCAACAGCTTGCTTCATTACTTGAGCGCCTAATTTCTAAAACTACGGTTCTGGGCGAGGAAAACGTTTTTTACCGCAGTTGATGAAAGAGACCCGATTCTGTCGATTTGGCAAGGGTTTTTTGGTTAACGACACCCTAACCGGGCCGGCGGTTAGCCGCGGCTAACTTGCGTTTCATACGCGTATCGAGAGCCGCATCCTGGAGAGAAGATCAGATTCGCGGAGCGGCGGATAGGGTCGCGCCACGAATTGGAAGCGAGGCCCGGTCTTCTCTCTCGCTTGTGTTTCGGCAGTTAGCCGCGGCTAACTGCCGTCAATCCTTCGTTCTGTCGGCCGAACCAGGGTTCTCCGGTCGTATTGCGAGCCAGTAAGAAGAGGGGCTCTCTTTGGCGCCGTTGAAATGGCTGGACTGCATTGCTGCGTACGAAAGGGTGCGTATGTCTGGATACGTGCGGAAGGCAGGGGCCTAGCTTTCGGGGCGGCGGCCTAACTTCGCGCGGATCTCTGGCTGGTGTCGCAATCCTGCGCTGGCGCATAAGGCCTTTATCTCCTCTTCGGCCCTGAACTCTCTGTGGGGCCCGCGGACCTCGAACTAGAACGTCCCAACCAGCGAGGTTGTCGTCTCGGCAAACTCGGACTTGCCCGTAGACGTCGCTCCGGGCTGTTGGTCGCATTTGCGCTCAGGGTAGAAGTGGGTTCTGCCAAGGAAAGTCCGGCAAGTCCGGCGCTGCATCGCAGTCATGGGCTGAAGGGCGTCTTTGCCAGGTGACGTGGGGCCCAAGTTGGTGCCGCGGCTTATGCCGAACTGCGAGGTGAACGAGTGTCATCTGATGCATCAGGAAGTCATCCGTGGACTGCATGATCGGGCTGCAGACGGGTTGTCCTGCCATCCCCAAGATGGAACGGAATCTAAGGCGGTAATCTCATGGAGGACTTCCTGCTGCTCCGCGTCTTTGTCGATGATGGCGCCATCGCTGTCGTCATCTCTGCTCCCAGGGAGGATCGATGCTCCGGCAGCCGGCGCAGTGATTTGGCGGAGGACGATATGTGGAGTTGCCCATCATCGATGCGTGCAATGTTGCCTGGGAAGGTCGGCCTAGTCAGAATCAGCCAGCACGGATATGATGAGGGCTACGATTCGTGCATCGCTGCGGCGGTCGAGTTCGTCGCTTCGGCAAAGCTCATGCGGGCGACCCCAATATTCATCATTCGCCGGGTGGGTGGCGATTATGGTTAACACCCAGTGATGAAACCAAACACCCTTATAGCTTTCAAAAGGCAAATCAGATAACGCTTTTTCAATGCGTTACGAATTATCCAAATTGCCCTTACAGGACCTGCTCACGCCCTTATGCGCTGCGACCTCGGCGCTGGCACGGGTGGACGAGCGGATTAGCCGTTCATCTGTCGGGCCGGGATGGTTGGCGCGTACCCATTTTTCCGAAGCATGTGCTTCCTTGTGGGTCGACGGAGAGTTGGTCCAGCTCGAGGACCTGGTGCTTTACGATGCCGGCATGAGCGTGCGTGCGCCAACCCACGAACTGACAATTGCGCATGACGTCCTGCGTACCCGTCGGCGAATTTTTTCTAACCCGCCCGAATGGGCCATGAGTACCGAGGGCTTGCGTTGCCTCAGGGGAAGGGGAGGCGAGACCGATCAATCCGATAACGCCGCAGCTATGACGCATGAGCATTCATCCGAGGAGGGGGACGAGGATGATCCGCTTGCCGTCCATCTTGCTGCCATCGATGCGCTTCTGGCACGAAGCGAGGTGCTGCTTGCTGAGGCCAGAACCAGTGAGCCCCAGCTGCGACGCGACCGGGATCCCCTTGTTTATGAGGCCGATTGGGATGAAGACGAGCGGCTTGCGGAGTGGCGGTCTGTCGTCATGGAGACGGAGGGCCTGCCGCCGCTGCTCAGGGCAGCTTTGCTGCTGGATGCTTGGAACGTCCTGCAGGTCTTTCAGCATGCGCCCTGGCTCGGTCGGCAGTTGACCGCCGCACTCCTGCGGCAGATTGGAGCCACCAGCGCGCATCTCGCAACAATCAATCTCGGGCTGAAGCAGATCGCGCGCGAGCGTCGGGCAAGCCGAGACCGGGATACGCGGCTGAAGGCATTTCTTGACGCGATCACGATGGCGGCTGAATTCGGCTCGAAAGAGCACGACCGGCTGCTCCTGGCAAAACAGCAGATGCAGCATCGCGCCGCCGGCAGGCGGCAGTCATCAAAGCTTCCTCAGCTGATCGAGCTCGTCCTCTCCACGCCAATGGTGTCTGCGGGCATGATCGCCGAGGCGCTCTGCGTTACCCCCCAGGGAGCGTTGAAAATTGCCGCCGAACTCTCGCTGCGAGAACTGACCGGTAGGGGAAGGTTTCGGGCTTGGGGTGTGATCTGAAAACGGATCTGGCGGTCTGCCGCCATGGCAGATAATGGGCCGCCACCTTGGCACATTTGCGCCTCGGCATGTGCTGCGCAAGCAGTTTCAGCCGCTTTCGCCTTCGATCAGCGTCATCGGCCACAGTTTTTGTCGCGGAGCTTTCGGATAAAGTTCGGCATAGGCAGGCATTGCGGACAAGAGCCCTTCGGCGAGGGCAACTCCGAGGTCGCGAAGCGACAGGTCGAATCCTGTGAGAGTGGGAGACAGAAAACGTGCTTGCGGGCTTTGGCGACCGATAATGGCGATATCGCGCCCCGGCTGCAGCCCCACTTCCTCCAGGCCGCGGTAAAGTCCTGTGACGAGCGTCTCATTGACCAGGATGAGAGCGGTGGGGGGGCGTTCGATGGTCTTGATGTCCCGAGCCACCTTGTAACCACCCATTTCGCTCGGAGTAGTCCGGAAGATATGGTGCTCAGACAATATCAACCCGAAACGGGCGAGGGCTTGGCGGCACCTTTCGATAAACACGTAACCGAGATTGAGTTCGCCATGCGGCCAGACAAATCCGATCTCCCGGTGGCCTGCCTTGACGAGCCGCTCGACGGATTGCTCGGCCATTCCCTCAAAATCAAGATCGATCCAGGGCTGGCCGACGTCCGTCAGACTGCGGCCCAGCGTGATAAAGGGGATTTGGTGACGCGCCAGAAATTCAAAACGAGGATCGTGGCGCCGCGTGGCTGACAAAATAAGGCCATCGGCAAAACCGCGCGCGACCATGCGCTTGAGGTAATCGTCCGGGTCCTCTTCCGAGGAGCATAAAAGTGCAACGAGGTCGAGCTTGTGGCGCGCCAACACCGCTTGAACGCCATCAAAGACGCTCATGAAGAAGGTGTCGCCCTGGCCGGTGATTTCCCGGCCCGTCTGCATCATGAAACCGATAACGCCGGTTGCGCCCTTGCGCAGAGCCCGGCCGGATTGGTTGGCGACATAGCCAAGCTTTTCAGCCGCCTCCAAAACACGGCGCCTGGTTTCTTCATTGACGTCGGGTTTGCCGTTGAGGGCGCGCGAAACTGTGCCAATCGAAACATCCAGATGTTCTGCCAGCCGGCGAATGCCCTTCATTGTTCTGTCCACCAGATCGTAATCGTTTTCGAAACCCTATTGACACAGAACGGAAACCGCAACTAGGATCGTAAACGTTTACGGAGATGGTGAAGGAGCATCACCTCTGTCAGCTGGAGGACGATCGTGACATTGAAGGCCGTCTTATGCGGATGTGGCGCCATGGCGCACGGGTGGATGCGGGCTCTTGCCATGCAACCTGACCTGGCGAGGTCGGTTACGATCGTCGGTCTGGTCGATCTGGATGTTGCCGTCGCCCGGTCGCTTGCCGAAGCCTTCGGCCTCAGCGATGTCGAAATCGGAAACGATCTCGATGCGATGCTTGAGAAAACGAATGCCGATATTCTCTTCGATGTGGTGATACCGGCCGCACGCCAGCCTGTCGTTGCAGCCGGCCTGAAACACGGCTGCCACGTGCTCAGCGAAAAGCCCATGGCTGCATCACTCGATGAGGCCCAGCAGCTCGTGCGGCTGGCCGAGGAGGCCGGGCGCATACATGCGGTCGTGCAGAACCGCCGCTTTATCTCAGGCGTGCGCCGGATGCGGCGCTTCGTTGAAAGCGGGGCCATCGGTGACCTGTCCGGCATCCACTGCGACTTTTTCCTGGCGCCGCATTTTGGCGGGTTCAGGGAAGCCATGGACAATGTGCTGCTTCTCGATATGGCGATCCATACCTTCGATGCTGCGCGGTTTGTCAGCGGCAGACACCCGAAATCCGTCTACTGTGTCGAAACCAATCCGCCGGGCTCGTGGTATGCGCATGGAGCGTCGGCAAACGCGGTCTTCCGCTTCAGCGACGAGGTGGTTTTCACCTATCGCGGCTCCTGGTGCGCCGAGGGGCGACGGACGAGTTGGGAGAGTTCCTGGCGGCTGGTCGGATCCAAGGGCATGCTCACCTGGGACGGTGAGGAAAGCTTCGATGCCACGGTTGCCGACGACGAACCCGGCCTACTGCGGGGGCATCGTACTGTCGACGTGCCGGCTGCGCCACATGAGGAAGAGACCCATGGTCATGCCAGCGTGATTTCTGGCTTTCTGGAGTCGATCCGATCCGGTCGGCCTCCGGAGACCGCCGGTTTTGACAATATCAAGAGCCTGGCCATGGTTTTTGGCGCAATCGAGAGCGCAAAAACCGGCCAGCCTGTCGCCATCCAAGCATGAGGTTTCAACGTGAGCAATCCAGCCAAGTCTATTCGCATCGGGACAATGGTCAGCGCGACGAAGGGCAATGCCGCCGAACGGATCGGCCAGATCGCTGATCTTGGCTTTGAGAGCTTCCAGCCCTTCTTCTGGCAAACGACCAACGGCCAGAACGTGGGTGACCTTGGCAAGCGTTGCCGCGAGGCAATCGGCGACCGCGACATCACCATTTCGACCATAGGCATGTTCGGCAATCCGTTGGAAGAAACGGAAATGGATCTGCATACGCTGCAGGGTTGGAAGGATTGCATCGACAACGCCCATCATTTTGGCGCCACATGCGTCGCCGGCTTCACCGGCCGGCTGCGCGGGCGGCCGTTGCCGGAAAGCCTGCCGCGTTACCGCGAAATATGGAGCGAACTTGCCAAGCGGGCTGCCGACAAGGGGATCAGGATCGCCTTTGAAAACTGCGCCATGGATGGCAATTGGCAAACGGGCGACTGGAACATTGCCCATAATCCGGATGCCTGGGAACTGATTTTCAACGAAACGCCGGATGATCATATCGGTCTCGAATGGGAGCCGTGCCATCAGATGGTTTATCTGATCGAGCCGCTGCCGCAGATCCGCAAATGGGCTGCGAAGATCTTCCATGTCCACGGCAAGGACGCGACGATCCGCTGGGACGTCATCCGCGAACACGGAATTTTCGGCAAACATCCTTTCGTTTTCATGCGCACGCCGGGCTTCGGGGATACCAACTGGACGGATGTCATCTCCGAACTGCGACTGGCGGGGTGGACGGGATCGATCGATATCGAGGGGTGGCACGATCCGGTCTATCGCGATGCGCTCGAGATGACCGGCCAAGTACATGCACTGAACTATTTGAAGTCCTGCCGGGGCGGTGACTTTGTCATCGATCCAGCCTGACGCAGCCTCTCTTGCCGGATGACCTGGAGGAGGCATTCGCAGCGAGTACAACCTGAAGGAGGAGAGCATGGATATTCGTAAATTGGCCCTGATCGGCGCGCTTGCGGTCGCAAGCCTGTCGACGTTTTGGACCTCGGCGCGTGCCGAGGAGGTGAAGATTACTGTCTGGTCGCTTGACCGCGACATCCAGCCGGCACCGAACCTCATCAAGGATTTCAACAACCTGAAGACAGGCATCACCGTCGAATACCGTCAGATCCAGTTCGATGACGTTGTGAGCGAGGCGATGCGAGCCTATTCGACCGGGCAGGCGCCGGATATCATCGCCGTCGACAACCCGGAGCACGTCCTGTTTTCATCGCGTGGCGCCTTCCTCGACCTGACCGATATGATTGCCCAGTCGAGCGTGATCAAGCCTGACAACTATTACCCCGGTCCGTTGAAGTCGGTGATGTGGAAGGAGCGATATTTTGGCGTGCCGAAGGCGACCAACACGATCGCGCTTTACTACAATAAGGATATGTTCCGCGCCAAAGGGCTTGATCCTGACAAGCCGCCGCAGACCTGGGACGAACTGGTCGATACAGCCCGCAAGCTGAGCGACCCGGCCAAAAACGTCTACGGCATCACCTTTTCTGCGAAGGCGAACGAGGAGGGCACGTTCCAGTTCCTCCCCTGGGCGCAGATGGGCGGCGGCGGCTACGACAAGATCAATGCGCCGGGAGCCGTCAAGGCGTTGGAAATCTGGAAGACGATTATCGACGAAAAACTTGCATCTCGCGACACGCTGACCCGCAGCCAATGGGATTCCACCGGCACCTTCAACTCGGGCAATGCCGCCATGGCGATTTCCGGCCCTTGGGAGCTGGACCGCATGGTCAAGGAGGCGAAGTTCGATTGGGGTGTGGCACTCCTGCCGCTTCCGGAAGCGGGTTCGAAGCGTTCGTCGGCCATGGGCGATTTCAACTGGGCGATCTTTTCAAAAACGCAACACCCGAAGGAAGCTTTCAAGGTGCTTGAATATTTCGTGTCGCAGGACAATCGGATGTTCAAGGATTTCGGCCAACTGCCGGCCCGCTCGGATCTTGCTATTCCATCGACCGGTCAGCCGTTGAAGGATGCCGCGTTGAAGGTCTTCCAGGAGCAGCTGCAATATGCCCAGCCGCGGGGCCCGCATCCGGCCTGGCCGAAAATTTCCAAGGCCATTCAAGATGCCATCCAGGCCGCGTTGACAGGCCAGATGAGCCCTAAGGAGGCGCTCGATCAGGCCGACCAGAAGATCAAGGCGGTGCTCGGCTGATGCTGAGGTGGCGTCTTCGCTAGCCGCTTTCCTTCCTCCCGGCCGGGGCCGCAGTGGCCAGTCCTTGCGGCTCCGGACCGGAGTTGAATGTCGATCTGGAGGAAACATGAAGAGACTGCTTCTTTCCGTCAGCGACGGGCGTGGCTTCGACATAGCCCTGGTGTCGGTGCCGCTTATCTTCCTGTTCACGATGGCGGGCCTGCCGCTTGTCTACAATATCGTCATGAGCTTCCAGGAAGTGGACATGTTCAGCCTCGGCACGATCTTTCGACCGTTCGTTGGGCTCAAGAACTATACAACCTTATTTTCCATGCCGGAGACCTGGCCGATCCTCAAAAACACCGCGCTTTTCGTTATCGCCTCGATCGCCGGCCAGTTCATCATTGGTTTTGCGCTCGCGCTCTTCTTCTGGACGAACTTTCCAGGCGCCTCCTGGATGCGCGGCCTCTTTCTCGTCTCCTGGGTCATGCCGGGCCTGGTGGTCGGCGCCATCTGGAACTGGATCTTGTCCGGCGATTTTGGCGTCCTGAACTATTTGCTGCGGGAATCCGGCCTCATCACCGGACATATTTTTTGGCGCTCCGACCCTGATTTCTCGCTGTGGGCGGTCGTCATTGCCAACATCTGGCTTGGCATTTCCTTCAACATGATCCTTCTTTCGGTCGGGTTGTCGACGATACCTCAGGATCTTTACGAGGCGGCAGAGCTCGACGGAGCCAATGTCATCCAGCGCTTTTTCACCATCACCCTGCCGATGATGCGTTCGACGATCGGAGCTATCATTTCGCTGGGGCTGATCTTCACGCTGCAGCAATTCGACCTTTTTGCTGCGATCACCGCCGGAGGACCGAACAATTCCTCCAATGTGGCACAATATTGGGCCTGGGATCTTTCCTTCCGACAATACGATTTTGCTCAAGGCGCAACGATATCGGTCATCATGATCGTTTTTGTGATGATCGCCTCGGTCGTCTATGTGCGTTCCACGCGCCATGAGGTACGCGGATGAGTTGGGCCTTGCGCGACAAGATCATGTTGATCATCGCAGTTCTGCTGGCGGCGGTCTATCTGTTCCCACTCTATTGGATGTATGTGACGGCGATCAAAACAGGCTCGGCGATGTTTGCCTCGCCTCCGTCCTTCTGGCCCGCCGATCCTCAATGGAGCATCTACCGCTCGGTCTGGGAGAGCCGAAACGTCGGCCGTTATCTTTGGAATTCGGTGGTGATCGCCTCGGGGGCGGTGTCGATGATCGCCGTTCTTGGAACGGGTTGCGCCTATGTGCTTGCTCGTTACCGTAATGCCTGGGTGGATGCCGGCCTGTTCCTCGTCCTGATGCTGCAGGTACTGCCGGCCTCGCTGATGATCACCCCGATCTTCGTCGGATTTTCGCAAATAGGTCTCCTGGACTACCCGCGCACTGCTGTCATCCTGGCGATTGCGGCCAAAAGCATGCCGTTCTTTGTGGTCCTGGTGCGCGCGACCTTCATGAGCGTGCCGATGGAGCTCGAGGAAGCCGCGCTTGTCGACGGAAATTCCCGCTTCGGAGCCTTCTTCCATATCGTTCTGCCGCTTGCGCGCAACGGCATTCTCGTCAGCGCCATTCTGATTTTCATGCAGGCTTTCGGCGAATTCGTCTACTCGAAGTCTATGATCCAGGCGATCGAATATCAGCCGGCAAGCGTGGGGCTCAACTCGTTCATGGGGCCCAATACGAACGAATGGAACAATATCATGGCCTATGCGGCGATGTATGTGACCCCGATTCTTGCCATCTTCGTCCTCTTGCAGCGCCGGATCGTGTCCGGCCTGACGTCGGGAGCTCTTAAATGACCGTGCACCAGATCGAGCTGACGGGTATCAACAAATATTACGGCGCCTACCATGCGCTGCGGGATATCGACCTGAAGATCCGCAAAGGCGCGTTTGTGGCATTGGTCGGACCATCGGGCTGCGGGAAATCCACGCTTCTGCGTTCATTGGCTGGCCTTGAAACGATTTCAAGCGGCGACCTCGTCATTGCCGGGACGAAGATGAACGGGGTGCCGCCTCGCAAGCGCGACCTTGCCATGGTTTTTCAATCCTATGCGCTCTATCCGCATATGACGGTCGAACAGAACCTCACCTATAGTCTTCGCATCCGGGGTGTCGATAAGGCCGAGGCCAAGCGCAAGGCCGAGGAGGTCGCAGCGACGACGGGCCTTTCCCACCTTCTTGGCCGGTATCCGCGAGAGCTCTCCGGCGGTCAACGCCAGCGCGTGGCGATGAGCCGGGCGATTATCCGCAACCCTAAAGCGTTTCTGTTCGACGAGCCATTGTCCAATCTGGACGCTGCGTTGCGCGTGCATATGCGCAAGGAGATCCGCGCCCTTCATGATCGGCTCAAGGCAACGTCCGTCTACGTTACCCACGATCAGATCGAGGCGATGACCATGGCCGATCATGTGGTCGTCATGCGTCAAGGGATCATAGAACAACAGGGCGCGCCGCTGGATCTCTATGATCGTCCGGTGAACAAATTCGTTGCCGGCTTCATCGGCTCGCCTGCCATGAATTTCGTGCCTGCGTCGTCCGGGGCCGATGGAAAGTCTCTCCGCCTCGAATTCGAGGCGCCGCAGGCGATTCCTTTGACAAGACCCGTCCAGGCGGGCCAGCCGTTATTGGTCGGTATTCGGCCGGAGCATTTCGAACTTGCCGGCGATGCGGACGCGATGCTGCGTCTGCCCGTCGGCGCCGTGGAAACCACGGGCGCCAGCACTTACATCACCACCGCGACGGAGCCGGAACTCGTCATTGTGCTCAATAGCCGTGCAGCGATCCGATCCGGCGAGGTGATAGGGTTGCGGTTCGATCCGTCCCACCTACACCTCTTCGACCAGCAGACCGAGATGCGGCTCGGCTGATACTGACCGCGACCGCATGCAACAAGACGCAGTCTCTCCGCCGCGTCTGGTGGTCGGCTCACGAAAAGGAGGGGAAAGCCCACGCAGTAGCTCGCGTGGGTCGTCGAACCGAGGTGAAGGCCGGTTAAGCGGCGGGCTGCCTGGTTTTCCGCAGGTAAGGCAGGATCGTCTCGAACGAGCCGAACCTGGCGATGGCGTCCTCGTTCGATACGGCAGCCGTGATGATGACATCATCTCCCTGCTGCCAGTTTGCGGGCGTAGCAACCTGATGTTTTGCGGTCAGCTGGATGGAGTCGATCGCGCGCAGGATCTCGTTGAAATTGCGGCCGGTGGTCATCGGATAGGTGAGGATCAATTTGATCTTCTTGTCAGGGCCGATAACGTAGACGGAGCGGACTGTGGCATTGTCCGCCGGGGTGCGGCCTTCCGACGAACTGCCTGCACCGGCCGGCAACATATCGTAAAGCTTGGCAACGTTGAGGTCTCGGTCGCCGATCAATGGATACTCGACGTCGAAGCCGGTTGCCGTCTTGATGTCGCCCTTCCACTTTGCGTGGCTTTCGACCGGATCGACGGAGATGCCGATGATCTTCACGCCGCGCCTTTTGAATTCACCTTCGAGGCCGGCCATGGTGCCGAGTTCCGTCGTGCAAACTGGGGTAAAGTTTTTCGGATGCGAAAACAGGACGGCCCAGCCATCGCCGATCCATTCATGGAAATGGATCGTGCCTTGACTGGTCTCTGCCGTGAAGTCCGGGGCGATGTCGTTGATACGAAGGCTCATGATATTCCTCTTGGTGCTGAAGCCGGTGCGACATGCGGTAATCTGTACCGTACTCTCGATTTTCCCGGCTTATTCTTCGAGGAAGTTTATTCCAATTGTGCGGAAGAATGCGGTGCTGCAATCTCTCCACGTCAAGCGGCTTGTTGGTTCCTTTCACTGAGAACCTGCTCGGCTCCCCGTTTTCGTTCGAGTCCGATTTGTCATACTTACTTTTCGCAAAAGCCAAGTCTTCTTAGACCTTAGGCCAGTTGCGGCGCCATGCTTTTAAAACGAGAATGAGGCACCGTTCGGTGGGAGGAGCCGATGCAAGAGCATGTCACGCATGCAGATCAGGTCTATGTGTCCGCGCAATCGGCTGCCGCCAGCTCGCGCGTTGTGGCCTCCTGGCGACGCTGCATGACGGTCCACCGTCTCGCGCCCGAAGAAAAAAGGTTGCCTCTCCGCCTGACGGAGCAGGAATTGCGCCTGGTGCGCGCGCAATCGCAAGAACTGATTGCCCAGGCGGTAGATGAACTGGATCTATTGTTCCAAACCGTCGGCAAGGCCGGATGTTGCCTGCTCCTGACCGACCACGAGGGCATAGCGCTTGAAAGGCGCGGCGTCGCCGCCGACGACAAGGAATTTCACGACATTGGCTTGTGGCCTGGTTCGATCTGGACCGAAGCCAGCATCGGCACGAACGGCATCGGCACGGCGATTGCCGATGATCGGGCCGTGTCCATCATTCGCGACCAGCATTTTTTCAGTTCCACAATCAACCTCAGCTGCACGACCGCCCCGATCCGCGATTCACGTGGCCAATTGGCCGGAGCACTGGACGTCTCGACTTGCCGCGACGACCTCAATGAGACCACCCTCTCGATCATTTCGCAGACCGTCCGCGATACGGCCATGCGGATCGAACTTAACCTCTTCCGTCACGCTTTTGCGGGAGCCCGTTTCGTCGTGCTTCCAACTCCGACCGGCACGATGTCCGCGCTGCTTGCTGTCGACAAGAGCGACATGGTGCTTGGCGCCACCCGGACGGCGCGCTCCGCTCTTGAACTCGATGACGAGCGCATAGATGCGGGCATCTGCGCAGCCGACCTTCTTGGCGAAGGCGTAGGCGCCGAGCGGCAGGACTTGAGGGAGGCCGAGCGTGCAGCTCTCCTACGCGCCTTATCCAGGGCTAATGGAAACGTGACCCAGGCTGCTCTTTCCCTCGGGATGAGCCGGGCGACGCTGCACCGGAAGATCAACAGGTTCGGTTTGCACTGATTGCTGCAGATTGCCTGACGATCTGTCGCAGATTTGCGACACTGTGCACTGCGGTATGATGTTCCGCCTCTGTCACATCTACGGAAAGAAAGGCAGATTCTCTTTCGGTTCGGGATGAACCTGTTATCCTGGGAGGATCAGATGCTGCATCAGAAAATTATCGAATCTCCGTTCAAGCTTAAATACGGCAATTACATCGGTGGCGAATGGCGGGAGCCGATTAGCGGTCGGTATTTCGACAATATCACGCCTGTCACGGGTGGAACGATTTGCGAGATCCCGCGCTCGGACGAGAAGGACATCAATGCGGCCCTCGATGCCGCCCATGCCGCCAAGGACAAGTGGGGGCGCACCTCGACCACGGAACGCGCCAACATCCTGATGAAGATGGCGCAGCGTATGGAGGACAAGCTTGAGGTTCTGGCCCAGGCGGAAAGCTGGGACAACGGCAAGCCGATCCGTGAGACCATGGCAGCCGACATTCCCCTTGCCATCGACCATTTCCGCTACTTTGCCTCTTGCATTCGGGCGCAGGAAGGTTCGATCGGCGAGATCGATCACGATACGGTTGCTTATCATTTCCACGAGCCACTGGGCGTCGTCGGCCAGATCATTCCATGGAATTTCCCGATCCTGATGGCGGCATGGAAACTTGCTCCGGCACTTGCCGCCGGCAACTGCGTCGTCCTCAAGCCTGCCGAACAGACACCGGCATCGATCCTCGTATGGGCGGAGATCGTCGGCGACCTTCTGCCTCCTGGCGTACTCAACATCGTCAACGGTTTTGGGCTTGAAGCGGGGAAACCACTCGCCACCAGCAACCGGATCGCCAAGATTGCCTTCACCGGCGAAACGTCGACCGGCCGGCTCATCATGCAATATGCCAGCCAGAACCTGATTCCGGTCACGCTCGAACTCGGCGGCAAGTCGCCCAACATCTTCTTTGCCGATGTCATGGCCGAAGACGACGACTTTCTCGACAAAGCGCTTGAAGGCTTTGCCATGTTCGCGTTGAACCAGGGCGAGGTCTGCACCTGCCCGAGCCGCGCGCTGGTCCAGGAATCGATCTACGATCGTTTCATGGAAAAGGCCATCAAACGCGTTGAAGCGATCAAACAGGGAAATCCCCTCGATGCCGCGACGATGATCGGAGCCCAGGCATCCAACGAGCAGTTGGAAAAGATTCTTGCCTATCTCGATATCGGCAGACAGGAGGGGGCTGAGGTGCTGACCGGTGGCGGGCGCAATGATCTCGGCGGCGACCTCGCAGGCGGCTATTATGTAAAGCCGACGATCTTCCGGGGCCACAACAAGATGCGCATCTTCCAGGAGGAAATCTTTGGTCCGGTCGTGTCGGTCACGACGTTCAAGGATGAAAAGGAAGCTCTGGAAATTGCCAATGACACTCTCTACGGTCTTGGCGCCGGTGTGTGGACCCGCGATGGTATGCGTGCCTACCATTTTGGCCGGGAGATCCAGGCGGGACGTGTCTGGACCAATTGCTACCACGCCTATCCCGCCCATGCTGCCTTCGGTGGTTACAAGCAGTCAGGCATCGGCCGCGAGACGCACAAGATGATGCTCGATCACTACCAGCAGACCAAGAACATGCTGGTGAGCTATAGCCCGAAGGCGCTCGGCTTCTTCTGAGCGTCTTTCAATCGTCGGGAGCCCCATCCTTTTGGGGCTCTCCTTTCTGCGGCGCGGAGGGAAAGAAAGATGGCCGAGTCAGAGAACGAAGCGCCGGTTCTGGCGACGCAGCAGGCCCTCGATCTCATTTTGGAGATCCAGCAGGATCACCCCGATATCCTGTTTCATCAGTCGGGCGGTTGTTGCGATGGATCGTCCCCCATGTGCTATCCCAAGAGCGAGTTTCGTATCGGCGAAAACGACGTACGGCTTGGCGAAATCGGCGGCGTGCCTTTCTATATCAGCGGCGGCCAGTACGAAGCCTGGAAGCACACCCAATTGATCATCGACGTCGTCCAGGGCCGCGGGGGCATGTTCTCGCTTGATAACGGCCGGGAACGACGCTTCCTCACCCGCTCAAGAATACGCGGCGGCGAGAGCTGCCCGATTTTTCGGTAAATGCACCCCATCTCAAGACGACGGGTGGGCAGCTGCGTCGCGGTGGGATCGGCCTCAGGCAGTGCCGTCAACAATCACCAGTGGGCGCCCATGCGTACAGGTTTCGATACGGGCGCTCACCCGGTAGACGTCACTCAGGAGCGATGCGGTAATGACCTCCGCTGTAGGCCCGTTGGCTACGAGCCGGCCGTCGGCGACGACCATGGTATGATCGCAGTATCGCATGGCGTGGTTGAGATCATGCAGTGCGATCAACACGGCAATCCCGCTTTTTCGCGCAAGCCCGCGCATATACTGCAGCACTTCGATCTGCCGGAAGAGATCGAGCGCCGAAGTGGGTTCGTCCATCAGAAGAACCTGCGGCTTGCGCACCAGGGCCTGTGCGATCGCAACCAGCTGGCGCTGTCCACCTGAAAGAGCGCCGAGATCGCGAAATGCCAGGTCCGTGATGCCGAGCGAATGAAGGATCTCGTCTATGCCGTGGAGATCCTGATCGGCAACGCGCCAGCCCGAGCCCTGCTTTGCGGCAAGCAGCACGGATTCGTAGACGGTCAGGACCGCGTTGGCGCCTGTATCCTGGGGCATATAGCAGACCGGCCGCGACAAGGCCTCCTCTCCGCTGACTTCGACGACGCCGTCGCCTTTGAGCAGGCCGGCGATTCGCTTGAACAGGGTGGATTTACCGGCGGCGTTCGGTCCGATCACGGCGGTCAAATGACCCCCTTCGATAGGTCCGGTGGTAATGTCGGCGAAGATGTGAGTGCGACCATAGCGCGCTCCGACGCCGGAAAGCTCGATGCTTACCATGCGCGCCTCCTGTTGGTGAAGATCAGTGAGAAGAAGAAGGGCACGCCGACGAGGGCCGTGATAACGCCGATCGGCAAAATGGCGCCCGGGATCAGCACTTTTGATACGACCGAAGTTGCCGAAAGCAACAAGGCCCCGCAGATGGCGGAACCCGGCAGAAAGAACCGCTGATCCTCACCAACGAGCATACGCGCGATATGCGGGCCGACCAGTCCCACAAAGCCGATGGTACCCACAAAGGAAACCGGAATGGCTGCAAGCAGGCTCACAAGCATCATCGTCTCCAAACGGAGCCTTCTGACGCTGACGCCGAAGGAGGAGGCTTTCTCGTCGCCGAGCCTAAGCGCCGTCAGTGCCCAGGCATTGCGGGCAAACAGTGGAATGACGACGACCAGTATCGCTCCGGTGACGGCGACCTTGCTCCACGTGGCCTTGGTGAGCGAGCCCATGGTCCAGAAGACCACGGCGGCAAGCGCCTGTTCGGATGCGAGATATTCGAGCAGCGACAGAAGTGCATTGAAGGTAAAGACCAGAGCGATGCCGAGCAGAACGATTGTCTCGACGGTAACGCCTCTGAGTGTCGACACGCCGTAGATGAAGAGCGAGGCGGCCATCGCCATTAGGAAGGCGTTGATGGGAACCATGTACTGTACGGCCGCCGGAAAGACCGCGACACCCGCAACGAGGCCCAGAGCTGCGCCGAAGCCGGCTGCGGCAGAAATTCCCAGCGTGAAGGGGCTGGCGAGGGGATTGGCGAGGATCGTCTGCATCTGCGCGCCGGCGACCGAGAGGCAGGCGCCTACGGTCACAGCCATCAACGCGATCGGCATGCGGATATCCCAGATCACGACACGAAGCTGGTTCGGTACTGTGCCTGGCGTGAAGATCGCAGCCAGTACCTCACCCAATGAATATCGGGCTGGACCGAGGCCGATATCGATGGCGATGCTAAGCGCGAGCGCCGCCAGCAGACAGCAGAGGATCAAGATTCTCCGCGCAGCAAGGCTCCGGTAGCGCCGGCCCCCTTCGACAACAGATTGCTGCTGAATCAAGACGGCCATCAGTTCAGTCCTTTTTCCAGCGAGACGAAATAGCCGGGCTTGTAGGTGACAGGCAGGAATTTCTGGTGAAACTCAATGAAAGTCGCTTCCGGATCGAGATCGGCAAACAGTTCCGGATGGAACCACTTGGCGAATTGCTGGATCGGAATGAACTCGTAGGGCGCGCCGTAGAATTGGTGCCAGACGGCATGAACCTGCCCGGTTCTGACGGCTTTCACCTCGGGAAAGGGGGTTCGCTTCATCAGGTTGGCGAGACGTTCGCGCGCAGCTTTGAGATCGGCACCTCGGCCGACCGCGACAAATTGATTGATGTCGGATTCGGCGGCCCAGTTGGAACCGGTGACGATGACCTGGTCCGGATCGGAGACGATCAGTTGCTCGGGATTGAGATCGCCGAAGGTCGTCCCGATGATCCCGTCCGCAATATTCTGGCCCCCCGCCTGATCGACCATGGCACCGAAATTATAGGGACCGAATGTGCGGCAGCACCTGTCTTCGCCGGAAATGCCCGGAGACCGTTCGATGAATACTTTCGGACGCTTCAGATCCTTGACGACCGCCAGACGATCGGTGACGCGGGCGATCTGGGCTTTGCGATAGGTCTTAAAGGTTTCGGCCTTGTCGCTCGCTCCGAACAACTTGCCCAGTATGTCGATTGAGCGTTCCGTATTCTTGTCTGGATCGATGCGGAAATCGAGATAGACGACCTTGATGCCGGCTGCGGCCGCCTTGTCTTCGAAGCCGCTCTCCTTGGCCACCTTGGCGGCTTCGAGATTTAAGGTGATGACATCCGGGGAAAGAGTGATCGCGGTTTCAAGGTCGAAATTGCCCTGGGGCACATAACCGAACTGCGGCAGATTGGCGATTTCGGGGAAGCGTTCGACATAGGCCTGATAGCTGTCGGGATCCTTCTTCAAGAGATCGTCGCGCCAGCCGACGATCGTGTCGAAGGTTCTATCTCCGCGCAAGGCGGCAATCACATGGACCTGGCGCGCTTCTCCGACGATCACGCGTTTGGCAGGTAAGTCGATATCGACCGTTCTGCCGGCGACGTCAGTGATTTCAACAGCAAGAGCCGAGCTGGCCAGAAACGGAAACAGGACGACAAGCGCCCGAATAAACCATGTGATGATCATTACTCTATCCTTTGGCGGCCGGCGGTTGGCACCGCCGGCCCCTTGGGTTTACCAAATATCAGAGGCCCGCCTTCAGCGACGCGAAATAGCCGGGGTTGTAGGCGACCGGCAGGAAACGTTCGTGCAGCTGCTTGAAGGTTGCATCCGCATCGAGATCGGCAAACAGTTCGGGATGCAGCCATTTGGCGATCTGCTGCACAGCAACAAACTGATACGGGCTGTTGTAGAACTGGTGCCAGATGGCATGCACATTGCCGTTTGCCGCTGCCTTGATGCCGGTAAAGGCGGGCCGCTTCATCAGTGCAGCGAGCTTTTCTTGAGCTTTTGCTTTGTCGGCGCCCGGACCAACGCCTACCCAGGCGCCGCCGGGAACGTAAAGCTCCCAATTCGACCCTGTCACGATCACCTGATCGGGATTGGAGGCGATGATTTGCTCGGGATTAACCGTGCCGAAGGTGCCCGGAATGATGCTCTTCGCCATGTTGGTTCCACCGGCGAGTTCCACCATGCGGCCGAAATTCTCGTTGCCGAAAGACATGCAGCAATCGTCCGAATAGCCGCCGGCGCGCTCGATAAAGACAACCGGCTTCTTCAGATCGGTTGTTTTTTCGAGCTTGTCCGTTACTCGGGCAATCTGCTCGTCGTGGAATTTGACGAATTCCTCAGCGCGCTCTTCCTTGCCAAACAACTTGCCGATGATACGCATGGAATCATCGGTGTTTTCCATGGGCTTTTCCCGGAAGTCGATGTAGACGAGCGGGATGCCGACCTTGGCGAGCTTTTCGATATAGCCGCTTTCCTCGGTGGCTGATTTTGCCTCGGTGTTCATAATGATCACGTCCGGCTTCAGTGCGACGGCCTGTTCGATGTCGAACGTGCCATCCTTCATGCCCCCGAAGGTGGGGATCTTTGCCATCTGCGGAAACTTGCTCAGATAGATATTGTAGCCGTCGAGATCGGCCTTCTTGAAATCGTCGCGCCAGCCGACGACGCGTTTGAAGGGTTCATCGGTATCGAGAGCAGCCGTGAAGTAGATCTGCCGGCCTTCGCCCAGGATCACGCGCTCGACCGGCACGCTCACCTCGACCTCGCGGCCGGAGATGTCTGTGACCTTGATCTTTTCGGCAGCCGTGGCAATCGTTGGCAAAACTGCAAGCATAACCGTGGCGGCACCGGCCGCCATCTTGAGCTTCAACACGGGGTTCCTCTCCTGTGTAGGTGTTAATAACGGCGATTTATGTTTTCATGACTTTATCCGTCAAGAAATATCTTTTAGAAGTCTTCCAATCTAATTCGACTCGTCCAAGAGATTTCGCGATGCTCAACCAGACTGCCCTGCATAACCATGACCTGCGTGATGAAATCAAAGCCTATTGGTCCCTGAGAGCCGAGACCTTCGATACGCAGCCTGGACATGAGATTTTTTCGGAGGAGGAGCGGGCAGCGTGGCACGCGCTTCTGCGTAAGCATCTCGGAGACGGTAGGGGCAAAGTCGCGCTAGATCTTGCTTGTGGAACCGCAGTCGTCTCGCATCTGATGGACGACCTCGGCTTCAAGGTGACCGGGATGGATTGGTCCGAAGCCATGCTGGAGCGGGCGAGGGCCAAAGCCAAGACCCGAGGCCGGCAGATCCGCTTCCTGGTCGGTGATGCTGAGCGCACCATGGAAGCCGACGAGACCTATGACGTGGTCATCAACCGTCATCTCGTCTGGACGCTTGTCGATCCCCTGGCCTGCTTTCGTGAATGGCATAGGGTTCTGAAGCCGTCCGGCAAGCTGTTGATCATCGACGGTGACTTCGTCAATCCGAGTCTGGTATCGCGTTTGGCGAAGAAGTTGTCGGTGTGGCTGGCGAAGGCGGGCTTCGGCGAGAGCGGGCAGCAGAATGGCCCTCACACGGCGGAGCTGACACAGACGCACCAGAGCATTCTGTCGCGGGTCCATTTTTCGCAAGGGGCTCGGGCCGATGCAGTCGTGGATCTGCTCAGGCAAGCGGGTTTCGAGAAGATTACCGTCGATACAGGTTTGGGAGCGATCCACCGAAGCCAACGCAAGAATTTCAGCTTTTTGAAAGGGCTCGAGCGGGCTACCCAGCACCGTTACGCGATTTGTGCCGAAAAGCTGGGTTGACCCGCAGGCGAGAACCTCCCGCTGCAACAAGGCGGCCGAGTAGTCAGCCCAGAGTCACGCCATTCGTCGCCACGAAGACGGAGTAGACGGATGTGGTGGCGGTAATAAAGAGCCTGTTGCGACGGGGGCCGCCGAAGGTGAGATTGGCGACCGTCTGCGGCACCAGGATCTTGCCGAGCAGGGTTCCTTCGGGAGAGAAACAATGGACGCCGTCGCCGGCACTGGTCCACAGATTGCCCTGCACGTCGATGCGAAAGCCGTCGGGCAGGCCGTTATCGAGACTGCAAAAGACCCTTCCGTTCGCGACGGTCATCTCCCCGACAACGTCAAAGACGCGGATGTGGCGCGGCGCGGTCAGGTCGTGGCTTGAAGCGGAATCGGCGACATAGAGCCTGGTTTCATCGGGCGAAAAGGCGAGCCCGTTGGGCTGGCCGAAGTCGGTTATCACGGCTTCGAGCGCGCCGGTTTCCGGATCCAGCCGATAGACGTTGCGGGTAGCTTGCTCGGGTTCTGCTCGATAGCCTTCATAGTCGGACTTGATGCCGTAGGTAGGGTCGGTAAACCAGATACTGCCGTCGGAGCGGACCACGACGTCATTGGGGGAGTTCAACCGCTTGCCCTGATAACGGTCTGCCAGAATGGTGAGCGTGCCGTCGACCTCCGTCCGCACCACGCGTCGGCCGCCGTGTTCGCAGGATATCAGCCGGCCTTGGCGGTCGCGCGTATTGCCGTTGACGAAATTGGAAGGGAAACGGAAAACCGAAACACCGCCGTCTGGCACCCAGCGCAACATGCGCTGGTTGGGAATATCGCTCCAGATCAGGCAGTTGAGGTCGGCGAACCAAACAGGCCCCTCCGCCCAACGGCATTCGCCGTAAAGTTCCTCCAGTCCGGCACTGGCCACGATCAGCTGCCGAAAGCGTTCGTCGTGAATTTCATAGATCGACAATTTTTGGAGCATGGCTACTGTCCGATTGGGGTTCATCGGGTGGATCGGCGTCCGCCGGCCACGAGGATGACGGCGATGATGATGAGGCCGGTGAGGATGAGACGGAAACCTGCGCCGAAGCCATAGGTATTCAGCATCGATACAACGAGGAACATGAAGAGCGAGGCTCCCCAGATCCCGGGAATATTGGAATTCCCCCCGGCCACCGCGGTTCCGCCGATCACGACGACAGCAATCGACATGAGGAGGTATTCCGTCCCCATATTGAGAGCGGCACCGCCGGAGAAACTGGCAAGCAGATAGCCGCAAAGAGAGGCGAGCACAGCGCAAAGAATGTAGGTTACGAGCCGCGTGCCATCGACCGGAATGCCGGCCATGCGCGCGGCAGGCATGCTCTGACCGACTGCGGAAATCCAGCGCCCGTAAATGGTCTTTTCCAAGAGCAGCCACGCGACGGCCGAGAGGATCAGAGCCACGAGCGCGACATTCGGGATGCCGAAAAGGCTGGATGTGGTAAAGCTTGCAAGCATTTCCGGCGGCTTGATGCGCAGGCCGCGATTGGCCCATATGGCCGTCGACTGGACGATAAAACTCATCGACAGGGTTGCGATGATCGGTGGAATTCTCAAAAGTTTGATCAGCGCGTAATTGCCCAGCCCGATAATGGAGCCAAGTCCGACGGATAGGATGAGACCAACCAGGATCATGCTGTCCTGCACATCCATCAGTTTCAATGCCAGCGTGCCCGAAAGCGTCATCGTGGCCGGCACGGACAGGTCGATATTGCCCGGCCCCAGAGTGATGACGAACATTTGGCCGATGCCGACGACGACGGAGAACGCGGCAAAGGTCAAAGCCGCCTGAGACAATCCGAGCGAGCTGGCTCCACCGGTGAAAAGCACCGTGATGATCCAGACGGCGGCCGTTGCTGCGAAGGACCAGATCCAAGGCTTGGCGAGGAGCAGTCGATGTGCATTCATCGGCTTTTCTCCCGCTTTTCCAACCGGTTCAGGAACAGACGCATCGCCAGAACGATGATCAGGATCGCGCCCTGAGCGCCGATCTGCCAGTCCGGCGAAATCCGCATGAAGGAGAGGAACGAGCCGGCAAGTGCCAGCGTCAACGCGCCGATGACGGCTCCGATCGGCGAAACCTTGCCGCCGACGAATTCGCCGCCGCCGAGGATAACGCCGGCGATGGAAAGCAGCGTGTAGCGAAGCGCGATATTGGCGTCCGCCGAGGTCGTCAGGCCGACGAGCGCAATCCCTGACAGCACCGCGAAGAGGCCTGCGAGTCCATAGGCGGCGGCCCGCACCTTGATGACGGACCAGCCGGCGCGTTCCACCGAGCGGACATTGCCGCCCACCCCGCGGATGAGCACGCCGAAGGACGATCGCATGATGAGGAAATGGGTTATGAGAGCGATCACCACGCTGGCGACGATTGCCATCGGGACGAACGGGGGCTTCGACGTCATCAGCCAGCGTGCCCATCCCGGGGCGGCGCCGCCGGGCGACGGCAAGATTAACACCGCAAGGCCGCCCCAGACGAAGCTCATGCCGAGCGTCACGACGATTGCTGGAAGTTCGCGGACATAGATGATGACGCCGATCGCTGCGTAAGCGGCGATCGCGCCCAAGAATATCAGCATACCGGTTCCCGGTGAGGCCTGCAGGAAGGTGGCTGTGACACAGGCGCAGAAGCTGACGAACGTGCCCATCGACAGATCGAGGTCGTTGACCGCCATGATGAGCATCTGCGCAACCGTCGCGAGCGCAATCGGGACGGCGAGATTGAAGAGCAGGTTGAGCCCGGTATAGCTCATGGCACGCGGCTGCATATAAAACACGGCTGCCAGCAGAACCGACAGCGAGGCCGCCGGGATGATCAGCCGAACGGTGCCAGAGGAAATTTTCATGCCGCTTCTCCAGCGCTGAATGAGGCGGCGAGCACGTTCTTTTCGGTGATCTCGTCACCGGTGAGTTCGGCGACGATCGCTCCCTCGCGAAAGACATAGACCCGGTCGCAAAGGCGAATCTCGTCCATTTCCGTGGAATACCAGATGAAGGTCCGGCCCGAAGCGGCCTCGGAACGAAGAATTTGATAGACCTCCTGCTTGGTCCCGATGTCCACACCACGCATCGGGTCGTCCATCAGCACGGTTCTCGCCGTGGTGGCGAGCGCGCGCGCAAACAGGACTTTCTGCTGATTGCCGCCGGACAGCGACAAGATTCGGTTTTCCAGGTCCGGAGTACGGATCTCGATGCGGTTCTTCCAGCCGAGGCCCAGTCTGCTTTCGCGCGCATTGTCGATGAGCATGCGTGAGGAAAGATCCTGCAGGGAAGCGATGCTGAGGTTCTTCAGGATGCTCCAGAGCGGGAAGGTACCGTTGAGGCCGCGGTCTCCCGCGACGAAGGCAAGTTCGCCCCCGCGCCCCGGCCACCAATTGCTGTTGCGTGAGAGGTAGAGGTCGAGAAGTGCTTCGGTCTGACCATGGCCGCCAAGGCCTGCGAGTCCCACGATTTCGCCGCGATGGGCCTCAAAGGCGAGCCCGCGTCCACGCCGGGGCGGCATCGAAAGTACAGGCGAACCCGACCTTGCGGCGGCCGAGCGCAGGTATTCCTGTTCGCGCACGACATTGCCCATGGCTTCGACAAGGCTCCGGGAATTCATTTCCGAGGCCTGACGATCAGCGACAACGCGACCGTCCTTCATCACCACGATACGATCTGCGGTCGACAGGATTTCACCAAGAATGTGCGAGATCAGCAAAACCGCGCCGCCGCCTGCAACAAAACGTCGAATATAGGCCATCATCTGCGCGGCAAGCCCTGCGTCCAGCGAGGACGTTGGCTCATCCAGAATGACTAGTTTCGGCGGAGCGCCAAGCCCCGCAAAGCTGATGGCAATTTCAACCATCTGGCGTTCGGCAATCGAAAGATCGTCCACGGTGCTGTCGCAATCGATCAGATGGCCGGGAAAGATGTCCTGAAGCTGCCTTTTTACGAGTGCCAAGGCGCGGCTGCGCCAATCCCAGCCTTTCAGGTCTGGATGCATGATCCTGACGTTTTCGTTGACGGTGAGGTTGGGGCAGAGCGAAAGTTCCTGGAAGACGCACCGCACGCCATTGGCCCGCGCCGCCGAAATTCCGTGCGCGCCGGTTTTGCCGCCATAGCTAACGACGCCTTCCTGAGGCGAGAGGCCGCCATTGATGACGTTGACGATGGTCGATTTGCCGGCCCCGTTATGGCCGACGAGACCGACGCATTCGCCGGCCTGGATAACAAGATCGACGCCGTCGAGCGCTTTGACGGCACCGAAGGCGACCTTGATGCCGCGGGCGGCTACCACCTCGTTTTTCATTGGGTCTGCAGTCATGAAGGCTCGTGTTTGTGGCGCGGCCGAGAGGCCGCCGAGATAGGATTGGCGGAGCGGATGGCCCGCCAACCGTATCGGCTCTCTCTAACCGTCACTTCGCGGCGCTGATCACCTTCTGGGCGTCCTCAAGCGAATATTCGACATTCGCTACACCGCCCTTCTGGGTTTTGGAAAGGTTCGCCTCGAGGTTATCCTGGTCGATGCGCAGGAAGGGCACGACGAGGTCCTTTTTGACGTCCTTGCCGTCGAGGATCTGCTGGGCGACCCAGAAAGCCAGGGTCGAGACGCCGGGGGCGATCGAGACGGACATCGTCTCGTAGCTGTTCTTGTCCTTCTGTTGTTTCCACCAGACAAGTTCGTCCTCGCGGTTCCCCATGACAATCGTTGGGGTCGGCCGCTTGGCCGCCGCAAAGGCTTGGGCGGCGCCATAGCCGTCCCCGCCCTGGGTCACGACAGCGGCGATTTCCGGAAGGCTCGGGAGGATGCCGGCAACGGCGCGTTGAGCCACATCCTGAGCCCAGTCGCCATTAACGGATCCGACGATCTTGAACTGCGGATTTTTCTGGACGCCAGCTTGAATGCCCGCGTGAATTTCATCGTCGACCGAAACCCCCGCAAGACCCCTGATCTCCAGCAGGTTTCCACCCTTCGGCAGTTTTTTCGCAAGGTATTCGACCTGGCTTTCGCCCATCGCCTTGAAATCTACCGCAATCCGCCAGGCGCAAGGCTCGGTGACGATGCCATCGAAGGAAACGACGGTGATACCTGCGTCGCAAGCTTCCTTGATCGCGCCATTCAGAGCGGTCGGGGAGGCCGCGTTCACGACGATGGCGTCATAGCCCTGCAGGATGAGGTTCTGGATCTGCGCAGCCTGTTCGGTTGCCTGGTTTTCAGCTGTCGTGAAAGGATCGGCTGCTGCGACGATACCTTTGGCAACGGCCTCCTTGGTGATCTTGTCCCAGCTCGTCAGCATGGCTTGCCGCCATGAGTTGCCGGCATAGTTGTTAGACAGTGCAATCTTTTTGTCGGCGGTGTCTGCGACCGCGGAAAGTGGGATTGCGATGCAGGCTGTGGCGACAGATGCAAACAGCATCTTCCTGATGATCATGATTTCCTCCCTAGTCCCGACGGGCTCATCTCCGGCCGCTCCTCAACGGTTTGCGGAGATAGTGAAAGCGCTGAGGCCCGGTTGCTCAGTAGATCGAGAATGAGGAAAAATACCGGTGTTGTACAGGCGCATCCAAGCAATCTGTTTGCGGATATTCGCGCAAAATATGCGGGTTTCCGCAGGACAAAGGTGTAAAGCAGGCGCTTAATTGCAAAAGGACTTGGGAGGAGGTCCAGGCATGCTCAATCCGGCGCGAGAATCGCTGTTCGACCGTTATCTCGGGATTTCGCGGCTGCTCGCGGGCCAGCTCGATTTTCATTCCATCATCCAGGCCGTGGCTGCCGAGATCAGCCACATCATCCCGCACGACCATCTCGATGTGTGCATCAAGATGGTCGACGGCAAATATCACATTGCCTATGAAAGCGGTCTTGAAACCGCCTGGAGCAAACACCCGCCGGCTCTCTTGACCGGCAGCCCGATACGCAGCCTTCTATCGGGCGAGGTGGATTTTCTTCTTTCGCCGGATGCCTGCACAGATCCGAGATTTCATTTTGAGGGTGCCTTTTCGAGCCCGATCGTCGAACTGTCGCTGCGCAGCCGACTGCACGTGCCTCTCAAGGTGCAGGGAGATATTATCGGCGCACTGAGCTGCTCCAGCCATTCCCATGACTGTTACACCATGGAGGATGTCGAGAACGCCCGCTCGATTGCCGACTTGCTGGCCCCCTATTTCTTTGCGCTGCGGGCCGCCGAGCAAGCGAAACGCTCGGCCATCGTGGAGGCTGAAGCCCGGGCTCGCGAGGAGGGGCTGAGACTCGGTGCGTTGAAGCTTACCGAGGCCTTGGAGGCGGAGCGGCAGCGCATCGGCATGGACCTGCACGACCAGACGCTCGCCGACCTGACGCGGCTTGCCCGACGCATGGAACGGCTGAGCGGGCAGGCAGAGCTGCCCGGGGAAAGTTTGGAGCCCCTGTCTCGAGCGCTGCAGCAGTGCATGCATGATCTGCGACAAATTATCGAAGAGGCAAAACCCACGGTTCTGCAGCTCTTCGGCGTCGCGGAAGCGATCGAAAACCATCTCGATCGTTCGGCGCGAGAAAGCGGCCTGTCGATCCAATGGCGGATGGTGGACGAAAGCAATGGTGCGCTCGACGCCCTGGGCCAAACGGTGGCGACGGCGCTGTTTCGTATCGTGCAGGAGGCCGTCAATAATGCCATCCGCCATGCCCAGCCGGAGGTCATCCTCGTGCATATAAGAAATCTGAACGGCACTTTGTCCATCGAGGTTATCGATGACGGTAGCGGCTTGATGTCCTCCCGCAATCCGGGAGGCCACGGAATTGACAATATGAAGACGCGCGCCCGTCTCATCGCTGCAAGATTTGAGATCGGTCAGAACGACTCAGGCCCCGGCACCTTCGTGAAGGTCCAATTGCCTCTCGGCCGCAAACGAATACGGGATCATTAAAATGAGGGTTTTGATCGTTGAAGACGACCCGTTGCACCGTTCTTATCTGCATGAAGCGGTTCGTGCGGCGCTGCCGGAATGCGACATGGTCGTCGAGGCGGAAAGCGGCCAGAGCGGTGAGATTGAAGCTCGCAAGGCGCGCGTGGAACATGTCGTCATGGATCTGCAGATGAGCGAGCGCAACGGGATCGAAGCTGCCCGCACCATCTGGCGCGAAAGACCCGACACCAAAATTCTCTTCTGGTCCAATTATTCGGATGAAGCCTATGTACGCGGCGTCTCGCGGATCGTACCGGAAGGGGCGACTTACGGTTATGTGCTGAAATCGGCCTCGGATGAACGGCTGAAACTGGCGCTTCGAAGTGTGTTTGTCGAATCCCAATGTGTCATCGACCGCGAAGTGAGGGGCATCCAGCAAAAGAGCCTGGGCAATGCTCACGGACTGACCGATGCGGAATACGAGATCCTCGTGGATGTGGCACTCGGCCTGACCGACAAGGCGATTGCCCAACGCAAGAGACTTTCTTTGCGCAGCGTCCAGAACAGGCTGCAGCAGCTTTACGAAAAGCTCGAAGTCTATGATCTGCCGGACGACGGCATGGAAGGCTGGTACAACCTGCGCATGCGTGCCGTCGCAGTTGCGCTACTCCGCAAAGTCCTGAATTCCAGCGCGTTGGAACGCGCCGAGCGGGAGCTGCAGGACCGCAGCGGCTCCTGACTCGGCTGCGGCCTTGTCTTTCACGACGACGGTCGTGGATTACCCAAGCTGTAGAAGCCGATGCTTATCGCCATCCCAGCGCCGGGGCCACGTGCGAGAGAATAGCTTCGATCACGTGGGCGTTGTAGTCGACGCCGAGCTGATTGGGCACGGTCAACAACAGCGTGTCGGCTTCCGCAATCGCCTCGTCCCTCGCCAGTTGCTCGATCAGAACCTCCGGTTCGGCGGCGTAGCTGCGACCGAAAATCGCCCGGGTCTTCTCGTCGATGAAGCCGATCTGATCCTGGCCGTCGTCTCCATGGCCGAAATAGGCGCGGTCGCGATCGTCCACCAGCGCGAAAATGCTGCGGCTGACTGATACCCGCGGCTCGCGCTCATGACCGGCGGCTTTCCATGCCTCCCGGAAGACGCGGATTTGAGCGGCTTGCTGGATATGAAAGGGCTCCCCCGTCTCGTCGTTCTTGAGTGTCGAGCTCTGAAGGTTCATCCCCAGCTCTGCCGCCCATTGAGCCGTCGCATTGGAACTTGCGCCCCACCAGATACGCTCGCGCAATCCCTCGGAATGCGGCTCCAAGCGTAGCGGGCCTGGAGGATTGGGGAACATCGGCCGCGGATTGGGCTTGGCAAAACCTTCGCCGCGCAGAACGTCGAGGAATACTTGCGTATGATGCCTCGCCATCTCCGCGTCGGTCTGTCCCTCGGGCGGCACATAACCGAAATAACGCCAACCATCGATCACCTGCTCCGGCGAACCGCGGCTGATGCCAAGTTGCAAGCGGCCGCCGGCGATGATGTCGGCGGCACCTGCGTCTTCAGCCATGTAGAGGGGATTTTCATAACGCATGTCGATCACCGCGGTGCCGATCTCGATACGACTGGTTTTGGCACCGACGGCCGCCAGCAAAGGGAAAGGCGAGGCGAGCTGGCGGGCAAAATGATGAACGCGGAAATAGGCTCCGTCGGCCCCCAGTTCCTCCGCGGCAACCGCCAGATCAATGGACTGCAAGAGTGCGTCGCTGGCGGAGCGCGTTTGTGATTGGGGCGACGGCGTCCAATGGCCGAAGGACAGAAAACCGATCTTTTTCATGACGAGTTTGCCTTACCTGACGATGAGTCATGCCTTATGGCACAGAATGATCACCAAGGCAGGGGCAAAACATTTGTGTGCGCGGGCCATCCTGCACTTGAGACGGCGACGCAGACACCGATGTTGGAGCCACGCTGTCTGGAGACCTATGGACGATCCGCACCTATAAAAGCGCCAGAAATCGCGCGATGTCCGGCATCGCTCGGATGGACTAGATCGGCGGAGGCCAAGGCGCCGTCGCCGTAAGCTTTCATGGTCTCGTAAACAGGCGCATAAAAAAGTGAGAAGCGTCGTGCCAGCATGAGCACCGCTTCGGCATAACTTTCGAAACCCATCCGCGTCTGGCCCGTGAATCCGGCGCTACCAACCGAAAACCCAGCATCAGGAATGTAGGGCGGGCTGCCGATTGCGAGCCGATCTCCGTGGCCGGCTCTGATCAAATTTTCCAGCATCCATGCATAGTCGCGCGTGAAGTTCGGGACATTCATGGTGTTCGGCGCCGCCGTATAACGGGCATCGTTATACCCATAGAGAATTAGGATCGCGTCGTGGTGGTGTGCATCCAGGAGCGCGTATTCAAAACGGCCGATGCCGTTGTCCGGCCGTGCTTTGTCATCCGCAAGGTGTGCTCCCTGCAGCACCGTGCCGGGGATCGCGCAATTACGGATCGGGAAGCCATCGACCTCGGCTGCGAATAGAGCCGGCCAGGCAAGATGTGGCTGGCTGGCATTGAAGCCGGCGGTGATGCTGTCACCGAAGACGCGGATGCCGGAAATTCCCAGCGATTTCAAATGTTCTCCAAACCTCATCGGTCCTCCTTCATTTTCCCGCTTGACAGTCGGTCGTCTAATTTTGTTTATACGTATTAGCTGCTAATACGCATTAGCAGTCAAGAGGAGCTTGGGAGGATGATGCGTGGCGGGCACTAAGCGCTTGACCCAGCGCGATATTGCGAAACTGGCCGGTGTGAGCCAGGCGACCGTTTCGCTTGTCCTCAATGGTGCTCCCACGGCCTTGGCGCGTATCCCGCAGGAAACCCGCGAGCGCGTTCAGCACGTTATCCGGACGACCGGCTACGTGGCTGATCCGATTGCCCGACGCATGGCCAAGGGCCTCAACCGTATCCTCGGCGTCTTCACCTATGAGCCGGCTTTTCCGAGCGAGCAGGCGGACTTTTTCACGCCTTTTCTGCTCGGCATCGAGGAAGAGGCGCAGGCACAGAATTACGACCTTCTGCTTTTAACCGGCGCAGGCGTCGGGCGGGAACGCAAAATCTTTGCCGATGGCAACCGGCTTCGGATCGCTGACGGTTGCCTCGTGCTCGGCCGCGAGTTCGATCGGGCTGAGTTGAGGCGGCTGGTGCTGGGTGACTACCCCTTTGTGGCTATCGGCCGACGTGAGGACGCTGGCGGACCCGTTCCTTATGTCGGCGGCGATTACGCCAAAGGCACCCGTGCATTGGTCGAAAAGGCGAGAGCGCTCGGGCACGAGAAACTCGCCTATGTCGGCCCGAGCGGCTCGGCGGAATCGATCGTCGACCGCTGGCGCGGTTTTTCCGAAGTGATCGCTGAAGGCGCCGAACTGGTCCTGCACGTGAACGAGGTCGGCCGACCTGCTGGTGAAGCGCTGGATGCGATCGTCGCAAGTGGTGCGACCGCGGTCTTCTTCGTCGAACTGGCTGATGCGGTGCGTGTCGAGGCGGCGGCGAGGGCGAGAGGGCTTTCCGTGCCTGAGGACTTCTCAGCCATCGTGCTCGGCAGCCACGTGCGTGCAGAACGCAGCCATATGCAGTTTACCGCCTTCGACATTCCCCGCGAGGAAATGGGGCGACAGGCTACGGCGATGCTGGTGCGTCGCATCGAGGATGCGGCCCCGATCGAACAAATTCTTCTGACTTGTGAACCGGTCGAGGGGCAAACCCTCGCGAACAAACGGACGTGATTGAAATGCCTGCAAAAGAGATGCGTGCGGATATTCTGGTGGTCGGCGGCGGCCTCGGCGGCGTGGCGGCGGCCATCGGTGCTTGCCGGGCGGGCAAAAGTGTCATCATGACCGAGGAATTCGATTGGATCGGCGGCCAGTTGACGAGCCAGGCAGTTCCCTCCGACGAACATACCTGGGTCGAGCAATTCGGCATCACACGCTCCTACCGCAAGCTGCGCAACGGCATCCGCCAGTATTACCGCGACAACTACCCGCTGACCGAAGGCGCTCGCGCCTGGGGTGATCTCAATCCGGGTGGCGGGTGGGTCAGCCGTATCTGCGCCGAGCCGCGTGTCAGCCTTGCGGTGATGGAAGCGATGCTGATGGCCTATCGCGGTGCCGGCCGCCTCAAGGTGCTGCAGCCCTTTCGTCCGGTCGCGGCGGATGTAGAGGGCGACATCATTCGCTCGGTCGCCGTCCGTCATCGCGATACGGGTTGGGAGATCGTCATCTTCGCAGATTATGTGCTCGACGCGACCGAACTCGGCGACCTGCTGCCGATGACCGGTACGGAATATGTGAAGGGTTTCGAGGCGCAGTCGGATACCGGCGAGCCGAGCGCACCTTCCGAAGCGCAGCCGAACAATGTCCAGGCCGTTTCCGTTTGTTTCGCGGTCGATTGTGTCGATGGCGACCGGACGATCGACAAGCCGGAGAACTACGACTACTGGCGCAAGTATGAGCCGCATTTCTGGGGCGGGCCGCTACTCGGCTTCACCGCACCGCATCCGCGCACGCTGGAATTCACCACCCGCTCATTCACGCCGAATGTCGACGACGATCCATTGGCTGTCGATGCCGACCAGCGAAAGGGTGGTGGCGATGAGAACCTCTGGCTCTTCCGTCGCATCGCGGCGCGGCGCAATTTTACGCCTGGTTTTTATCAGTCCGACATTTGCTTCGTAAACTGGCCGATGATCGACTACATGGACGGTACGATCATTGACGTCTCGGAAGAGGAAAAGGCGCGCCACCTCAAAGGCGCCGCGGACCTTTCCTATTCGGTCTTCTACTGGCTGCAGACGGAAGCACCGCGTATTGACGGCGGGCAGGGCTATCGCGGCCTTCGTCTGCGCGGCGACATCACCGGCACCGAGCACGGTCTCGCCATGGCGCCCTATATCCGTGAAAGTCGCCGCATCAAGCCGGTCACTCGCATTGTCGAACAGGATCTTTCCCATGCGGTACGCGGCGACAAGGGCGCGGTAAACTATCGCGACAGCGTCGGTATCGGCATGTACCGCATCGACCTGCACCCCTCGACCGGTGGCGACAACTATATCGACGTGCCGTCCTGCCCGTTCGAGATCCCGCTTGGGAGTCTGCTGCCGCAGCGGATGAAGAACCTCATCGCGGCCGGCAAGAATATAGGCACCACCCATATCACCAATGGCTGCTACCGCCTGCATCCGGTCGAATGGAACATCGGCGAAGCCGCGGGCATGCTCGCCGCCTATTGCCTCGAAAAGGGGCTGAAGCCGCATCAGGTGCAGGCAAACGACGAGCATCTGCAGGATCTTCAGCGGGCGCTTACCCGTGAGGGCATTGAAATCCGTTGGCCGGATATCTCGGCCTATTAATCAAACCCATCTTTGGAGGAGGAACGGGAATGAACTATCATAGGGCACTGAAATCGGCGGTCGCGGCATTGGCGCTTGCTATGCCGCTCGGCTGGAGCTGCACTGCCACTGCGCAGGATGCGGTCAATCTGCGCATGACCATCTGGAGCGCCAACGAGGCCCATCTGAAGCTGTTCAATGAGATCGCCGCAGGTTTCAAGAAGGATCATCCTGATGTCACGGTGACATACGAGTCGCTGCCGTTCGATACCTATACGACCGCGCTGACCACCCAGATCGCTGGCGGCAACGCGCCGGACATGGCCTGGATCTTCGAGACCGCAGCCTACGACTTTGTCAATTCCGGTGCGCTTTTCCCGCTGAGCGATACCCTTAAGGCAACCAAGGGCTACAATCTCGAAGAGCTAAGTGCGAGCGCCGCCGAACGCTGGTCGAAGGATGGCAAACTCTATGCCTATCCGTTCTCGACGTCGCCGTTCGCGATGTTCGTCAACAACGATCTCATCAAGGCTTCAGGCGCCAAGCCCCCAGCCGAATTGATTGCTGCCGATCAGTGGAGCTGGGACAATGCCATCGCGACGGCTTCGGCAGTAGGTCAAACGGGCAAGGGTGGGCTGATCGTCCGCGATTTCAACTACCAGATCTGGCAGAATCTCGCCTCGGTCTGGAACGGCTGGGGCGCTTCGCCCTGGAGCGCCGACGGCAAGGCATGCACTATGGCCGAAAAGCCGATGGTCGATGCGCTAACCTTCATCCATGACGCGATCTTCAAGAAGAAGGCGATCCCGGGTCCCGGAGAAAACGTCGATTTCTTCGCCGGCAATGCGGCAATGACGATTACCCAGATCAGCCGCGCCTCGTTGCTGCCGAAGGAAAAACCCTTTGCCTGGGATCTCGTACCGCTGCCGAAGGGGCCAGCCGGCAACTACGCGCTGATCGGCCAGGCCGGCCTCGGCGTCATGCAGGCGGGCAAGAACGCCAAAACCGCTGCCGAATTTGTCGCGTATATGACCAATCCGGAGAACTCGGCCAAGCTCAGCCAGTTCTTCCCCTCGGCCCGCAAGTCGCTGCTGAATGCCGAAGTGCTGAAAAAGACCAACCCGCTCTTGAGCCAGGAGCAAATCGACACGGTCGTGATCTCAGGCATCGCTACGGGCAAGGTTATCCCGGGTCATACGGGTTTTGCGCAGATCCAGCAGGCGGTGCGCTCTGGCCTCGATGCGATTTGGCGTCCGGATGCGGATATCCCGGGCACGCTCCAGAAGATCTGCGGCCAGATCGGCCCGCTCCTGAAACGCTAAGGAAGCATAAGATGGCTGTCGCGCAGGATCACGCAAGTCCGGAAGGACGCTCCTCATCGCCGTTCTGGACGATTGCCCGGCGCGACAGCCTCGCCGGTTTCCTCTTCATCGCCCCGCAGTTGGTCGGCATCATCGTCTTCGTGCTGATCCCACTCGGGCTCGTGTTCTGGTATTCCCTGCACGAATGGAATGTGCTTGCCAATACTTTTACCTATACAGGCGCACAGAACTATCAAATGCTGATCGAGGATAGCAATCTCCTCGAAGTACTCGGTGCGACAGCCGTCTTTTCCGCGGGCCTGGTCGTCTTCAATCTGTCGCTGGCGCTGCTTTTGGCGATTCTGCTTAACCAGAGGCTTGCCGGAATAACCATCTTCCGCACCCTGTTCTTTTCGCCGGTCGTAGTATCGCTCGTCGCCTGGACGATCGTCTGGGGATTTCTTCTTCAAAAAAACGGCGGCATCAACGGCATGCTGCAGGTCTTAGGCATCGAGGGGCCGAACTGGCTGCGCGAAGAGACGACAGCGATGATCTCGGTGATCGTCGTACAGGTCTTCAAGAATGTCGGGCTCAATATGATCCTGTTCCTCGCAGCACTCCAGGGCGTGCCGAATGAACTTTATGAAGCCGCACGTGTCGACGGGGCGCCGCGTTTCAAGCAGTTCCGCCGCATCACGCTGCCGTTGATCAGCCCGACCATCCTTTTGACCTCGATCATCACGATCGTCGGGTCGCTGCAGGTCTTCGCGCAGATTGCGGTTCTGACCCAGGGCGGGCCTGGTCTGTCGACGACCGTGCTCGTCTATTATCTCTACCAGCAGGCCTTCCAGTTCCATTTCTTTGGCTACGGCTCGACGCTGTCGATCCTGCTTTTCCTGATCGTCGCCGTGCTGACCTTCGCCCAGTGGCAGATGCGCAAGAGGATCGTCTTTTATGAAACCTGAACTCTCCCCGCGCCTGAAAACCCTTCTCTATGGGCTGATGTGTGTGCTTCTCATTCCCTTCGTTTTTCCAACCTGGTGGATGGCGACGTCCTCGGTAAAGCCGATTAGCGACATCTTCGCCTTTCCGCCTCAGCTCATTCCTGAGAGCTATGATTGGACGACCTATTCCAAGGTCTTCGAGTTGCAGCCATTCGTGCAGCAATACTGGAATTCCGCCTATATCGCAGCGGTCGTGACGATCGGGACGATGGCCGTCTCGTCGATGGCTGGTTACGCGTTTGCCCGTATCCGCTTTCCATTCGCGAATACGATCTTCATGATCGTGCTGCTTGGCCTGCTTATCCCCTCGGAGGTGACGATCGTGCCTCTCTTCCGGATGTTCCTGAAAGCCGGCATGGTGAACACCCATTGGCCGCTGATCCTGGTGCCGATTTTCGGAGCGCCAAGCGTCTTCGCCACCTTCGTCATGCGACAGTTTTTCGTGACCTTGCCGGCAGAGCTCGAAGAGGCGGCACGCGTCGATGGCCTTGGCCGCTTTAAAATATTCCGCATGATCGCGCTTCCGCTCGCCAAGCCGGCACTGGCGTCAGTCGCGATCTTTACCTTCCTGCATTCCTGGAACCTGTTTCTCGAACCGATCGTGTTCTTGTCGAGCGCGGAAAAGTTCACGCTGCCGCAGGCGCTGACCCAATACACCGACGCTTACGGCGGCCCGATGTGGAACATCCAGCTCGCCGCCGCAACGCTGACGGCGCTTCCCGTCCTCATTGTCTTCATCATCGCGCAGAAGCAATTCGTCGAAGGGCTCGCGCATACCGGTCTCAAGGGCTGAAAATCGGATTTCCTATGGCTGAAGTTTCCCTTTCTGATGTCCGCAAGAGTTATGGCGCCGTCGATATCATCCATGGTGTCGATCTCGGCATCAACGACGGCGAATTCGTCGTGCTGGTCGGGCCGTCCGGCTGCGGCAAGTCCACGCTGCTCAGGATGATAGCGGGGCTCGAGACGATCTCCGGCGGCGAGGTGAAGATCGGCGGGCGGGTGGTGAACGATCTAGACCCGAAGGACCGCGACATCGCCATGGTCTTCCAGAACTATGCGCTTTATCCGCATATGACGGTTGCGACCAATATGGGTTTCTCGCTGGAGCACCGCGGAGGCGGCAAGGCGGAGATCGCCGAACGGGTCAAATGGGCGGCCGATATCCTCGGTCTCGCGCCGCTGCTCGACCGTTACCCTCGCCAGCTCTCCGGGGGGCAGCGGCAGCGCGTCGCTATGGGCCGGGCGATCGTTCGCAACCCGCAAGTGTTTCTCTTCGACGAACCTCTGTCGAATCTCGATGCGAAGCTGCGTGTCGTCATGCGGGGCGAGATCAAGAGCCTGCACCAGAAGCTTAGGACGACTACTGTGTATGTTACTCACGATCAGGTTGAAGCCATGACCATGGCCGACAAGATCGTGGTGCTGAACGGTGGCCGGGTGGAGCAGATTGGCGCGCCGCTCGATCTCTACGACCGACCCGCCAACCAGTTCGTGGCAGGGTTCATCGGTTCGCCGGCCATGAATTTCCTGACCGGCATGATCACCGCGGAAGGATTTGCTGCGCCTGGTATCCTGTTGCCGCTGCCGGAATCGGCAAATAAATTCCGTGCTCGCAAGGCGATCTATGGTATCCGGCCGGAGCACTTCGTCCTCGATAGCAGTGGGGTGCCGGCCGAAATTGTGCTCGTCGAGCCGATGGGCTCGGAGACTCAGGTGACGATGAAGCTCGGCGAAACGCAGATCACGGGCGTTTTTCGCGAGCGCGTCTCGCTCTCTCCAGGCGCGACGATCCGTGTTCGTCCGGATATCAATACCGCCCACCTCTTCGCGGCCGATGATGGGCAGCGTTTGAACTGAGGTCTTATCCATGCCAATCTATCCGGAAACCAGACTTACCAGGGCGCTGCGCGGTGGGGAATTTCCCGTCATCGTCTCGCTCGCCCGCCACGATCTCGATCTTGCGAAAGCCGCGATCGGGGCAGGGGCGTTCGCGATCAAGGTCCACCTCAACGCCTATCATCGCGCCTCGGGCACGACCTTCGGAAGCTTTGCCGAGGAGCGGCCCTTCTTCGAAAAACTTGCGACACTTGGCGTGCCGTTACTGGTCATGGCTGGACAGGAGAAGGTGCCGAGCCCTGAAGAAATGGATGCGCTTGCCGATCTCGGTTTCGAGGGTTTCAATATCTATTTCAGTGACATGCAGCCGCATCTCCTGCAATCCAGGCTCAGGCCGATGCCGGCTCTCGGTGAAAAGGGCACGGATGAGGAATTGGCAAAGATCATCGCCATTCCGGGCGTGATGATGGAGGCGTCTGTCGCCGCCTTCGCAGACTATGGCAAACCGCTGAATGAGACCGATCTTGCCCGCTACAGGGACATCACCAGCAAGGCTGGCATCCCGGTCATCGCGCCGAGCCAGAAGCGGTTCGTCGGGGACGACATGCCGAAGCTGAAAGCCGCTGGCATCGCTGCGCCGCTGCTCGGCTTCATCGTGACCGGCACGACGACGGAAAGCATGGAAGCCGCCGTTGTTCCGATCGCAGAGAGCGCAAGAGCGTCGGCCCCGCTTGTCTAGCGTCTACCAGCTTGATGAAACGGCCCTGCAGTTCTATCCGTTCAGGGCGGCTTCCTTATGAAACATGGCCGCCGAAGAGACTTCGGCGGCCATTTTCACGGATCATTCCGCGCTGATATTGCCTTTTTCGATGACGTCCTTCCAGCGCGTCATCTCCTTGCCGAGATAGGTGGCGAACTCTTCATTGGAGTTCGCCACGACCTCGAAGCCCAGCTTGCTGAACTTGGCGACCACCTCGGGGTCTTTGAGCGAGGCCTGGATCGCCTGATTGAGTTTCGCCTTGACGTCGGCCGGTAGACCCTTGGGCGCGGCAACACCCTGCCAGGCGTTGACCACGACATTGCCGTAGCCGAGTTCGGTGAGCGTGGGCACGTTCGGCAGCAGCGGATGGCGCTTCTCGCCGGTCTGTGCGAGCGCCTTCATCTGCCCCGCCTGCACGAAGTTCATGATGGCGCCGAGGTTCTGGAACGACACGTCCACATGGCCGCCGACGAGATCGGCCTGTGCGGCGGAACCTCCCTTATAGGGCACATGCACACCTTTGGTGCCGGTCGCCTGCCAGAAGAGGGCTGCGGTCAGGTGGTCGGAGGAGCCGGTGCCGGAATTTGCAAAAGTGACGCTCTCCGGCTTTTCCTTCATGGCCGAGATGAGTTCCTGCACGCTGTTTGCCGTGAATTTCGGCGTCGCGACAAGCACATTGGGCGTGCTCACGGCGACGGTCAGGAGATCGAAGTCCTTCATCGGATCGTAGGAGAGCTTCTTCTGCAGGTAGGGATTGGTGGCAAAGGTGCCGAGCGAGGCGACCAGCAACGTTTGGCCGTTGGCTTCGGCATCGGCGACCAGGCCGGCCCCGATCGCACCGGTGGCGCCCGGTTTGTTTTCCACGACAATGTTTGCGCCCAATACTTTTGACATCTGCGGTTCCATCAGCCGCGCAGTCGTGTCGGTCGCGCCGCCTGGCGGGAAGGGTACGACAATAGTGATCGGGCCATCCGGGAAGGCTTTGGCAACGCCCGCCGCAAAGGCGATGCCAAGGCCGAGTGAAATGGCGATCAGGTTTTTTGCTTTCATAGGTTCATCCTCCTAATGATCCTTGGCGCCGCTTCCAGGTGATGTCGCCCGGGCGCTCGGACGTTCTGTGGCTATCGCACGAGGCAAGGCCGCTTGTTGTCGAAGCGCCAGCCCTTGATGAGGTACTGCATGGCGGTCGCGTCATCGCGCGCGCCGAGCCCGTGTTTCAGGTACAGTTCGTGAGCCTTCTCGACTTGGCTCATATCCAGTTCGACACCGAGACCTGGCCGGTCCGGTACGGCGATATGTCCGTCCTCGATCTTCAGCGGCTCGCGGGTCAGCCGCTGGCCGTCCTGCCAGATCCAATGGGTATCGAGCGCGGTGACGCGTCCGGGTGCTGCCGCGCCCACATGGGTGAACATGGCTAGCGATACATCGAAATGGTTGTTGGAATGCGAGCCCCAGGTCATGCCGAAGGTCTGGCAGATCTGCGCGACGCGCACCGAGCCCTGCATGGTCCAGAAATGCGGGTCGGCCAGCGGAATGTCGACCGATTGCAGCTGGATGGCATGTGAGAGTTGGCGCCAGTCTGTTGCCACCATGTTGGTAGCGGTCGGCAGACCGGTGGCACGGCGGAATTCGGCCATGATCTCGCGGCCGGAATAACCCTGCTCGGCGCCGCAGGGGTCTTCTGCATAGGCGAGCACGTCGCCGCGCCCCTTACAGAGGCGAATGGCCTCTTCCAGCGACCACGCGCCATTCGGATCAAGCGTCACGCGCGCTTCGGGGAAGCGGCGGGCAATTGCCGTTACCGCCTCGATTTCCTCGTCGCCTTGCAAGACGCCGCCTTTCAGCTTGAAGTCGCGAAAACCGTAACGCTCCTTCGTCGCCTCGGCGAGCCGGACGATCGCCTCCGGGGTCAGGGCCTGCTCGTCGCGCAGTCGCAACCAGGCGTCCGTTTCGTCTTTGCCATCGCGATAGGGCAGGTCAGTCTTGCGTCGGTCGCCGACATAAAAGAGATAGCCGAGCATCTCGACCCGATCGCGCTGCTGGCCATCGCCGAGAAGGGCTGCCACCGGCACGCCGAGATGCTGGCCGAGAAGGTCGAGCAGAGCCGACTCCAGCGCCGTCACCACGTGGATAGTGGTGCGCAGATCAAAAGTCTGCAGCCCACGGCCGCCGCTATCACGGTCGCCGAAAGCCTTCTGAATCTTGTTGAGCAAGCTGTTATAGTTGCCGGTCGTCTGTCCGATCAGGAGCGGGCCCGCTTCCTCGATCGTCCTGCGGATTGCCTCGCCGCCGGGAACTTCACCGATGCCGGTATGGCCAGAGTCATCTTCGATGATCGCGAGGTTGCGGGTGAAGAAAGGGGCGTGCGCGCCGCTCAGGTTGAGCAACATGCTGTCCTGCCCTGCAACCGGGATAGCCCGCACGGAAACGATATGCGGCGTGTGCCGGGCGAGGGGGCTGTCCATGGTGGGTGTCGACGAATTCGGCTCGATAAGCATCCGATCCTCTGTCACTGTCCCGCAATTCTGGTCACGCGGCTTTAGGTTCTTTGGCGGCAATCACTCACCGCATCGTGTTATTAATTGCGCAGGCAAACCAATTTGTCAATATAAGTAAATATTAGTAAATTTGCCCTCCCTATTGGAATGGCGGAATGCCGACGGTAGTATGGGCGTGATGAATGAGATCACTCAACAAACACGTCCCCTGCAAGACCTGTCGTCTCATGTGCTCGCCCGGCTCGAAGCGATGCTTGATGCGCCGGCCTGGCACGGCGGCGGACGCCTGCCGCCGGAGGCAGAGCTTGCCCGTCAGTTCGGCGTTTCGCGTCCTGTCCTGCGAAAGGCACTGGTGAAGATGCGGGAAGCCGGCCGGATCGTCTCGCGGCGCGGATCGGCCAACTTCGTACAGCCTCGCGCGGATGTCGTGCCGGCAACCACCGACATTCAGAGCCTGTCGATCCAGACAGTGTTCGACATGAAGCGCTGCATGCGGTTTCGCCAGGTGGTGGAATGCGCGGCGGCGGAAGATGCAGCACGGCTTTGCGATCCAGAAGCGATCCGCGGCATCGAGGAAGCGCATCGGCGAATGCTGACCCTGCCGCGCGGCGAGGGTGTGCTTGACGCCGACTTCGCCTTTCACATGGCCGTGGCACAGGCGGCTCGCAACCCTTATTTCACCTTCGCGCTCGGCACGATGCGCAACCAGATCAAGCTGACGATGGAGTTTACCCGCAAGCTGCAGGAGCGGCCGGCCGATCAGGTAGCGCCGCGTGTCGTGGAGGAACACGGTCGTGTTCTCGAAGCCATCAAGGCCGGTGATCCCGCGCTTGCACGCGAGGTCATGAACTTTCACATGAGGCAGAGCGTCATTCGGCTTTTAGGTGAAGAAAGCGGCTGAAAAGACGGGCGGATCTCACACTTTCGCGGGGCGCCAGCCAGCCACAGGGATTGTCAATGAAGACGGATTCTTGGATTAACCAACGCCGACGCGGCATTCTCAGACGAAATAGTGAGGGAATTCCTTTCGGAGGTCTTCGACCTTTGCGACAGTGCGGCTCAGATGCTCGCGGATGGCATTGACGGCACCCTGTTCGTCGCGTGCGGCAATGGCCTCGATGATGGCGCGATGGCCTTCGAGAATGCTGACGATCTTGCCCTTTTCGGGCAGATGAAGACGACGAATGCGTTCCAGATGACCGGAGCGTTCGCGAACCAGCTGGTGCAGGCCGCTGCGCTTTGCGCCGGCAAACAATGTCTGGTGGAAGATCTCATCGAGCTCCTGGAAGATCGCGACCTGCTCGGCATCGTCGGCGATCGCCGACTGCATCTTGATAATCGAACGGGCACGCGTGACGACGCTCGGATCCAGATCGGGGTCATTGGCCAAGCGGCGGCAGACTTCGGTTTCCAGTGCAACGCGAAGGAAATGCGCCTCGTGAATCTGCAGGACATCGATCCGGGTCACTACGGTGCGGGATTGCGGATGGATGCGAACCAATCCCTCCTGTTTGAGAAGCTGCAATGCCTCGCGAATCGGGGTCTGGCTGACTTCGTAGGTCTCGGAAAGTTCGGTGCGCGACAACGTTGTGTCCGGCGGAAGCTGGATGGTGACGATCCGTTTGCGCAGGTCGTCATAAATCCGTTGGACAGTGCCGCCGAGGACGACTGGAAAACCGGGTGCCCAAAAGCCGAGCGTCGTGGCAAGCTGGGAATTCATACGAGCCAATCCTTTTCGCTCATCCATAGCCGCAGCACGGACAATGCACAATGAAGGGCCGCCGTTGAAATATATGTCAAACTAAAATATCAGTTTGACGGAAGCACAGACGGAAGTGGCCGCTGTGTGCGCGGAGGGGATGCAGTGACGGTGAGGAAAACTTACGAGCAACTGCGCTCGGCGCGATGGATGATGCCTGACGATCAGCGTTCTTTCGGCCATCGATCACGAACCATGCAGATGGGCTA